>JBQGEK010000421.1:0-4756 GCA_052039575.1 Patulibacter sp. | reverse complement strand
CGGCGACATCACCGACTACGGCGAGCGGGCCGACGTCGAGCTCGCGCGTGACGTGCTCGAGGAGGGCGGCTGCGAGCTGCTCCCGCTCGAGCAGCAGATCGGCAAGCAGCTCGACGTGAGCGCGACCGACAGCACCGTGCCCTGCGTCTACGTCCCGGGCAACCACGAGTCCTACGTGCGCGGCGGCCAGGGCTCGCTGAGCGACTGGAAGGCCGAGTTCGGCGACGCCTACGGCACCTTCGACCACAAGGGCACGCGGTTCGTCTTCCTCAACAGCGCGCTGGGCAGCCTCCGCTCGTCGGACTTCGACCAGCTGCCGATGCTCGAGGACGCGCTGACGTCGGCGATCGACGACCCGAGCGTGAAGAACGTGTCGGTCTTCGCCCACCACCCGGTTGACGACCCGCTCGAGACCAAGGCGAGCCAGCTGACCGACCGCACCGAGGTCCAGCTGATCAAGAAGCTGCTCTCGGACTTCCGGGCGAAGAGCGGCAAGGGCGTCGCGATGACCGGTGGTCACGCATCCAACGCCTTCACGCAGAGCGAGGAGGGCGTCCACTACAGCGTGGTCAGCTCGACGGGCAAGGGTGCCTACGGGTCCCCGGACCGCGGCGGCTTCAACGGCTGGAACCGCTGGAGCGTCGACCAGGACGCGTCCGCCGACGACCAGTGGCTGACCAGCGAGATCCGCGCGTTCGCGCAGTCGATCGAGCTCAACGTCCCGGAGTCGATCGAGGTCGGCACGTCGACGACCCTCAGCGGCAGCATCGTCCAGCCCAACGGCGTGCAGCCCGGTAGTCGCGTGGTGCCGCTGCGCTACCCGATGTCCGTCCGCTGGGGCGGCGACGCGGGGCTGGCGGTCGGCAGCGGGGATACGGCGATCGCCGCGGCGCGGAAGGCCGGGAAGGTCGCGATCCTCGACCCGGCGACGCGCGAGCTGACCGCGCTGAAGCAGGGCACGGTCACGGTGTCGGTCACCAACGACTCGATGCGCGAGTTCACCGACGAGGCGTCGCTGGCGCCGGTCACGACCGAGAAGACGATCGCGGTCGGACCCTCGACCGGGCCGGGCCCGAAGCTCTCCGCCGACGTGCCGGTCTTCTCCGCCCAGCCGGTGGGGATGATCAGCGCGCCGCAGACGGTCACGGTGACCAACCAGGGCGACCAGCCGCTGGCGATCAGCGACATCCGGATCGAGGCCGAGGGGGCGGCGGCGGGCCTGTTCTCGGGGGCGGCCGAGACCTGCCGGGCCGACGCGGTCGCGCCGGGCGAGTCCTGCCGCGTGCTGGTGCGGTTCGCACCGACGCAGGCCGACGTGACGACCAACGCCGAGCTGGTGCTCAGCACGAACACCGCCGACCGCGAGCACACGGTCGCGCTGTCGGCGACCAGCATCCCGATGCCGACGGGCACGCCCGGCCAGGACGGCGAGCCGGGCCAGGACGGAGCGCCCGGCCCGCAGGGTCCCCAGGGCGCGGCGGGTGCTCCCGGGCCGGCGGGTGCTCCCGGGCTCCCGGGTCCGGCAGGCCTGACCGGCGTTCCCGGTCTTCCGGGCGTCCCGGGTGCTCCGGGGCCGCGGGGCCCGTAGGGCGAGCGTGGTGCCGCGGGCACGACGCCGCGCGTCACGGTCCGCTGGAAGCTGACCAACCGCCGCCGGTCGGTCTCGTGCACGGTCCGCGAGCGCGGCTCGAGCAGCGCGAAGGCGAAGAAGTCCTCGTCGAAGAAGCAGTCGGCGAAGACGAAGGTCCGGGCGTCGGTGCGCCTGCAGGGCAGCAAGCGCACCACGGTGCGCACCGGCACCAACCGCGTGACGGTCGCGCACCGCGCCGGCAAGCGCCTGAGCACGTCCTCGCGGATCGTGGTCAACGCGCGCGTCGGCACGGCGTCGAAGTCGCTGACGGTCAAGGTCGGCGCGAAGTCGCGCACGACCTCGCTGAAGGCGCGGTAGTCCGCTCGATCCGGGGCCGCGGCAGATGGCCGTGGCCCCGGGCGGGGCTCAGGCGTCCGCCGGCGACGCGTTCTCCGCGATCGCCACGTAGGGCGCCATCACGACCCGGGCCCAGTCGGGCACCAGGCTCGGCAGCGTGCGCACCTGACCGCGCAGGACCCGGGCGAAGACGATCTCGTAGATCCCACCGGCCACGGTCTCGGCCACGAGTCGGGGATCGCCCGGCGGCTGCGGCAGCTCCGCGGTGTTGTCGAGGATCAGGTCGACCAGCCGCCGCATCGTCTCGCAGTGCACGGCCGCCGTCCCCTGCCCAGCCGCGTGCCCGTGGATCACGAGCAGCTCGGCCCGGCGCGGATCGGACGCGAGGAACTCGGCGAGCGCCTCCAGGCACGAAGTGGTCCGCCGGATCGGATCGTCGGCGGCGTCGTACGCGGCCTGCACGGTCCACCGCAGATCGGCGGTGATCTCGCGGTAGCCAACCTCGAACGCCGTAGCCTTGTCCCGGAAGTGCCGGTTGAACGCCCGGCGGCTGCACCCGGCTTCCGCCGAGATGTCCGCGACCGTCGCCGCCTCGTACCCGATCGCCGCCGTCACGCGCATCGTCGCATCGACCAGCGCTATACGCCGTTCGAGCACACGCTGGACCCGCGTCGATGTCGTGCTGCGGCTGGCCATGGCAGTCAGGGAGGAACGTGGACGCTGCGGGCCGGCCGTTCACCGGCCCGCAGCGTGCTCAGGGATCAGCGCCTGCTGCCCCCTCGTGCGCTGGTCTTCTTCTTCGCCGGCTTGACCGTGACCGTGACGGTCTTGGCCTTGCCTCCGCCAGAGGGCCGGAAGGTGGCCTTGACCCGGATGCTCTTGCCGGCCCGGTGAGCGCGCCGACCTGACTCGGTGAGACGGGCCCGGATCGTGGCGAGTGGGGCGTTCCTCAGTGCCCGGCTGGCCTTCCGGATACCCGACCCCGCCAGCATCAGCCGACCCGTGCCCGCTCCCAGGCCCGTCATCCGCACGTTCGCGTCGCGCGACTCGAGCGTCGACGAGACGGCGCGGAACCGACAAGGAACCGACATGTTCGTCTTTCCGTTCTGCCGCTTGCCGTTCTGGCCATCGAACCGCGATTCCGCCACGCTGGGCTGGTTGCACATGTGCGCGCCCGGCTGGCCGGTGACCTGCAGGATGCCGTTGGCGCCGCCGTTGATGTTCATCTCGAACGAGCTGATCGGGGCATCCGGCACGTTCGCGAACGTCGTCACCAGCCGGTCGTCGGAGTCGACATCGGAGTCCGCCCACACGTCGAGCGAAACCTCACCGCGGAGCGCGACCCACAACTTCGGGAGCGCCGAGGTCACCCGACCCTGTGCCGTGACTCGCGTGCCTTCGACGAAGTACACGTGACCCTTCAGCGGCCGGTTGAGGACCGGCGAAATCGCGGTGGCGTTGCCGACGATCGAGCCCTCCGGGCACGCCTTAGCCTGAGCCTCGGCCGGCTTGCAGAGCGCCTTCGCGTTCTTGGTGTCGAGGGCGAGCGACAGCGGCATCGTCACCGACGCGCGCTTCAGACCGGCTTCGCCCGGCGTCTGCGTGACCGTCGCCTTGATGCCCGGATGCTTGTGGTAGCTCAGCTGCTTCATGCCGATGACATCGATGTCGAGCTTCGGCTTGACCGGCAGCTTGTCGCAGGCGCCAACCTGGAACCGCGTCTTCTTGTGCGTCGACTGCCCACCCAGAGAGGTCGCATGGATCCCGATCTGCTTCTCCTCGCACGAGGTCGGGTTAATCATGAAGCCGGGCTTGTCGATGTCGACCGACATGTTCCGGAGTCTGACCGGCACCCCCTCGACGATCGTCGGAATCGGATCCGAGACCACCGTGACCTGCGCCGTCGTGGGGTCGACGTAGATCTTCTGCCGCACCACGACCTCACCGAGGTCGAACGGACCGGCCTTCGCCGGAATGATCACCCGCAACGAGAACGGCGCGTCATCGTACGGACCTTCAAGATAGACCTTCCCTGGGAACCGGTACGGATTCGAGCCCGGCCCGGCATCCGCCGTAACGGACCCGATCTGCGTCCACAGGTTGCCGTTCAGGTTGGCCAGCAGGCCCTCCGGCATCGCAACCCGCAGGCCGCTCAGGACATCGCGACCGTCCGCCCGCTGCAGCAGCAGGTTGAACGGCGAGCTCGCACCAGCGACCGGATTGACGGTGCCGGCCTGGAAGCCGAGGCCGAACGTCCCAAGGTGCGGAACGCAATCCACATTGAACGACGACTGCAGGTGCTTCGTCTGTCCGCCCCACGAGGTCAGGACCGTATCGATGGTCTTCGGACCGCAGATCGGTGGCGTCGCCAGCGGCGCGGTGGGACCGTCCTTGAACCGCAGGTTGATGTCGGAGACCGGCAGCTCCGGGTTGTTGTCGAACGTCGTCTCGATTCGACCCGTCTGCTTGTTGACGCGAATCTGCCCGGGAAGCCGGATCGAAAGTCCACGCTCCTCGTTCTCGAGCACAAGCGCGAGGCGGAACATCTCGCCCGACTCCGGATCCATCGAGTTCTGCGACCGGATGTAGACACCACCCGACAGCGTCTCCTTCAGGACCGGCGACTTCGCGGTGACGGTCCCGACCTTCGCCGCATTCGGGCAGGTGACCGGCTCCTTGGACGCCAGCTTAAGATCCGCGTCCGTGCAGCCGGCCAGCCCGTGCGCACCAGACGGATTGATCGTCATCCCCTCGGGAAGCGTGACGACGGCCTTCTTGAGATGCGCGGACGCCAACTTGTCCGGATCTTCCAGCCCCTCCTGCGGGAAC
>JBQGEK010000420.1:0-6758 GCA_052039575.1 Patulibacter sp. | reverse complement strand
CCCCGCGCTCTCCCCCCCCCCCACCCCCTCCCCCCCCCCCACCGGTCGCAGGAGCGGCACGGTCCGCCGCGGTTCAGGGCCGCGGCGGCCAGGTCCCCTTGGCGATCCGCCGGGCGTAGCGCCGCTGCTTGCGCCGGCCGTCGGCCTGGACCCGGTGAGCGAGCGCCAGCGCCACCCGCGGGAACAGATCGCCGAAGCGGGCGACCGCCCCGCGGAGCTTCGGCACCGTGGTGACCGGTCGCGGGCGGTCGAGAATCCGTCCGACCTGAGCCGCGACGTGCTCCGGCTGCAGCAGCGTGCCGATGAACGACGACGCTGCGCCCGGGTCGTCCAGCCGGTCGTGAAGCATCGGGGTCCAGATCCCGTCCGGGCAGAGGCAGGAGATGTCGACGTCCTTCTCGCCGGCCAGTCGCAGGTCGGTCAGGGTGCCGAGGCTGAAGGCGATCGCGGCGTGCTTCGACGCCGCGTAGACCGCCTCGCGCGGGGCGGCGACGATCCCGGCCAACGAGACGACGTTGACGACGTGGCCGCGCCCGGCGGAGCGCATCGGTTCGAGCGCAGCCAGCGTGCCGTTGATCGTCCCGGTCGCATTGACGTCGATCATGAGCCGCCGCGCGGCGTCGTCGTGGTCCCACGCCGATCCGGTGAACAGCACGCCGGCGTTGTTGACCCAGACGGCCAGGTCCCCGGTCCGCTCGACGGTCGCGGCCGCTGTCGCCTGGCAGGCCGCGAAGTCGCGCACGTCGAGGGTCGACGCCCAGGCGGTCCCACCGATCTCCGCGGCGGCCTTCGCCACCGCGTCGCCGTCGCCGTCGGTCAGATGCACGGTCAGTCCGCGAGCGGCGAGCAGCTTGGCGATCTCGAAGCCCAGGCCGCGCGCCGCCCCGGTGACGACCGCGCCGCTCACGCGATCGCCCGGACGGTCGAGAGGTCGTAGTCGCCGTGGTCGGACCCCAGGCCACCGGCGACGATTCCCGCCGTCGCGCAGCCCATTCGCGCGGCTTCGCGGTGGTCGTATCCGAGCGCCAGTCCACGCAGGAATCCGGCCGAGAACGCGTCGCCGCAGCCGGTGGTGTCGACGACCTCGACCTCGTTCGCGGGGACGGAGAAGACGTCGTCCCTGTCGACCACCAGCACCCCGTCGCCGCCGCGGGTCGCCGCCACGCAGCCGACGCCGCGGTCGACGAGCGCCCGGCACGCGGACTCCAGGTCGTCGGCGCCGGTGAACCCGAGCGCCTGCTCGTCGTTGGGCAGGAAGTAGTCCAGCTGCGGCAGCGCGGTGGCGATCCACTCGAGCACGCCGGGATCGCCGGGCGCGAGCACGTCGGCCGAGGTCGTGATCCCGCGGCCCTTGGCGCGGGCGAGGATCGTCGCGGCCGCGTCGCCACCGAGGAACTCCGGGCCGCCCAGGTGCAGGTGCGTCGCCCCGTCGAGCAGGGCGTCGGTGACGTCGTCCGGCGAGTAGGTCGCGTTGGCGCCGACGACGTGGAACGCGGGACGCGAACCGTCGGGACGGATCGGCAGCACGCTGGCCGACGTCTGCACGTCGTCGCGGCGCAGCAGGTGGTCGGTGTCGATCCCGTCGCGCCGGAGCAGCGCGAGCAGGCTGTCGCCGAGCGCGTCGGTCCCGATCGCCCCCGCGCTGCGAACCTGCGCCCCGAGCCGGCTGAGCACCAGCGCGGCACCCCCGGCGGACCCGGCCGCGGTCATCTTGATCTGCTCGACCAGAGCCCCGCCCTGACCGTCGGGGATCTCCGTGACCGGCCGGACCAGGACGTCCAGCACGTGGACCCCCACCGCGACCACGACCTGCTCGCTCATCGGCTGCTCTCCTCGTCGGGGGCGATATCGCTGATCCGGTGGGTGGTGCCGTAGCGGCGTGCGACGGCGGCTTCGACGACGGCCCGCCGCTCGTCGGCGTCGAGCGTCCGCGGCGTTCCGACCTGGGCCGCGCGCCAGTAGACCGTCGCCGCCCACTCGAGCAGCTCGGTGCCACGAACCGCAGCGTCGACGTCGGCGCCGTAGGCGACCGTGCCGTGGTTGGCGAGCAGCGCGGCGGTGCGCCCTTCGAGGGCGGCGACCGCCGAGGCGGCCAGCTCCGGCGTGCCGAAGGTCGCGTACGGCGCGACGCGGACCGGCCCGCCGAGCAGCAGCATCTCGTAGTGCACGCACGGCAGCTCGTCGAGCACGCACGACAGGGCGGTGCTGACGGGCGCGTGGGTGTGGACCACGCAGCCGGCACCCGCCCCGCGCGCTGCGTAGACGCCCAGGTGCAGGTCGAGCTCGGACGTCGGCGCCAGGTCGCCGTCAATCACGGTCCCGTCGAGTGCGACCACCGTGAGATGCCCGGCGGCGACGGTGGCCAGCTCCACTCCGGTCGGGGTGATCACGACCGCATCGCCGCTTCGGGCGCTGACGTTGCCGGCCGTCCCGGAGACCAGTCCGGCCGCGGCCAGGCGGTGCGCGGCGGCCGCGACCTGGGTACGAGCGGCGGTGATGTCGGCTGGTTGGGTCATGCGCGCGAGCAGGCTAACATGAAATGTGAAGGACGTTTCATGTTCGAGCCTGATCCTCCGACGACCCGACGGTCTCCGCGACAGCAGCGTTCACGCGAGACCCGCGACCGGGTGCTCGACGCGGCGGAATCGCTGCTCTCGCGCGAGGGGGCGAAGGCGATCTCGACCACCCGGATCGCCTCGCGGGCCGGAGTCGCGGTCGGATCGGTCTACGCCTACTTCGAGGACAAGAACGCGGTCGCCGAGGCGATCGCGCTGCGCCACTGGCAGCAGTTCGCCGACCTCGTCGCCGCGGCTGCGGACGTCGAGGAGCAGGACGCGGCAGAGCGGCCGCTGGCGACGGTGATCGATGCGCTGGCCGCGGGATTCCGTGGGCAGCCCGCGTTCCTGGCGCTCTGGTACAGCGACCTGCGGACCGCCCGGATGCGCGACCTGACCCGGCCGATCCGCGAGCAGGTCGCGGGATCGGTGCTGCGGGTTCTCCGTGTCCACTGGCCGGACGCCCCGGACGCGCAGCTCGAGGTTGCGGCGCGGACGATCGTCGTCGCCGGCGACGCGCTGCTGCGCGAGGCGTTCCGGCTCGATCCCGAGGGCGCCCCGGCGCTGCTCGACGAGAGCCGCACGATGCTCGAGGCGTACGCCGCGGCGGTGATGGGGTAGGCGCCTAGACTCGGACGTCGATGACCGGCCTACGCGAGCGCAAGCGGCAGCGCACCTTCACCGCGATCCACGAGGCCGGCATGCGCCTGTTCGCTGAGCGCGGGTACCACGAGGTGACCGTCGCGGAGATCGCCGAGGCGGCCGGGGTCGCGCGGGCGACCGTCTTCACCTACTACCCGGCCAAGGAGGACATCGTCCTCGGGCAGGCACCCGCGGCGGTCGACGCGCTGACCGACGCGTTGGGCGCGGTGGACGACCGCGCGGGAGTGATCGGGGTCGTCCGAGAGTGGCTGCGCACGCTGGCGGGATGGGTCGAGCCCGACATGCTGCTGCAGAACCGGCTGGCCGCCGAGGTCCCCGCGGTCGGCGCCGCTCGCGCGCGGGTCCGCGATGGGATCGAGGCGGCGATCGCCGACGCGCTGGTCCGCACGATGGACGCCGACCATCCGCTGGCGCCGCGGCTGGTCGCGGGGTCGCTGACCGCGGCGCTGGCGGCGGTCGAGCACGAAGCAGCCCGTCGGATCGAGACGAAGGGCGGCGCGCTCGAGGCGGAGGAGATCGACCGGCTGCTCGACGACGCGATCGCCTTCGTCGACGGTGGTCTGGCCCGCCTCGGGAAAACCCCCGGTCGGGGCGCGGGATAGCCCGCCAATTTCTGGATTGAGTCGAATTTTGGACTGCGTCGGGTTATTTTCGGCGCATGTCCTCCCTGCTCCGCGGGCTCGCTACGGCGACGACCCGCCACCCCCGCCGCTCACTCGCGGCCCTGCTCGTCCTGCTGATCGCGGTCATCGGCGTCGGGATTTCCAGCGGCGGCCCGACGGTCGACGACTTCGACGTTCCCGGGATCGAGTCGCAGAAGGCCCAGGACCTGATCGCCGACCGCTTCCCCGACCAGGCCGGCGACTCCGCGACGATCGTCTTCCGCGTCGGCGACGGCGAGCTGCGCGACGGTCCGCGCGCCGACGCGATCCGCGCCGCGCTCGAACTGATCGACGTCCAGCCCCACGTCAGCGCGGTCGACGATCCGCTCGACGACGGCCGGATCGCCGAGGACGGGCGGACGGCATTCACGACCGTCACCTACGACCAGACCGCCAGCGAGCTCGGCGCCGACCCCCGCGAGCGGTTGGAGCACGCGACGGCGTCGCTCGAGCAGGCGGGGATCGAGGTCTCGATGGCCGGGCAGGTCGTCGACGCCGGCAACGAGGGCGAGATCCCGATCGGCGAGCTCGCCGGCGTGCTCGTCGCGCTCGTCCTGCTGCTGGCGATCCTCCGCTCGGTGCGGGCGGCGCTGTCGTCGCTGCTGACCGCCTTCCTCGGCCTGGCGCTCGGCTTCGGCCTGATGGGGCTGGCCGCCAACGGCGTCGAGATCCCCAGCCTGGCCCCGACGATGGCGGCGATGCTCGGCCTCGGGGCCGGGATCGACTATGCGCTGCTGACCGCGGCGCGGCACCAGGAGGAGCTGCGCCGCGGCGCGTCCCCGCGCGAGGCCGCGGCGACGGCGAACGCGACCGCCGGGCACTCGGCGGTGACCGCCGCGGCGATCGTGCTGATCTCGATCAGCGGCCTGCTCGTGACCGGGATCCCGTTCGTCGGCAAGGTCGGCGTCGTCGCCGGCGGCTTCGTGCTGGTCACGTCGCTGGTCGCGGTGCTGCTGCTGCCGCCGCTGTTCGCCGCCGCCGGCCGCAGGATGCTGCCGCGCCGCGACCGCGGGCTCTCTGCCGAGAAGCTCGCCGCCCGCGCCGAGAGGGACGCCGCGCGGCCCGCGCGAGCCGGCTTCGCGGTCCGCAGCCCGAAGGTGGCGCTGGCGGTCGGCGGCCTGATCGCGATCGTGCTGGCGATCCCGGCGATGAGCCTGGAGCTCGGCCAGCCGGACAACGGCAACCTGCCGACCAGCGAGACCCAGCGCGTCGCCTACGACCGGTTGGCCTCCGGGTTCGGCCCGGGCTTCAACGGGCCGTTGGTGATCGCCGTCGACGCTCGTGAAGGCGGCGACGCGGAGGCCGCCGGCACCGCGGTCCAGCAGTCCGTGGAGACCGAGCCCGGGGTCGCGTCGGTGGCTCCGCCGGTGCTCAACGAGGCGGGCGACACCGCGCTGGTGACGGTCTTCCCGGCGAGCTCGCCGCAGGACAGCGCCACGGCCGACCTGGTCCGCGCGCTGCGCGACGACGCGATCCCCGCGGCGCTCGAGGGCACGCAGGCCCAGGCCCTGGTCGGCGGCTACAACGCGCGGCTGGTCGACGAGGCCCAGCGGATCAGCGACCGGCTGCCGATCTTCGCGTTGGTGGTCGTCGGGCTCTCGCTGCTGCTGCTGACGGTCACCTTCCGCTCACTCAAGGTCGCCGTGCTCTCGGCGGTGCTCAACCTGATCGCGATCGCGGCCGCCTACGGCGTGATCCACCTGCTGTTCCAGACCGAAGTCGGTACCGGCCTGATCGGGGTCGAGATCCAGCCGGTCGTGCCCTACGTCCCGCTGTTCATGTTCGCGATCCTGTTCGGGCTCTCGACCGACTACAACGTGTTCCTGCTCTCGCGGGTGCGCGAGGAGTGGGAGATGCGGGTGTCACGAGCCCGGCAGCAGTCCGGCGCGCCCACGACCCGCGACGCTCGGGACGGGGCCCGCACCGATGTCCGCGGCCTGGTGCCGCCTGCGGTCGCCGAGGCAACGGCGCGGACCCGCTGGGTGATCGCAGCGGCCGGGGCGATCATGATCGCGGTCTTCCTCGGCTTCGCCACCGACTCCGACACCACGATGAAGATGTCCGGGTTCGGCCTGGCCGCCGCGATCCTCGTCGACATCACCTTGGTCCGGCTGCTGCTGGCACCGGCCGCGCTGACCCTGCTCGGCGACCGACTGTGGGGAGACCCGCCCACCACCCCGCCGAGCCGACCGGAGTCCGCGTCCATGACCGAGCGGGCCGTTTCGACGGCGGCCGCGCCGACCACCGACGACTCCGATCCGGAGCGTCCGGCGGTCAGGCGGTGAAGGGGTCGACCACTTCGATGCCCGGGAACTTCCGGAAGTCGCGGTCGTGGCTGATGATCGAACGGACGCCGTGGGCCCGCATCAGTGCGGCGACGTGCGCGTCGGGGACGAGGTTGCCGCGCGCCGTCGTGGTGCGGATCGCGTCCTCGAGCGCGGGCCAGAAGCGCTCATCCTCGCCGGGGGTGCGGACGTTCGGTCGCTCGATCAGACCCCGCAGGTTGCCGATGGCTTCGGCCGGGCTGAGCGGCTGATCGAAGATCGACGGGTGCGTGGCGATCCGCAGGTAGGTGAGGGCCACGGGCCAGAAGAGGTAGAGCAGGCCCTGCCCCTCGGCGTGCTCGCGGAGCACGTCGAGGGCGATCGCCTGGCGTGGGCTGCCGGCGTCCGACGCGTAGAGCAGGACGTCGGCGTCGACGGCGACGCTCATCGCGCGTCGAGTGCGGCGTGGAGGGCGTCCTTGTCGTCCAGATCGACCCGGGCGCCCATCGGGCGCGTCGTCCACGCCAGCGGCGCCGGCGCGTCGGCGGGCGCGTCGGCGGCGAGGCTCGTGGCGAGCAGCTCGGACGCGAGTCGGCCGAGGGACTTGCCCTCGC
>JBQGEK010000419.1:0-13699 GCA_052039575.1 Patulibacter sp. | reverse complement strand
GGGAAGCCGGGGCCGTTGGGGGGTGGGCTCCAGGCGTCCCGCGCCGGGGGGGTGAGCGCCGGGGCGCCCGGCGCCCCCGAGGGCCGCCCCCGGGCGTCCCGACAGCCGCCGGGCCCCGAGCTCAGCGGCCTCGCGGCGTAGCGTCCGGCTGCTGGGGCTCAGCCGACGGGAAGCGCGATCAGGCTGCGCTGGAACGCGCTGCCGGTGGCGTCGCCGTTGTGACAGCGCACGTCGAGGGTTCCGGATGCGGTCGGCGTGACCGCCTGCAGCGAGACCGGCAGCCGGACGTTGGCGCCTTCCGGGTTCCAGCGGATCAGGTCGAGCACCGTGCCGTTGGCGCGCAGCTCGCACTCGATCTGGTCCGCCCCGACGCTGAACAGGTTGAGCTTTGCGTGCAGCACGTAGCGCTGCGGCGCGACCGACAGCGTCAGCACCGTATGGGTCGTGTCCGCCGACAGGTTGACCGTGCCGACGCTGGCGATGCTCTGAGGCTCGACGATCCCGGCCGGCCCCTGCGGGCCGGGGATGCCCTGAGCTCCTGCGGGACCATGGGGGCCGGGCGGTCCCTGTGCCCCCGGAGCGCCGGTCGCGCCGACGGGGCCCGCCGGACCGGGCGTGCGCAGGCTGGCGACCGCGCCCTTGCTCAGGTCGGCGACGCCGAGCGATCCGTTGCGGACCTTGGCCGACGTCACCGCGTCCTTGCGGATGTCGCTCGACGCGACCGCGTTCTTGCGCAGCTGTGCCGTCCCGACGCTGTCCTTCGGCAGGCTCACGGCGGCGTAGCTGGTGCCGCCGAGCGCGACGAACAGGGCGGTGCCTGCCAGGACGTGGGCGGACGTGATGCGACGGTGCCGGGGTGCGGCGGCCGGATCGCGGGGCATGAGCTTCATCAGGTCTCCTCGGAGGACGGCTGGGCCGGATCAGCCTGCCGCCGACGGCCCGCGACCTCATGAGGGACCACCCCCTCAAACCGCGGACCGGGTGACCAGACCGAACCCGTCCGGTCGTCGTCACCCGTGCGGCGCGCCGAGCGTCTCGGCCAGCCGCGTCCGCGACCCGATCCCGAGCTTGCGGTAGACCCGCCCGAGCTGGTTCTCGACCGTCTTCGGCGTGACGTAGAGCTCTTGGGCGATCTCGCGGTTGCTCCGTCCCGCCGCCGCCAGATCCGCGATCCGGCGCTCGGCCGGCGTCAGCGCGTCGGCCCCGGAGAACTGCAGCCGACGCGGCATCGCTCCGGCGATCGCGAGCTCCTGGTGCGCCCAGCCCGCCAGCCGCAACGCCCCGCAGCGGCGTGCCGCGCGCAGGCCCTGCTCGAGCACCGGCCGTGCTTCGGCCCGCCGGCCGTCGCGCCGGATCGCGGCGCCGAGCGCGACCAGCGCCTCGGCGTGCAGCAGCCGGGCGGGCGACCGCCGCAGCACCGCGTCGGCCTGACGCAGCAGCGCGATCTCGTCGGCGCGCGTGTCGGCGGTCCGCGCGCGGGCGCGCAGCGCGAGACCGTCCGCTCCCGGGGTGCCGACCGCCTCGGCGTCCGCAACCAGGGCAGAGACCAGCGCCGCCGCACCGTCCCGGTCCCCCACCCGAACCGCGAGCGCGACGTGGTCCCCGCGCCACGGCAGCAGCGCCCGCGTGCCGGACGCACGCCGACGGCGGTCGAGGTCGTCGAACCGCGCGAGCCCGGCGGCGTCCTCACCTCGGGCCGCGAGCAGCGCCGCCCGGGCCGCCTCGACGACGTGCAGGTTGACGTTCTCGACGACCGGGACGTCGGCCACCGCGTCGAGCGTCGCCGCGGCTCCCTCGACGTCGTCGGCGGCCAGCTGCGCGAGCGCGAGCCAGCCCGCGGAGACCACCCGGAACGGCCCCGGGATCCCGGGCAGGTCGAGCGACGCGCTCGCGTCGACCGCGCAGGCCCGCACGTCGCCGGCCCGCCAGTGGATCGAGGCGCGGGTCCCGAGCGCGCCGTAGAGCCCGAGCGTCGCGTGGCGCTCGCGGGCAACCGCGACCGCGGCGTCCGCGCACTGCAGTGCGTCATCGATCGCGTCGACCTGCGAGAGCGCCGCGATCGCCTGGTAGACCGGCGCCGACGGGCCGGTCTCGCGCAGCGTCGCGCCGCCGGCCAGGGTCGGCCGGGCGAGCGCGACCACGTCGGCCGCCGGGGCGCCGCCGAGCGCCAGCGCCCAGGCGAGGTTGCAGCGCTCGAGCCGGTCGATCGTCGTGTCCCCGCCCCGCACGCCGGGCGCGTCGCGGGCGAGCGCGTCGGCCCGGGCGCGGGTCTCCGGGTGCAACAACGCCTTCCCCGCCCGGTCGACCGCGACCCGCCGCCGGGCCGGCGGATGCTCGGCCACGGCCTGCATCGCCTGCTCGAGCAGCGCCACCGACGCCGGGATCCCGCGGCCGATCGCGACCAACTGGGACAGCAGCAGCCAGCGCGCCACCGCGCGGTCAGGGTCGACGGTCGTGGCCGCGCTCTCGGCGAGCCGCTCGCCAGCGGTCGGCAGGTCGAGCCGAGCGTGCAGCCCCGCCTCGGCGAGTGCGGCCAGCACGTCCGGCCGGGTCGCCTCGTCCGGCGGCTCCGCGAGCGCCCGTTCGAGGAACCGCAGCGCCTCGTCGGCGGCGCCCCGCCGCACCGCGTCCTGTCCCGCGTCGAGCAGCACCCGGGCGGTCGCCGCCGAGTCGCCCGTCGGCGCGTGGAGCAGGTGGACCGCGACCTCGGCCGCGGGACGCCCGGCCGCGCGCAGCCGCGCCGCCGCCGCGGCGTGCAGCCGCCCGCGCTCGCCTGGGCCGATCTCCGCCCGGATCGCGGCACGCACGATCGGATGCCGGAACCGCAGCGGGTCGGCGTCGTCGAGCACGTCGGCCCGGACCAGGACGTCGGCGGCCTCGGCCGCGACGGCCGGGTCGAGACCGGCGACCGACGCCGCCACCCCCTGGTCTCCGCCGTCGGCGAGGATCGCCAGCGCACGGGCGAGCGCCCACGGCCCGGGACCGTGGCCGTCGAGCCGCCGCAGGAGCGCCCGGGCCACCGACCGCGGAGCGAGCTCGCGGACCCGCTCCGCGGTGGAGTCGCCGACCGGGTCGCGTCGCAGGGCGCCGGCCAGCTCGGTCAGCAGGAACGGGTTGCCGCCGGTCGCGTCCCGGCAGGCGCGCGCGAGCGTCGGCACGACCGCCGTCCCCAGCTCGCGGCCGACCAGCCGCCCCGCGTCGGCCGCGTCGAACGGCGCCGGGGCGATCGTCTCCCGGCGCGGGACGGACCCCAGCGGCGGCCCCGACGTCGCCGCACCGGGGTCCGGGTCGCGGAGCCCGGCGACCAGCAGCACCGGCAGCTCGTCGAGGCGGGCCCCGACGTGGCCGAGCACGTGCCGCGAGGCCGGGTCGACCCACTGCAGGTCGTCGACCACCAGCAGCATCGGTCCGCGGATCGCGAGCGCCTGGACCAGCCACCAGCACCCGTGCAGCACCGGGAAGCCGGGCACCGCGCCGGTGCCGTCGCCGAGCGCGTCGAGCGCGGCGACCGCCGGACCGGCCACGGGACCGGCGTCGCGGACGACGGCGGAGTCACCGATCGGGCCCTGCAGCAGCTGCCGGGCGACGCCCAGCGGGTGGTCCCGCTCGAGCTCGCCGCCCCGTGCCCGCAGCCACCCGACCCCCTGCTGGCCTGCCGCCGATACGAGGTCGTCGAGCAGCGTCGTCTTGCCGATCCCCGCGGGTCCCTCGACCACCACGAAGCCCCCGCTCCCCGCGACGGCCGCGTCGAGCTGCGCCCGCAGCGCGGCACGCTCCCCGTCCCGGGCCAGCGGCGGCTCGGGCGGCTCCGGCCGCTCGATCGATGGTCGCGCCACGGCGGTCATGATGGCGGTGTACGCCGCTGACGGCAAGCTCCTGCGTACCGGCCCGGTCGCGGTGCAGTAGCGGGCTACTGACGTCCGGCCGCCGTCCGACGCGCACAGTGGTGGTCGACATCACCACTACCGAGGAGTCCCAGCATGCGCCGTTCATCCACCACCACCCGGTTCGTCGCCGGGATCGCCGTCACCGCCGCATGCGCCGTCGCGCTGCCGGCCGCCGCCCAGGCGCAGTCCGGCGGCGACCAGGGGGAGATCTCGATCTCGCCGTGTCACGTCAAGCAGGAGCGAGGCGGGCAGTACAGCTTCGCCTGGTGCACGATCGTCTCGGACGCGCCCGCGGGCGTGAACACGTCGGTCACCGTCCGCAGCAGCATGAAGCCGTTCACGCCGAAGAACGGCGGCACCTGGTCGAGCCAGACCCGGACGTTGAAGTTCAGCGGCGGCGGATCGCAGATCTGGGGCGTCAAGTACGCGTTCAAGGGCAAGACCCCGGCCCAGGTCCGCAAGAGCCTGAAGGTCACGCTGAGCGCCCCGACCAACGCGACGCTCGGGAACTCCACGGCGACCGTGGCCAGCAACTGACGCCTGGCGCAACCCGTGTCGAGCACGCGTTCGCAGCCCGCCCGCACTGGTCGGGCGAAGCGCGCACGCGTTCGCGCTTAAGAGCGTGATCCGTACAGGCGTCCCGGTGGCCAGCCGCAGCCGCATCCAGTCGATCGTGCGGTTGTCGACCCGCCCGCAGCCGTTGGACCGTGCCGTTCCGAGCGGGTCCAGCAGGCTCGCCCCGGCGCGTCCGTGGATCGCGACCCGGCCGGGCCCGCTGCCGAAGCTCTCGTGGACCGTCGAGAATCCGGTCAGGTTGAGCGCCCACGGGCCGGTGAAGCCGGCCCGATCGGCCTGCGGCGCGACCTCGTAGATCGCGAAGGTCCCGCGGGGCGTCGGCGTGGCACGCGCCCCGACGACGACCCGCGCGGTCCGCACGACCTTCCCGCGGTGGTAGACCGACAGCCGGCGGTCTACCAGCCGGACCCGAACCGCCCAGCGGGTACGGTCGAGCACCGCGTCGTCGGCGCGGATCCACCCCGCCGTCTCGTTCGGGCGGATCGGCAGCTGGACCCGCAACCACGGCTCGCCGACCGCGTCGAAACGGGCGGCGAGGACCATCAGGCGGTTGCCCTGGTCGAGGTAGTCGGTGCGGTCACCGGCGACCGCGACCCGCCGGGCGTCGTCCGCCGGACGGGCCCGGACGGCGGACCGTCGGAGCAGCTTGGCCACGTACGCGCCGCGGTGCGACGGCGCCGCGACCCGGATCACGGCGTCCGGCACGCCCGGGCCCTCGACGGCCGCGAGAACCGGATCCGCGACCGTCGCCGCGGATGATGCGGCCGGCCCGACCGCCGGCCCCGCCGCTGCCAGCAGCAGCGAGAGGACCGTCGGTCGGAGCAGACCCGAGCGTGCAGACGTCATGTGCGTGGGTCAGCCGGTGACGTAGTCCGACGCCGCCCGCTTCGCCTTGACCGTGGTCACCCGCACCGTCCGCTTGGCGGTGCGCGTCCGATCCTGGTCGACCACGGTCGCCGTGTTGACGATCCGCCCGGCCGGGGCGTCACGGTCGACCCGCACCGTGAACCGCTTCGTCACGGTCTGGCCCGGGGCCAGCCGCTTGATCGTCCAGCAGAGCCGCCCGTTGCGGAGCGTGCCGCCGGCCTTGCCGACCAGCGTCAGCCGCTTCGGCAGCGTGTCGCACAGCCGCACGTCGGTCGCCGTCGCGGTCCCCCTGCGGTCCGCGGTCACCCGCAGCGTGTAGGTGATCCGCTGCCCCGGCCGCACCGTCTTGCGGTTGGCCAGCTTGGCGATCGACAGCCGGTAGTCGGCCCGCGAGCTGTCCTGCGCGACCTGCGTCGGCGGGGTCGGCGGCAGGAACGGCGGCACCGCGGGCGGGATCACCGGCGGCACCGGCGGGTCGACCGGCGGGTCCGTCGGCGGGTTGACCGGCGGATCGACGGGCGGATCCGGCAGCTTCACCAGGCCGGCGTCGTACGTCACGTCCTGCTGGTCGACCTGACCGGGGATCGGCGAGGCGATCGTGATCAGGCCCGTCCGTCCGCTGGTCTGGTCGGCGTCGGAGTCCTTCTCCGCGTCGCTGCCCGCGCCCTGCTGCGTGAACCCGTAGCCGGGCTTCGCGAACGTCAGGCGGTACTCGCCCGAACGGAGCGTGAAGTGGCCGTCGGCGGTCGCGAACGTGTACCGGCCGTCAGCGTCGGTGGTCACCGAGCGCTCGACGTCGTTGCCGTCCTTGTCCTCGCCCGTCAGCGTGACCGTCACGCCCGGGATCCCCGGCTCGCCGGCGTCCTGGACGCCGTTGCCGTTCAGGTCCTCCCAGACGAAGTCGCCCAGGTTGGAGGCCACGACCTGGACCTCGACCGGGTTGGCGAACGCCGGCAGCGTCACGCCGTCGGCCGCCAGGCCGGCGTCGTTGACGTAGCGGTCGCCCGACGCGTTGCCGGCCGTGTCGAGCACGATCCGGACGTTGCCGCCGTCACCGGACGGGATCGTCCCGGTGCGCAGCACCCGGACGGCGGTCGCCGCGGCGACGTCCTGCGGGCAGCCCGAGCTGCCGAGCTGGACCGTGGTGCACCACCGCGTCGCGCCGGCGGGCAGCGCGTTGCTGGCGTGCTTCGGGTCGTTGCTGATCTGCTCCGGGGCCCGCGACGTGTAGTAGACCGTGTCGCCGGCGTCGTCCGGGGTGACCGAGTGGAGCTTCGCCGTGCCGTGGAACGCGGAGTCGCCTCCGCGGTCGTCGCCGTTGTACGGCAGCACGTCGATCAGGTCGAGCGACGACACGGAGTCAACCGAGTTGTTGACGTACTCCAGGTCGAAGATCGCCTGGTCGAGCGGCTCGATCCACGGGGTCGACGTCGACTTCGAAACGACGATCCCGAAGACCTTGTCGATCCGGATCGTGTAGGTGTCGCGTCGCGCCTGTTGCGGCGACGGATCGTCGACCGACGAGATCACGACGGTGTTGACCTCCTGCGCCCCGTTCGGCGCAGAGAGCTTGACCCGGGTCTCGTAGGTGATCTGCGGCAGCGTGCCGTTGACGGTCGCGTCGCCGATGCTCCAGGTGACGGTCGTCGTGCCGTCGCCGTTGACCACGACCGACTCCGGCGTGCGGTTGGAGCTGCCCGCGATGTAGCTGAGGTGCTCCGGGATCGTGTCGACGACCTGCACGTCGCGCATCACGAAGCCGCTCGACGAGCCACCGGTCGGGATCGGGGCGGTTGCGCTCGGCTGCAGCGTGTACTTGACGACGCTGCCGGTCAGCGCGCTGATCTGACCCGGGGCGTCGGTGTCCTTCTCGATCCGGACGATGCCGCCGGCGGTCGTGGCGACCGCGCCGAGCACGTTGTTGTTGACCATCGGGTCGTAGGTGTTGGTCCGCCAGGTGCGGGTGCCGTCGTTGTCGTCGTCCTCACCGAACTGGATGAAGTTGGCGATCTTGCGGCCCGGCACGATCGTGTCGCCGGTGTACTTGTCGGTCGTGCGGACCTTGTAGTTCACGTGCAGCCGCGGCAGGGCGTAGGCGATGCCCGAGGCGTCGGTCGTCGCCCGCATCCGCACGCTGGTCACGGAGTCGAGACCGCCGCTCAGGGTGGCGGGGTCGGTGACCCAGCCCTGCGCGTCGGCGTCGGCGTCGTCGCACGTCTGGTTGCGCGCGCCGGTCGGCGCGTACCACGATGCGTCGGTCGCTCCGCGCACGCCGGCCACGGCGTACTCGATGACCCACAGCGACGCGTTGGTGCCGCTCATCCAGGCGGGCTGGCCGGCGGCCCCAGCCGGCAGGTTCTCGGTCGACAGCGCGACGCTCGAGGTGTCGAAGTTGTCGCAGAGGACCGGCCGGTGGTAGGTCCGGGCCTCGCCGTCGCGGGCGCCCCAGTCGTGGATGCCGTAGAAGGTCTGGCCGGGGAAGAGCAGGCCGTCACCGCTGTTGAAGCTCGACGCCCCGGTCAGCAGCTCGTTCGAGGTCTGGAAGCTGCGGTAGTACTTGCCGAGGCCACCCTGGCCCTGCGGCTTGAGGTATTGGCCGGTGACGACATTGTCGGCCAGCGGCTCGGTGGCGGCCCCGAAGTTCGACTGCCCCGTGATCGAATCCGGGTCGAAGTCGCGGACGACGTTCTCGAACGGCATCGGCGTGTTGCCCGGGATGTTGTCGAACGGGATGAAGAAGTTGATGACCTGCGTCGCCAGGTACTTGTCGTCGGCGGGCAGCGTTCCGCCGTTGGACGACCGCTCGGGCACGATGGTGCCGGAGAGGTCGGCCCCCGTGACGGTGATCGCGACGTTGCCGCCCGGAGCGGTCTGGACGCCGGTCCAGGTCCCGGAGTTGGGCACGCCGTTGCCCGTGCCGTAGCCGTACGACCACGGGACGTTGGACCCGCCCGAAACGCCACTGAGGCCGGTGAAGATCGCGCCGGGCAGATAGCCGGAGAGGTCGTCGGTCAGGGTGAACGGCTGGGCGAGCGTCTCGGCCCCGCGCAGGCCCTTGCCACCCTCGCCGTTGACCACGAGCGACAGCGAGTACGACAGGTGCACGCCGTCCTGGCCGTTGTGGGTGCCGTTGTAGCTGTAGTAGCCGCGCTTGCGCAGGTTGACCCGCGGGGCGGCGGAGACCGTGTCGGTGATCGACGGCGACGTGACCGACGCGGTGTCGGGGTCGCTGGAGGAGACCGTGATCGAGGTCGTCAGCGTCGTGCCGTTCGCCGCGCCGAGGACCCGTGCGGTCGGGTACAGGTCGATCGCGGACGACCCCTGGGTCCCGGTGTTGCAGACGAGGGTCCGCTTGTCGGCGCTGAGGCTCGACGGCGGGTCGGCGCCGCCGCCGGTGAGGCAGTACGCGGGCAGGTTGACCCACTCCATGTCCTCCGGGAGGACCTGGGTGACGGTCGTGTTGGGCGAGGTCCCACCGTTGGCACTGAGCGCCCAGTGGTAGGTGATCGTGTCGTGTGCGCGAACGATGCTGTTCGTCGGGCTCGAGTCGTTGCCGGGGGAGTCGTCGGCGTCGAACGGCGCCGATCCGGTGCTGGCTCCCGGGGAGGTGTTGTCGAAGACGACGTTGAGCGTGGCCGCGTGGGCGACCGACGTCAGCGACAGCGCGAGCGCGAGGCTCGCCAGCGCCAGCAGGACCGGACGCAGGATGCGTGGCCAACTGGCGCTCGGGACCGGAATGGTCATGGGTGTCCTTGGGTGGTTGTGCGGTACTCGGAGCCACGTCACACGGACGGGATTCCGAAGCGATGTCGCGGCAGCGTGAGTACTCCCCCCCCTTTAGTTCGCGATTAGAATCAGACCTTGAGTAGGAATCGCGCTTCGACTTGCGTTGATCCAACCGTCGCCTCCTGCTGCGCAGCAGACAGCCGGGATACGGCCGCTCAGAGATCGCGCCGGTCGCCGATGCCCAGCTTCTGCATCGCGCGGTACAGGTGCGACTCGACCGTCCGCACCGAGAGCACCAGACGGTCGGCGATCTCGACGTTGGAGAGCCCGCGTCGAGCGAGCTCGACGAGCTGCCCCTCGCGCTTGGTCAGCGTCGCGGCCACCGGGTCCAGACCCTCGAGCCGCGGGGCGGCCCCGGCCTGTCCGCGGCCGTGCAGATCACGGGCGCGCGCAGCGGCCCGGCGGGCCGAGTCGGTGCGGCCCTCGGCGACGAAGATCGCCGCGGCGTCAGCCGCCGCCTCCATCGCGTAACGCCAGGCACCGATCGCCTCGAACCGCTCGGAAGCCCGCAGCGCCTCCGCCCCGTCGGCCGCCGCCATTGCCGCCGCATGAACCCCGTAGACGGCGATCATCCGCCCGCCACAGTCACCGACGATCGACCGCTGCGCGGCGACGACCGTCGACGCCCGCGCGCCCGCGCGCAGCGCCTCGTAGAGCAGCAGCGCGGCATAGGCCCGCATGTTCGCGACCCGCTCCGCCCCTTCGAGCAGCAGCTGCTGGGCCCGGGTCGGGTCGCCCGCGTCGAGCGCCGCCCAGCCCTCGGCCCGCACCACGTAGGGCAGCAGACTCGGCAGCGGGTCGCTCCACGCCGGCAGCTCGCGGCAGACGGCGATCGCCGCCGCGACCGCCGCGTGGTCGCCGGTGCCGTGCGCGACCCCGACCTGGGTCGAGCGCAGCGCGGCCAGCGTGCCGAACGCATCCTGGACCTCCAGGTGGACCGCCGCCTCGGCCAGCCACCGGCGGGCGTCGACGAAGCGCCCCTCGGCGTAGCGGATCCCGCCGATCGTGATCGCGGCCAGGCCGGCCGCCTCGTGGTCGTTGGCCCGCACGCCGTCCTCGAGGGTCCGCGACATGTAGCGGTCCAGCCCGGGGAAGTCGTCGGCCGTCTCCAAGCCCACGATCGACAAGGTGACGAGCGCCAGCGCATCGCTCTGGTCGCGCAGCGGGACCGTCGGCCGGATCCGCTCGGCCAGCGCGTAGGCCTCGTCGGTGCGACCGGCGTAGAAGAGGGTCACCGCGCGGACCGGTTCGAGCTGGTGACGGACCTCAGGCGCCAGATCGGGGTCGGCCAGGATCTCGGCGGAGACCTCCAGCGTCGCGTCGAAGCCGCCCATCAGCGTGGCCAGCTCGAGTCGCAGCGGGTCGAGTCGGCGCTGCCACTCCTGCTCCGGCCACCACGCCTGCGCCCTGCGCACCAGCGCGTCGGCGTCCGCCGGCCGCTGGAGGCCCCAGTGGAGGACGGAGACCGCGCGCTGCTCCAGGTACGCGGCGGCCGTCTCGTGGTCGGGCAGCTGCCCCTCCAGCGGAGCGAGCACCGCTTCGGCCTCCTCGTAGCGCTTGCGGACCGTGTGGGCGCGCCCGAGCAGCAGGACGGCATCGGCGCCCGCCCCGGAGTCGATCGCGAGCGACGCGAAGCGTGACCCCAGGTCGGGGTCGCCGGCCAGGTTGGCCGCCCGGGCGGCGGTCACGAGCACGTCGGGGGCGACCGGCTCGCCGGCGTCCGTCAGCCAGCCCGCGACCCGCAGCGTGTCGTCCGCCGACAGCGCCGGTCGAGCCAGCACCGTGTCGGCGAGCCGGCGGCGCAGCTGCCGCAGCCGCACGACGCCGAGCGCCGACGCCACGACCTCGCCGTACAGGGGGTGGGCCAGGCGCACCGCATCGGGGGCGCTCGCGTCGATCAACCCACGCTCCTCGACCGCGAGCAGCGCGTCCTCACCGGCCAACCCGACGAGCTCGTCGGTGGTCAGCGGCTCGCCGATCGCCAGCAGCTCGACGACCGACCGCTCGTCGCGGCCGAGATCTCCGAGCCGGCTGACCACCAGCTCCGCCAGCGAGTCGGCGACCGGTGGATGCGTGCGGAGCCGCCAGAGCTCCTCGGCCTCGACGAGCGCACCGCTGCTGAGCGCGCCGCCGACCAGCTCGCGGACGTAGAGCGCGTTGCCGTGGCTCGCACTCCACGCCCACTGCCGAGCGGTCTGCTCGAGCGGGCCGTCGACGATCGCCTCGGCCAGGTCACCGGTCTCCTCCGCCGTCAGCAGGCCGACGTCGACGCGCTGCGCCCCGCCGTCCTTCCACAGCGAGACGATCGCGTCCGGGCACGGCTCGCCGGTGCGGACCGTCGCGACGACGAACGCGACCTCGCTGAGCACCGCCTGCTGGACCAGCGCGGCCGAGATCGGGTCGAGCAGCTGAGCGTCGTCGACTCCGAGCACCAACGGACGACCACCGGCGGCCTCGCGCAGCGAGGCGACGCCGCGGCGCAGCAACTCGAGCGGCTCGTCGGAGCGCACGTCCGCGGGGAGCAGCCCCGCGAAGGCGCCGAGCGGGACCGTCGCGGCGCTGCGGGTCGCCTGGGCCCACGAGGTGTGCGCCCCGTCGTCGCGCGCGGTCTCGACGGTCGCGCGCGCCAGCCGCGACTTACCCACGCCGGCCCGCCCCGCGAGCACCACCCCCGACGCGCCGGACGCCCGCAGCTCGGCGATCAGATCGAGCTCGATGCGGCGACCGACGAGCGGCCAGGTGGAGGCCCGAGACATGGCGTGCGGCAGTCTACGCCGTCCAGGACGGGCCGTACGGGGAGTTTCTCCGCCCCGCCATCCGCGCCCCGCGTGCCCGCGGTGCCGCTCAACCGAGGTAGCCGTCGAGCCAGCCGAAGATCTGACGGTCGCGGGTCCGCGACGACGCGTCGACCAGGCTCCGCGGACCGGTCAGGCGGTCGAACAGTTGCTGCGACTGGCCGGGCCAGAACGACGTGCCGTCCCGGTCGGTCACCAGCAGCGGCGTGGTGATCCGGCGGACCTCGTCTCCCAGACGGAAAGCGGCGAGCGCGTCGTAGAGCGCCGCGGGCGAGTTGCCGTCGACCCCGTACGGCTCACCGCTCAGCCGCAGCCGCTCGGCGAGCTCCGGAGCGAACAGCGCCGCCAGTCGGAACTCGCGCTCGAAGCCGTGGCGGTCACCGCGGCGCAGCACGTCGCGGATCGCGGTCGGCAGCGTCGCCACCCAGCGCGCCGACACGTCGACCACGCCGGGATCGGCGACGGCCGCCGCCAGCCGGTGCTCGAAGGCCAGGGCTCGCGGGATCCAGTAGCCGGCGAGGCCGGTCCCGACGAGCGCGAGCCGTTCGGGGTCGACGTCGTCCCGGGCGAGCACCGCGTCGACGACGGGCGTCAGCACTGCTTCCCAGTCCGGTCGCAGGACGAGCCCCTGATCGACCAGCGCCGCCTGCTGGCCGGGACCGTCGAAGGTCATCCAGTGGTGCCCGCGCGCCGCGGCCGCCGCCCCACCCAGCGTCCACGCCTGGGACGTCGGACCGTCTCCGCCGTGGCTGACGATCACCGTCGCCCGGCGCTCGCCGGGAGACGCGTCCGGGGCACGGAAGAAGTACGCCGGCAGCGTCGTGTCCTCGTAGGGCAGCTCCAGCCGGACCGCCGGCGGGTCGAACCGCGCGGCCGCACGATCCCAGCAGGCGCGTTGGCGACGCCAGACGTCGAGCCGTCGCGCGGCGTCGCTCGACCGGCCGATCGCCGCCCGGGCGATCGCGTAGTAGGTCGCCGCATGCAGGTAGTGCTCCCGAGCCGTCACGTGCTCCCCGGCCTGCGCGGCGGAGTTGCCGGCCGCCCAAGCGCTGCCCGCGGTGGCCATCCACTCCAGCACCCACGTGTCGGGGTCACCGTCGTCGGCGATCCGGGCGGCGGTCGAGACCAGGACGTCCGCGGCAGCCGCGCCGACCTCGGCCGACTGCGCCGCGAGCGTCAGCTCGTGCTGCAGTTCGGGGTCGGCGACGCGGGGAAGGAGCACGCCCGAACCATCGGCGTTGCGCGGGCCGGCGTCCTCAGTACCGGACTACGGCATCGGGTCCCGCGACCGGTACTGCACCACGACGGAGGCCGGTACTGCGTAGGCGGCGGATCGGCGATGCAGTAGCCGGCTACTGATGCCCGCGCGCGGCCCGGACCGGATATTGGCCCTCGTATTCGCCCTCCCGACTCTGAAAGGGTCCCACCGTGTCCACCACCGCTCAAGAACGTCGACCGCCGAAGCGGCTCGTGCTCGTCGCGATGATCTTCGCCGTGTCGATGATGTTCATCGACCAGACCGTCGTCGTGCTCGCGGTCCCCCACCTCGAGAGCGACCTCGGGCTGACCGCCAACGGCACCCAATGGGTGATCAACGGCTATCTGCTCGCGCTCGCCGCGATGTTCGCGTTCGGCGGCAAGCTCGCCGACGTGCTCGGACCGGGCCGGATGGTGACGATCGGCGTCGTCGGCTTCGCCTTCTTCTCCGCCCTCTGCGGCGCGACGCCCGAGGGCTCCTACGCCGAGGCCTGGATCGTCGCCTGCCGCGTGCTGCAGGGCGTGTCGGCC
>JBQGEK010000418.1:0-4663 GCA_052039575.1 Patulibacter sp. | reverse complement strand
GAGCAGGAGCAGGCCGACGACCGTCAGCAGGGCGACGACCGAGACGACGCCGACCAGCAGCCGCCCTGCCCGGGTCTCGACGATCGCTCGGAGGGCCGGGAAGCGCAGCGCGGAGGGCATCCGTGCGATCTACGCCGCCCGGGCCCCGAAGCCTTCCGCGCCAGCGGGAGAGGTCGATGCGCTCACGCCCTATCGAGGTCTCCCGCTCGCGCGGCGTCGGTCAGAGCGCGTCGGTCAGGTCACCGAGGCGGTCGGTCAGACGCATGTTCTCGCGGTAGTCGACGGGGCAGTTGATCACCGTCACGCCGTCCGACGCCAGGCCTTCGCGGAGCGCCGGAAGCAGCTCGTCGGCCGAGGAGATCTGCACGCCCGTCGCGCCGAAGCTCTCGGCGAACGGCACGATGTCGGGATTGCCGAAGCGGACCGACGAGGAGCGGCCGAGGTCGATCTCCATCTTCCACTCGATCAGGCCGTAGCCGCCGTCGTCCCAGATCAACACGCAGAGCGGGATCCGCTCGCGGACCGCGGTCTCGATCTCCTGCGCGTGCATCTGGAACGCGCCGTCGCCGGTGGCCGCCAGCACCTTGCGGTCGGGATGCCGGTCGCCGTTCGCCAGGTGCGCGCCGAGCGCGCCCGGCAGGGCGAAGCCCATCGTCGACAGACCGTTGGAGATCAGGCAGGTGTTGGCGGCGAAGGTGGGGTAGAGCCGTGCCATCCACATCTTCACCGCGCCGGTGTCGGCAAGCACGATGTCCTCGCGTCCGAGTGCCGCCCGGGTATCCGCGACGACGCGCTGCGGCGACAGCGGGAAGCGGTCGTCGCGGGCACCGCGCTCGAGCTCCGCGGCCAGCAGCTGCGACGCCTGGCAGTCGGCCGTCGCCGGGACCTCGCGTCCTCCGGCCGACGGTTCCGGCGTGCCCTCGACCAGCAGCTCGAGCGAGCGGGCGATCGATCCGTGCAACCCGACCGCCACGGGGTAGTGGTCGTCGACTTCGGCCGGCCCGCGGTGGACGTGGATGATCTGGGCGTCGTTGTCCGGGTTGATCTTCTGCGGATCGAACTCCTGCAGCTCGTAGCCGACCGACACGATCACGTCCGCGGCGTCGAAGCCGAAGTTGACGTAGTCGTGCTGCATGAAGCCGACGGCTCCGAGCGCCAGCGGGTGGTCGTCGGGGAACACGCCCTTGCCGTGGAACGTCGTGGCAACCGGCATCCCCGTGCGCTCGGCGAACCGGACCAGCTCGGCGGTCGTCCCCTCGCGCGCGGCGCCGTGTCCGGCCAACAGGATCGGGCGCTCCGCGCGGTGGAGGATCTCGAGCGCGCGGGCGACCTGCGCGTCGGCGGGCTCGTTGGGACGGACCCGGTCGATCGGCAGCGGCGCGTGCTCGTCGGGGACCTCCGCGTCCTCGATGTCCTCGGGGACCGCCACGTAGACCGCCCCGGGGCGCTCGGTCTGGGCGGTCTTGAACGCCTTGCGGACGATCTCGGGCACCGACTTCGCGGTCGGGACGAGCGTCGACCACTTGGTGATCGGGTCGAACATCGCCACCAGGTCGACGCCCTGGTGCGACTCCTTGTACGAGCGATCGCGGCCGACCTGGGCGGAGATCGCGACCAACGGCGTGCTGTTGGTCGTCGCGTCGGCGACGCCGAGCTGCAGGTTGATCGCGCCGGGCCCGAGGGTGGCCGACGCGACCGCTGCGCGCTGGGTCAGCCGCCCGTAGATCTCGGCCATGAACGACGCGGCCTGCTCGTGCCGGACCAGCACGTACCGGATCGGCGAGTCCCGCAGCGCGTCGACGAAGTGGATGTTCTCCTCCCCGGGGATCCCGAAGACGTACTCGACCCCCTCCTGCTCGAGGCAGCGGACGAGAAGCTGGGCGGCGGTCGCGGGCATGAGGTCCTCGAGTCGGGTCGGTCGGTTCGGCGTGCCCGCGCCCCGGCCCGTCGGGACCGGCGGTCCCGCGGAGAGCAGCGCGCGTGCGTGGACCCGCCTCGCGGGTCCGTAACGAGGTCGTACCCCGTTCGTGCCGATCCGATAGCGCCGCTTCCCCCGGGGCTTCCGCGCACCTACCTTCGGGCGATATGGTCGATCCGCCGCCGCTGCTCCGCCCCGTCTCCGGTCCCGTCCGGACCGCGTTCCGCTACGACCGTCGCCAGCCGTTCGCGGCCGGTCAGCGACGGGCGGTCGGCTACGTCTCCCGGCCCGCGAGCGCCGTGGTCGCACCGTGCCGCGGACGGGTCAGCTTCGCGGGGCGCACCCCGCGCGGAGATGCGGTGACCGTGCGCTGCGGCCCGTGGACCGCGACCGTGATGGGGGTTGACCCGGCGGTTCGGCGTGGCGTCACCGTGGCGGCGGGCCGAGTGGTCGGCCGGGCGTCGGGGGCGACCGTCGGCCTGAGCCTGCGGCCGCACGCCGACCGCTGGGGTTACGTCGACCCGGGGCCGGTCGTCGACCCACCCCGGAGGGGAGTGCCGCTCGGCCCGACGCCGCGGGCACGGCGCTCGCCGCAGATCCGTGTGCGACCGCTGGTCGCGCCTCGCGGCACCCCCGAACCGACGGAGGTTCGTCGGCCGATTCCGGTCCCGGGCGGAGCACCGGCCCGGCCCGCGGTCGTCGTGGTCGAGCCGCGCTCCGAGGGCCCCGTACGCGCCGATCCGCGGGTCGTCGCAGTCGGTCTGGCGCTCGCGGCGCTCGGGCTGCCCGCGTTGCGTCGACGGCGCCGGTCGGCCCGGCAGCCGACCCGGCCGTGGACCGACGGGCGCGCGGCGGTACCCTCCATCGGGAATGGGCTACTCCGTCACGACACCGATCTTCTACGTCAACGCCGCTCCTCACCTCGGACACGCGTACTCGACGATCGTCGCTGACGTCCTGGCCCGTCATCACCGCCAACGCGGCGACGACGTGTTCTTCCTGACCGGCACCGACGAGCACGGTGAGCCGGTCGCCAACGTCGCCACCGAACGGGGTGTCACCCCCCAGGAGCTGGTCGACCAGAACGCGCCGAAGTTCCAGGCGATGGGGCCGGTGCTCGAGGCGTCCAACGACTTCTTCATCCGGACCTCGGACGACCGGCACAAGGCGGTCGTCCAGGAGATCCTCGCGCGGGTCAAGGACCACGGCTACGTCTACGAGGGCGACTACGAGGGCTGGTACTGCCCGAAGTGCGCCGACTTCAAGACCGAGTCCGAGGTCGGAGAAGGCAACACCTGCCCGATCCACGGGATCGAGCTCACGCGGGAGAAGGAACGCAACTGGTTCTTCCGGCTGTCGGCCTTTCAGGAGCCACTCGAGCAGCTGTTCGCCGACCGGCCCGACTGGGTCGTCCCGCAGGCGCGTCGCAACGAGGCGCTGGCGTTCATCACCGCCGGGCTCCAGGACGTCTCGCTGAGTCGCAACGGGATCACCTGGGGCGTGCCCGTCCCGTGGGACCTCGAGCACGTCTTCTACGTGTGGTGGGATGCGCTGCTCAACTACGTCAGCGCGCTGCGGTTCGGCCGCGAGGGCGAGGACCTGTCGCAGTCGCACTGGCCGGCGGTCCACGTGATCGGCAAGGACATCCTCAAGTTCCACACGATCTACTGGCCCGCGCTGCTGATGGCCGCCGGGCTCGAGGTGCCGAAGAAGGTCATGGTCGGCGGGTTCCTGCTCGTCGACGGCGCGAAGATGAGCAAGTCGAAGGGCAACGTGCTCGACCCGTTCGAGGCGATCGAGCAGTATGGCGCCGACGCTGTCCGGTTCTACCTGCTGCGAGAGGTCACCTACGGCCAGGACGGGTCGGTCTCGATGGAGAGCCTGAAGGTCCGCTACGAGACGGAGCTGGCCAACGACTTCGGCAACCTGGCGTCGCGGAGCATCGCGATGGTCCGCCGGTACCGCGACGGCCAGGTCCCGGACGTCGAGCTCGACCCGCGGATCGCCGACGCGTTCGACGGGATCGGCGCGACGGTCGCCGGCCAGCTCGACGACGGGCTGATCAGCGCGGCGCTGGAGACGATCTGGGAGCGCGTGCGACGGCTCAACCGCTACGTCGAGGAGCAGGCGCCGTGGAAGCTCGCCAAGGCGGCGCAGGATCCGGACGAAGCGGAGGTCGCGAACGCCGAGCTCGACCTGGTGCTGCGGACCCTGGTCGAAGGCGTCCGGGCGCTCGGCGTGCTGCTGCACCCGTGGCTGCCACTGAGCACCAACCGGCTGCTCGCCGCGCTCGGTGCTCCCGACCTGAGCTGGGAGAACACCGAGCTGGGGCGCGGGACGGTCGGCGAGATCGACGAGCTGCCGCCGCTCTTCCCGAAGGACCGCTCGGACCGAGCCGCCGCGTGAGGCGGACGGACGCGCGCGCAGGCTTCCCCGGCCCCCGACCATGATCGACTCGCACACCCACCTGGACTCGTGCGCGCCGGCGAACGACGAGCTGATCGGCAACGCCCGTGCGGCCGGGGTCCAACGGATCCTGACCGTCGGGCTCGACGTCGAGAACAGCCGCCGGGCGCTGACCGCGGCTGAGACCTTCGAAGAGGTCTGGGTTGCCGTCGGCTGGCACCCCAACAGCGCCGACGGCTACGACGACGCGGCCGGCGTCGGGGGGGGGGGGGGCGCGGCCCCCCCCCCCCCGGGGGCCGGGCGGGGGACCGGGGGGGGGGTGTTAACCCACCCCCCGCC
>JBQGEK010000417.1:0-2710 GCA_052039575.1 Patulibacter sp. | reverse complement strand
GGCCAGACCTTCCTGCTGGGCGCGTCGACCTGGCGGATCGAGGAGATCGGCCGCGACAAGGTCGTGGTCACCCCGGCTCCGGGGGCTCCGGGGGCGGTCCCGTTCTGGCGTGGCGACCAGCGCGGACGGCCGAAGCCGCTTGGCGAGGCGATCGGCGCGTTCTCGCGCTGGGCGGTCGACCAGGACGAGCAGACGCTGGTCCGCGACTACGACCTCGATCCGCTCGCGGCGCGCAACCTGCTCGACTTCCTGATCGAGCAGCAGGAGGCGACCGGCGTGATCCCGTCCGACCGGACGCTGGTGATCGAGCGGTTCAAGGACGAGATCGGCGATTGGCGGGTCTGCGTCCTGTCGCCCTACGGCGGCCGGGTCCACGCCGCCTGGGGCCTCGCGGTCTCGCGCCGGATCCGCGACGAGATCGGGATCGAAGCGGACGCGATCTGGTCGGACGACGGGATCATCATCCATCTGCCCGAGGGCGCCGCTCCCGGTGACGGAGACACGGGCTTCGACGAGGACCTGGCGCAGGCGATCGACCTGGACGCCGACTGGGACCGGATCCGCGAGCTGCTGGTGCCCGACCCGGACGAGGTCGAAGACCTGATCGTGTCCGAGCTGGGGACCAGCGCGCTGTTCGGGGCGCGGTTCCGCGAGAACGCCGGACGCGCGCTGCTGATCCCGCGGGCGCGCCCGGGACAGCGCACCCCGCTCTGGCAGCAGCGGCTGAAGGCCCAGACCCTGCTCGAGGTCGCGCAGCGGTTCCCCGACTTCCCGGTGATCCTCGAGACCTACCGCGAGTGCCTGCGCGACGTGCTCGACGTGCCGGGTCTGGTGGGGCTGCTGCGCCAGCTGCAGCAGCGCGAGGTGACGATCGTCGAGGCCGAGACGGCGACGGCGTCGCCGATGGCCGGGTCGCTGCTGTTCGACTACGTCGCCACGTACATGTACGAGGGTGACGCGCCGAACGCGGAACGCCGGGCCGCCGCGCTCTCGCTCGACCGCGACCTGCTGCGTGAGCTGCTCGGCCAGGACGAGCTGCGGGACCTGCTCGACGCCGGCGCCCTGGCTCAGCTCGAAGCCGACCTGCAGCACCGCTCGGCGCGAACCCGCGCGGCCAATCCGGACGCACTGGCCGAAGTTCTGCGCCGGGTCGGCGACCTGACCCTCGACGAGGTCGCCGAGCGGGTGGCGCTCGACGGCGAGCGACCGGACGACGACGGGGGCGTCGCGGCCCCGCCGGTCGCAGACGACGGTGCCATCCCGGGGCTCGATGCGCGCCGCGCCCGGGCCACCGAGTGGCTCGACCGCCTGGACCGCGAGCGCCGCGCCGTGCGGATGCGGATCGGATCGGAGCAGCGGTGGATCGCGGCCGACGACGCAGGGCTCTACCGCGATGCGCTCGGCGCGGTGCCGCCCGGCGGCCTGCCGGAGGCGTTCCTGGGGCGGGTGGGTGGCCCGGGGTCCCACGACCCGCTGCGCCGACTGGTCCAGCGCTACGCGGCGACCCGCGGGCCGTTCGTAGACCGCGACCTGCGGGCGCGCTACGGCGTCGACGCGACAGCGGTCCTGCGCGAGCTGCTGCGCGAGGACGAGCTGGTCCGCGGCGAGATCCGCCCGGGCGGGACCGAGACCGAGTTCTGCGACCCGGAGATCCTCCGCCGACTGCGGCGGATGTCGCTCGCGGTGCTGCGTAAGGAGATCGAGCCGGTCGACGCGCGGGCGCTGGTGCCGTTCGTCCAGACCTGGCAGGGCGTCGACCGCTACCGCCCCGCGGGCGCCGGGCCCGATCGGCTGCGCGAGATCCTCGTGCCGCTGCAGGGCGTGCCGCTGCCGGTCGAGCTGTGGGAGAAGGACGTGCTGCCGAGGCGACTCGGTGCCTACTCGCCGTCCTGGTTGGACGGGCTGTGCGCGTCGGGCGAGCTGGTCTGGGTCGGCGCGGGCTCGTCGGGCGGCGTGCGCTCGGGACGCGGCCGAGTCGCGCTGTACTTCCGCGACGACGCCGCCGCGATCGGCCCGCCGATGGGACGGCCGGTCCCCGCCGTCGACGGTCCGCGGGCGTCCGACGACGCGGGACCGAGCGGGCCCGCGCACGACGCGATCCGAACGGCGCTCGCCGAGCGACCGATGTTCTTCCACGACATCGTCGCGACGCTGGTCGAACCCGCGCCGGCGCTGCGCGACGCGCTCTGGGACCTGATCTGGGCCGGCGAGGTGACCTGCGACGTGTTCGCCCCGCTGCGCGCCGGTCGGGCGGGGATGAAGCCCGGAGGGGCGGCCGCGGCACGGACGCCGGCTCCGGCTGGTCGATCGCGGCTGGGACGCCGCCGCTTCGGGCCACGGGGAAGCACGGCGGCGCCGTCCGCGACCCAGGGGCGGTTCTCGCTGACCGCGCCGCTATTCGCCGATCTGGCGGGGGACGGCACGCCCGTGGCGGTCGATCCCGGGCTACGTCGCCGGACGGTCGCCGAGCTGCTGCTGGAGCGGCACGGGATCGTGACCCGCGAGCACGTCCGGGCCGAGGGGATCGCCGGCGGCTTCTCGACGCTCTACGACAGCTTCGGCGCGCTCGAGACGCTCGGCGTCTGCCGGCGCGGCTACTTCGTCGAGGGTCTGGGCGCGGCCCAGTTCGCGCTGCCCGGCGCGGTCGAGCGGGCGCGCGGCCCGCCGCTTCCAACCACCCCCCCCCCCTCTCTAAGCGCGAGTGAAGACC
>JBQGEK010000416.1:0-5204 GCA_052039575.1 Patulibacter sp. | reverse complement strand
CGAGACCCCGACGACGGCTGCGGCGAGCAGCAACAGGATGAACCGGGAGCGGAACACCGAGGGTCATCGTAGCCGTGCGGCCACTATTCGGGCTCGCGGCGCTCGCAGCTCGGATCCACTCCCCGCGGCGGCAAGGCCGTCACGCAGCGTCTGACGCTGCGCGTGCGCTGACCGTTACTGTTCGCCAGCGATGCGGCAGGCACGTCACCGACCGGGAATGCGCGCCGTGCTCGGCGTGCTTGCCGCGGTGGTGGTGCTCGTCGGAGCGGCGCTGACGTCGCCGTCGGTCGCGCTGCTGCTGGCGCCGGCGCTGGTGCTGCTGGCGACGCTCGCCGTCGGGCTGTTCCCCGGCGAGGAGACGATCGCCCGGGCCCGCGCCCGGCGGATGCGCGCCCGTCCGGTCCGCGCTCCGCAGCGGATCGTTCGCCCCAAGCTGCGAGACATCGTCCGTCCGGCGGGCGTCACGCTTGCCTACGCGCTGGCCGTTCGGCCGCCTCCGGTCCAGGGCTGAGCCCTCCTATCCACGCCTCCGGGCGTGCGTTCGCGCCGATGCTCCGCTTCCGGCGTGCCGTTGCTGCGCGGACCGTCCGCGTACGCGCTCATCCCTTCCCGAGGACCACCATGCCCCGCTTCATTGCTCCCGTCCCGGTTGCGCTCTGCGTCGCGACCGCCCTGCTCCTGACCGCCTGCGGCTCCGACGACGACGCGTCGAACGTCGAGGCCTCCGGCACCACGACCCCACCGGCCCAGACCACCACCCACGGCGGGGATCACGCCGCGGCCGATGCCGACCACGATGACGAGAGCGCGGGTCACGACGACCACGGCGCCGACGGTGGGCACGGCGACCACGGCGACATGGCCTCGCTGAAGCTCGGCGAGAAGACCGAGGGCGACATCCGAGTCGAGGTCGCCGCGATGAAGGAGGCCGTCGAGTTCACGGTCTCCGAAGGCGGCGAGATGCGCAAGCACCCGCCGGCGCCGGGCGACAACGCCCACGTGATGGTGCTGGTCTCCGACGCCGAGAGCCGCGACCGCCTGCCCGACGCCGCGGTCACCGCGCAGATCACCGGACCGGGCGGGATCGCGGTCCACAACGGCCCGCTCTACCCGATGATCGGGATGGGCGTCGGCCTGCACTACGGCGACAACATGAAGCTGCCCGAGAGCGGCGAGTACCAGGCGACGATCGTCGTCGGTCCGCCGCAGATCGGCCGCCACCCCGAGTCGGTCGAGCGCTACGACCAGCCGGTCCGGCTCGAGGTTCCGTTCGAGTGGACCGCCCCGTGAGGGCGACCCGTCGCCACGTCGTCGTCGGGGGCCTCGCGGCCGGTGCCGCGCTGGCCGTCGGCGGCGTCGCGGTCGGGCGGGGGAGCGGCAGCAGCTCGGCCGCGGTCGACCGCACGCAGCTGCCGCGGGTGATCCGCCCCGGCCGCCAGCACGAGTGGGACGGGTTGCTGCGCCGCGACGCGGCGGGCAACCGGCTGCCGCCGCGCCACCAGCGGCTGCTGCTCTGCGCGCTCGCGGACGATCCGACACCGGAGCGCGCGTGGCAGGCTGAGGCCGCGCTGCGGCGGGTCGAGCGCGCGGTTGGTGCGGGGCCGCGTGGCCTGCTGATCGCCGTCGGCTGGGGGCCGAGCTGGTTTGCGCGGATCGGCGTCGCGTCCCCGGTGCCGCCGGCGGTCGCGCTGAACGACGCCGAGGTCCCGCGGATCGACGACCCCGCCTGCGTGCTGCACCTGGGGTCGGACGACGAGGCGCTGCTGGACCGGGTCGAGCGGGCGCTGTTCTCCGGGGCTTCGCTGGACGGGGCGAACGGCCCGACCGACCTACGCGGGCTGCTGGGCGTGACCGAGCGCCGGACCGGGTTCGTCGGCGACGGGCTGCCCGAGCAGCACCGCGAGGGCGTCGTCGGGTTGCCGCAGGATCAGGAGCTGCCGAAGAAGACCCCGATGTACATGGGGTTCCAGTCGGGGTTGAAACGCAACCAGGCGACCGAGGAGGACGTGACGATCGCCGCCGGTCGCTGGGCCGGCGGGACCACGATGCACCTGAGCATGATCGCCCTGGCGCTCGACAGCTGGTACCGCAGCCTCGACGACCGCGGCCGAGTGCGGCGGATGTTCGCCGCCGACACGACGCCGGCCAAGGTCCGTCGCAACCCACGGGGGATCAACCACCCCGCGGATGTCGACGTGGCGAAGGTCGCGCGCGCGCAGTCGGTGGTCGGGCACGCCGAGGCCGCGGCCGCCGCCCGCCGCAACGGCCGGCCGGTGATCCTGCGCCGCGACTTCAACAGCGCCGACGGGGGTGCCGCGCGCGTCCACTTCGTCTCGCTCTCGCAGACGATCGAGGACTTCGTCGAGACGCGTCGGGCGATGGACGCACGCAAGGCGGTCGGTCACGGCACCGTCGGCGTCCACATCAACAACGGGATCACCGAGTGGATGACGGTCGAGGCGCGCGCCAACCTGCTGGTGCCGCCGCGTCGCGACCGGATCTGCCCGGGGCTGCCGGGGTGGTCGGGGTGACCGTCGGCGCTGCCGCACCCTTCGCGACGAGTCGGTCGTTCGGATGCCGCGGGCGGACGACGGTGGCCGTGCTGCTGCTGCTCGGATCGCTGCTCGTGCCGGCGGCGGTGGCCTCCGCCCACGGCGGCCTGCTGCTCGGCAGCGCGGAGGCCGGCGCCTACCGCGTGCAGCTGATGGCTCTGGCGGTGACCCGCGGCGGACTCGACAGCCCGGCGATCGACTACACGACCTACGTCCAGCGGATCGACGACGGTCGCCCGGTCGAGGACGCCGACGTCCGGATCGTCGTCGAGCTGGACGACGGCGATCGGCCGCTGCAGGTCCAGCGGATCGGCAACGGCTACGAGGGGATCGCCCGCGTGCCGAGCTCGGGCGACGTCCAGGCGTATCCGGTGCGGGTCGCGGTTCGCGGGCCCGAGGGCAGCACCGACCTGCGGGTCACCCCGCCGCCGGCCAGCGGCCCTCCGACGGCCCTGCTCGGCGGGACGGCCGTGGCGGTGCTGCTGATGGGCGGACTGGTGGTTCGGGCGCGGAGGCGACGCGCGGTCGAGGACGGAATCAGCCCCCCGAACCGGAGCTGATGCGGATTGCGCCACCCTGAGTGGTGCAACACGCATCAGCTCGGAGCGACCGGTGGGTGACGACCTCAGCTACTGATCCGCACGAGCATCTTGCCCGTGTTCTTCCCGGCCATCAGGTCGAGGAACGCCTGCGGGGCGTTCTCCAGGCCGTCGACGATCGTCTCGTCGTAGGCGACCGACCCGTCGCCGATCCAGCCGCTGACCTCGCGGACGAACTCGTCGCGCAGGTCGGCGTGGTCGAGCACCAGCAGTCCGTGGATCGACCCGCGGGTCTGGATCAACCGCACCAGGTTGCGCGGTCCGGCCGGCGGCTCGGTCGCGTTGTACTGCGAGATCATTCCGCAGATCACGATCCGCCCGTGGTTGCGAAGGGCACCGATCGCGACCTCCAGGTGCTCGCCGCCGACGTTGTCGAAGTAGACGTCGATGCCGTCCGGGGCCGCCTGCTTGAGCTGCTTGCGGATCCGGCCGGCCTGATAGTCGATCACCTCGTCGAAGCCGAAGGCGTCGATCGCGTGGGCGACCTTCGCCGGGCCGCCGGCGCTGCCGATCACCCGACCGGCTCCGAGCTGCCGGGCGATCTGGCCGACCGCGGAGCCGACCGCGCCCGCGGCGGCCGAGACGAAGACGACGTCGCCGGGCTTGATCTTCGCGAGCCGGACCAGCCCGGCGTAGGCGGTCAGGCCCGGCATCCCGAGGATCCCGAGGAACGTCTGCTCGGGGGCGAGGCTGGCGTCGACCGGGGCTGCGCGCTTGCCCGGCAGCAGCGCCAGGTCGCGCCAGCCGAGCCCGTGCAGCACCAGGTCGCCGACGGCGTGACGGTCGGACCGCGAAGCGATCACCTCGCCGACCGCGCCGCCCTCGAGCGCCTCGCCGACGCGGAACGGCTCGACGTACGACGGACGGTCGTCCATCCGGCCGCGCATCGCGGGGTCGACGCTCATCCAGTGGTTGCGGACCAGGATCTCGCCGTCGTCGGGCTCGGCGACCTCGGTCTCGACCAGCCGGAACGTGTCGAGCGTCGGGGCCCCGACGGGCCGGTCGACCAGGTGGATCTCGCGGCTCGTCTGGGTCATCGCATCACTCTTCCGTCTTCGGCGTGGTCTTGCGGCGGGAGGCCGGCTTCTTGGCGGGGGTCTTCGCCGTGGAGGTCTTGGTCGCGGCCTTCGCCGTCGCGGCCTTGGCCGTCGGAGCTTTGGCGGTGGCGGTCTTGCGCGGGGTCGCCTTGCGAGCCGCGGGCTTCTTGGCGGGGACCTCGCCGTCGGTCTCGGCCGCTGCGGCTTCGGCGGCCTTTTGGGCGGCCGTCTTGCGCGGGGTCGCCTTGCGAGCCGCGGGCTTCTTCATCGGCGCGTCGTCGCCGGTCTCGGCCGCTGCGGCTTCGGCGGCCTTCTGGGCGGCCGTCTTGCGCGGGCTCGCCTTGCGAGCCGCCGGCTTCTTCGCGGGCGCCTCGACCGTGGCGGTCTCCGCTTCGGCGGCCTTTGCCGCTGCGGTCTTGCGCGTCGTGGTCTTGCGGGCGGTGGTCTTCCGCGCGGCGGGCTTCGCGGGGGTTGCGTCGGCCGCTGCCGCGTCGGCCGCCTTCTGCGCCGCGGTCTTCCGGGTGGTCGTCCGGCGCGCGGCCGGCTTCTTCGCGGGAGCCTCGGTGACGGTTTCGGCCTCGGCGGCCTTCTGCGCTGTCGTCTTGCGGGTGGTGGCGCGGCGCGCGACGGGCTTGGCGGCCGGTGCCTCGTCGGCGGACTCGGGCGATGTGGTGGCTGCGGCCTCGGCCGCCTCGGCGGCTTTCTGCGCGGCGGTCTTGCGGGGACGGCGTGCAGCCGGCTTCTTGGCGGGAACGTCGCCGCCGGACTCGGGCGACGCGGTCGCCGCGACCTCGGCCGCCTCGGCGGCCTTCTGGGCCGCGGTCTTGCGCGGCCGACGCGCGACCGGCTTCTTGGCCGTGACCGGTGCGTCGTCGGCCGAGGTGGCCGGGGCCTCCGCAGCGGCGGTCGGCGCGGGAGCCGCGGCCGCGGGCGCGGGCGGGGCGGCGGCCGTGTGCGGGGCGGGGGGGGGCGGCCGCGGGGGCCCGGGGGTGGCGGCCGGCGCGGGCACGGCGCGC
>JBQGEK010000415.1:0-5823 GCA_052039575.1 Patulibacter sp. | reverse complement strand
GCGGGCTGCGGTCGCGGCCCCGATCGACGATCTCGCGGCGACGCCGGGACGGCAGCGCAGCGGAGGTCGCCCGCACGACCAAGCCGCGGTCGTGCGGGGTGCTCGACGGTTCCTCGCCGGCTACTTGCCGTACCTCTACGGCCAGGCGCCTGCCACGAATATTGCGGGGGCCGGACGGGCGCTTCGCCGACGACTCGCGGCGGCGACGTTGCGGGTATCGCCGGCCGCGCGTGACCGGCGCCCTCGGGTCGTGCAGGTGACCGCCCGGACGCTGCGCCGGGGGCGGTGGCACGTGGTGGCAACGATTGCCGACGGCGGCGTGTCGCGCTACCCGATCGAGCTCCTGATCACGACGTCGACGCCCACCGCAACGGTGCAGGCGGTGGTCAGCCAGTGACCATCCCAACGCTCGTTCTCGCGACTGCCGGTCATCGTCGGCGTGGTCGCTCGCGGTGGTGCCTGTGGCTGCTGGTCCTGTTGCCGGTCGGCGTGGTGGTACTCACGATGGTGGCCTTCGCGCTGGCGCTCGGCGGCGGCGCTTTGGACCAGTGCCCCGCGCAGGGCAGCCGCGGCGCGGGTGGCGGTGGCCGGGGGCCGGCGGGACCGGCACCGAGCCGGTCAGCGGTTCAAGACATCCCGCCGGCCCGACTGGCGATCTACCGCCGAGCCGGACGCAACCAGAACATCGACTGGGCGTTCCTCGCCTCGATCGGCGCGCAGGAATGCAACCACGGATCCTGCGCCGGAGACAACGGCTTCGGTTGCTCCGGTCCGATGCAGATCGCGATGCGTCGCGGGTCACCGTGCAGCCCCGGCAGCGGGCCGACGCTCTGGGACCTCTACAAGACCGACGGCAACCGCGACGGCCAGCTCGACATCAACGATCCGGCCGACGCGATCTTCACCGCCGCACAGCTGCTGAGGCGCGCGAAGAACGCGCCCGCAACGGGCGGGAGCTATGCCGAGTACCGGCAGGCGGCGTGCCGGTACTACGGCGCGTGTCGCGACGCCGTCGCCAACTACGCCGAGCAGGTCATGCGGCGCGCCGTCCAGTACGGGTTCCGCGGCGCTGGCAGCCCGGAGCCGACGGACACCGCCGGGTCACGACCGGCACCGGACCTGCCACCGATCCCGCCCGTGAATGGCGGCGGGACGGGCGGCTGCGGCGGAGGCACCGGCGGACCGCAGGCCGGCGGTACGGCAAGCCTCGGGGAGGCGCGTCGGCTGCACAGCCCGCGGCGCCTCGAGCCACTGCCGTCGTCGGTGACCGCACCGGGCTTTGGGCCGCTTCGGTGTGACGCGCGGATCGTGCCCGACGTCCTGTACCTGATGCGGCGGTTCGGGACGCGCGTTACCGCCTGTATGGGGATCCATTCGCTCAGCGGCGAGCACCCGCTGGGCGCGGCGATCGACGTCGTGCCCGGGCCCACGGGCGGGTGGAAGGCCGTCGAACGGCTCGCCGTAGCGTTGGGGTGGAAGCGCGCCTGTGCGGCGAGCGGGATGGCGCCGGAGTGCGCGGATCCGCCGTTCCGGTTCCTGGCCTACAACGGCTTTCCGTCGCACGGCGATCCGGCGAACTGCGTGCCGTGCGGCGGCGGTCCACATCTGCACGTGTCGTGGAACAGCTCGGCCTCTCAAGGCCAGCCGGAGAACCAGGCGCGCACGGGCCACTTCGCGCCGTCGTGGATCGACGTCCTCGACCGCCCCGACAGCAAAGCGGGGGACGACGATGACTGAAGATGCCGCCCCCTTGGCGTTCGCTCCGGGTTCGCACTGCAGTTCGGTTCGCCCTGCGCTGCGGCCGTCGCAGCCGGCGTTCGCTCTGCACGTCGCTTCACCACCAAAACCGGGGGTCGCGGCGTCGCACCCTCTGACGGCCTGTCGGTGCGCGATCGGCGTCGTGGACGGCGATCGCGGCCGATCGGCCGTGGTCGACAACTCTAGGGAGAAGGGAACGTGATGAAACGGGGAAGGAAGGACGATGCGCGCGGCGGACTGCTGCTGCTCGCGGTCGTCACCGGTCTGGCGTTCATCGCGCTGAGACCCGACACGACCCGCAAACCGACACGACCGAAGGTGCCCGGCGACTGGCCGGAAACGCTCTCGACGGTGCTCCCAATCGCGGCGGTTGGAGCCGGTGTCGCGGTGGCACTGCTCGTGGCGCGTCGGCTGGTCATCGCGCGGGCTCTGCGGTCGCGGTCGCGGTTCGCGCTGGTGCCCAGCGACGCGTTTGACCCGTCGCCGGAGGCGGTGGAGAGCTTCGCTGCGCAGCTCGCTCGAACGCGTCGAGCGGTCGCCGGGTTCATCGACGGACCCGCCAGCGCTGTGCGGATCCGCATCGCGCCGGGGCCGGACGGTCTGGTCGGCTACGAACTCGAGGCGCCTCAGCGTGCGCGTTCGGCGCTGCGCGCAGCCTGCACGGTCTACGGCGACGCCCAACCCACCGACCCGCCCAACGCGACAACTGCCCAGCGGGACCCCGGTGCGGGCTCCACGACGTCGGCCTCGGGTCGTCCTGCCGAAGCCGGTCGCCGGTCTCCCGGCGAACGCGTGCGGGTCGCCCGCGCGGAGCTGGTGCTCGCCCGGTCCTCTGCCGAGCCGCTCGCCGAACGCGGACTAGATCCTGACCCGCTGCAGGCGATCGCCGCCGCGATGGACGGCCTGCGCGCCGACCTTGGTGAGGCGGCGTCGGTGGTGCTGGATGTGCGGCCAGTGAGTCCGGCGCGCCGTCGTCGGCTGCGGTCGCAGATGCTGCGCGCGAGCCGACGCGCTACCCAAGAGCGGCCATCACCGGCCGAGGCACTTCGCGGCGATGTTGATCCGCGGCGGGTCGGGCGCCAGCCGGCTGATCTGGTGGAGCGCCGCGCACAGACCCGTGCGCTGCAAGGCAAGCTCGGGACGCCGAAGACGCTGTTGGAGATCCAGCTGCTGCTCGAAACCCGCTCCACCTCGAAAGAGCGGGCTCGTGGGCGGATGCAGGCGCTGCTGTCCGGGTTCGACAGCTTCGCCGGAGAGAACCACCTGAAGGTGTCCGGAACGCGGGTGTTGGGCCTGTGGTTCTGGGGCTCGAACGTCCCGGGACGCCGCCGCCGGTTCGATCGTCGGATGGCTAGCGGCCGGTTTCGCCCGGCCCGTCGCAGTGTCGTGACCGCGAGCGAGATCGCCGGCCTGTTGAAGCCGCCGACCGTGCACTGCCAGGCCCCCAACGTGCAGCGCTCCGGCGGCCTCGTCGCCCCACCACCGCCCGGCCTCCCGGTCTTCGTCGGACAACCCGGCCTGATCCCGCTCGGGCGTGTTGGCGGGCCCGACGGTGATCGGGTGGTCGGTGTGCGGATGCGGGAGACCGTGTTCAGCTACATGGCCGGTCGATCGCGGTACGGCAAGACCGAGACCGCGATCGGGCAGTTCGTGCACCTAGCGCGGACCGGGCAGGGCGGGCTGTTTCTGGACCCGCACGCCGACGCGATCGCCGAGATCAAGACCTACCTCACGGACCCGAAGATCCGGGAGCGGGTTGTGGAGATCGACCTTTCTGACCTTGCGGGGCGTCACGGCCAGCCCGGCTGGAACCTGTTCTCCACCGTCGGTCGCCCGGTATGGGAAGCCGGGGAACGTGTGGAGGCCGTCGTCGACGCGATCGCTGCGGCGCTGGGGTGGGATGAGCGGAATACGAGGGCGTTGAACCTGGCGACCCAATCGGCGCAGGCGATGGTCGAGCTCGCCCGGGCGCTGCCGCCGGAGTTGGCGCCGACGATCTTCCAAATCCCGACGCTGCTCTCCAACGAGACCTGGCGCCAGCAGGTGCTGCCGCACGTCTCGCCGCAGACGCGGCAGTTCTTCACCGACCGGTTCACGAGGTTGCCGACAGATGCGATCACGCCGGTGACGAACCTGATCGACCGGCTCCGCGCCGCCCGACCGGTCGCAGCGCTCCTCGGGAACCCGGTTTCGACGTTCGATGCGCGGCGGGCGATGGACGACGGGATGATCGTGCTCGCCTGCCCCGGCTCCGGTGGTACCCGCGACCGGCTGATGGCCAACCTCCTGGTCTACGAGGTGCTGCACGCCGCGAAGGGCCGTGCGCAGGTGCCGGCGGATCGGCGTCGTCCGTTCTGGGTGTTCTTGGACGAGCTGCAGACCTACGACGGCCCGAACCTGCCGGCGCTGTTGGAGCAATCCGCGAAGTACGGCGGCCGGGCGTTCCTCTACAACCAGAACCCCGAGCGGCTCACCGACGCCACGCTCAACGCCGTCACCACCAACCGCTCGCACCTGGCCACGACCGCGGTCAACGCGAAAGCCGCAGGCCTACTGGCACGGGAGTGGGGTGGGGAACCAACGCCGGCCACGATCACCCAGCTGGCGCGCTACACCTACCTCGCGTCGGTCACGCTCGGCGACCGAACGTCCAAGCCGTTCCTCGTCCGCGGCATCCGCGCCCGCGACCTGCACGCCGACGCGTACCGGCCAGACGCGTTGCCGGAGCTGGAGCGCGCGATCGACCAGACCACACGCCGCCAGCCGGTCGACAACGTCCTGGCCGGTCTCGACGACCACGACGAACGGATCCTCCAAGCGCTCGCCAAGCGCCGACCTGGCTCCGACGGGACGCCGCCGGAGCGCTCCGACGCGATGGGCGAGTGGGACCAGGCACCGCTGCCCGACGTCCCCACCGCTGAGCGAGGTGAGCGGCGATGAGCACGCACGCGTCAACGTCGTTGGCGGTCGAGATCTTGGAGAGCGTCTATCAGCACCGGCTGCTGAGCACCATCCAGATCCGGCAGATCCACGCACCGGACACCTCACCGCGCCGAACGCAGTACCGGTTGGCGGAGCTCGAACGGCAGCGGCTGCTTCGAAGCGCCCCGACGGCGCACGGGAAGCTGCGGGTCTGGTTTGCGACGGAACTGGGCGCCGAAGCCGTCGAGGGCCTCGGGTCCAGGCCGGAGCCGCGTCGCAAGCTGCTGACCCCGGAGCTGGCGGTCGGGCAGCTGCAGCAGCACACGCTGCAGGTCAACGACGTCGGCATCGCCTACCTTCGCGCCGCCCGCACCCGAGGCGACGAGTTCGGCGCGCTGGCGTGGCGCCACGAGCTCCCGCACCCGATCGGCCCGAGCCCCGGCGGACGCAGGAGCGAGGTGCTGATCGCTGATGCGGTGATCAGCTACCTGCTGGCCGATGAGCACACGGTCTCGGTGCAACAGCGGTTCATCGAGCTGGACCGCGGCACGATGCCCGTCGAGCAGCTCGTCGACAAGCTCGAACGCTACGCGCGCCTAGCTCGCTACACGCCGGAGCCGCGGCCGGGCGAGGAAGCACGGGCCGGGTGGCGCGCGTTCTACCGGACCTTCCCGCGAGTGCAGATCGTGCTCGCCGACCGGCCACGCCGAACGCTCGAGCGGCGCATGCGAATGCTGCTCGCCCTCGCGCGTGCCACCCCCGAACTGCGCCGCGACCGAACGGTCGGCGCCTCGATCACGTTCCTGGAGGACCTCATGCACCACGGCCCGTTCGCAGCGATCTGGCGGCCCGTCAACGACCCCTCCCGTGCTGTCTCCTGGCTGGAAGCCGCACGAGACGGCGACGACGGACGGGGGCGCACGTCATGACGCCCCAGGAGACCACCGACGATCCGGACCCGTCGAATCGACCGACCCACGCGGCGCGGTGGCAGGTCGAGCACGGCGACTGCCTCGACGTCCTGGCCCAGCTGCCGGACGCGAGCGTCGGTGCGATCGTCTGCGACCCCGCGTACGGGATCGACTTCCCGCAAGCCGCCTGGGACGGCTAGGACCTCCGCGCCTCCGGACGAGGTTCCAGCAG
>JBQGEK010000414.1:0-1823 GCA_052039575.1 Patulibacter sp. | reverse complement strand
GGTGGTCGCCGCACGGTGAGTTCCGCGCGCTGGACGACGGGAAGCCGACCTGCGTTCCGGCGGAGACGCTCGAGCCGCTCGAGAAGTCGGTCGTCAGCGCCCTGCGCAAGTAGCGTTCGATGCTTCCGTACATCTTCGCCGGTCTGACCACGGGGTCGATCTTCGCCATCGCGGCGATGGGCCTCGTCCTCACGTACAAGACCTCGGGCATCTTCAATCTCGCTCACGGGGCGCTTGCCAGCGCCGCGGCGTTCCTCTTCTACTTCCTGCACGTGCAGCACGCCGTGCCGTGGCCGCTGGCGGCCATCGTCTGCGTGCTCGCTGCGGGCCCGTTGTTCGGGCTCGGTCTGGAGTGGCTCGCGCGGCGGCTGCAGCCGAAGCCGCTCAAGGTGAAGATTCTCGGAACCGTTGCGCTGCTGCTGGCCATCCAGGGCCTGATCGATCTGCTGTACGCCCCGGGCGTACAGCGGTCGGTGCCCCAGTTCCTCCCGACCGAATCGGTCACCATCTTGGGGACGCCGGTCGCGGGCTACCGCATCATCATCTTCGCGATCGGGCTGCTCGCGGCGGTCGGGCTCACCGTGCTGTTGCGTCGCACGCGCTCGGGGATCGCGATGCAGGCCGTCGTCTCCGACCCGGAGCTGCTGGACGTGATGGGGACCGACCCCGTGCGGACCCGTCGCTTGGCGTGGATCATCGGCGCGTGCGCAGCCGCGCTCTCGGGCGTGCTGTTGGTGCCGCTGCTGCAGCTCGACTCGTCGACCTTCACGTTGCTGATCGTCACGGCGTTCGGCGCGGCGGCGTTCGGTGCGTTCTCGAACCTGCCGCTCGTCTACGTCGGCGGTCTGGCGATCGGCGTCGGTCAGGCGTTGCTCCAGAAGGAGTTCGCCGACGCGACGAGCCTCGTCGGGGGTCTCGCGACCGCGCTGCCGTTCCTGATTCTCTTCCTCCTGCTGCTGCTCGCCCCCCGGCTGCGGCGTCCGGCCGGCGCGTCCGCCGCGAACTGGACCGGGGGACCGAAGTGGGTCGCGCCCGCCCGAGTCCGGGGAGTCGGCAGCGTCCTGCTGCTCGCGGCGCTGCTGGCCGCGCCGCTGTTCGCGGGAACCCGGATCAGCGCGTGGGCCGAGCTCCTCGCCTACGGCATCGTCTTCCTGTCGCTGGGACTGCTCGTCCGACTCTCCGGACAGGTCTCGCTGGCGCACGTCAGCTTCATGGTGATCGGCGTCGCGGCGTTCGCCCAGTTCACGCAGCACGACTGGCCGTGGCTCGTCGCCGTCCTCGTCGCCGGAGCGGTGGCGGTACCGATCGGCGCGTTGCTCGCGATCCCCGCGATCCGCTTCCCGGGCCTGTACCTGGCTCTCGCGACGTTCGGGTTCGGGCTGTTGTTGCAAAGCATGTTCTACGGGCAGTCGTACATGTTCGGGTCGCTCGGCTTCGGCCTCGACGTACCGCGGCCGAGCACCGACTGGCTCTCGACCGACACCGGCTTCTACTACGTCGTCCTCGCCTTCGCGGTGGGCGCGGTGCTGCTGACCTGGTTCGTCGAGCGCGGGCGGCTCGGCCGGTTGCTGCGCGCGATGTCCGACAGCTCGGCCGGTCTCGCCGCGAGTGGCGCGTCGATCAACGTCAGCAAGGTCATCGTGTTCTGCCTCGCGGCGGCGATGGCCGCGATCGGCGGCGTGCTGGACGGCGCGTCGAGGACCTACGTCGAGCCAGGCACCTACGAGCCGTTCGAGTCGCTCCAGCTGTTCGCGCTCGTGATGATCGCCATCGGCGGGCTGCCGTGGTACGCGTTGGTGGCCGCGGCGGGGCACGTCCTCGTC
>JBQGEK010000413.1:0-6084 GCA_052039575.1 Patulibacter sp. | reverse complement strand
CGCGAGGGCCGCTTCACGCTGCTCGCCCCGGACGACTTCCACGGCGACACGCTCGAGGTCGCGGTGCTCGCGGCGAACGGCGAGGAGCTGGCGCGCGAGTCGCTGTACGAGGACGACGAAGACCCCGAGACGTGATCCGTGCGGCCCAGCCGCAGGTCGGCCCGGTAGGGCCGGCTGGTCGGCGTCGCGGGAGGCTCGTGCCCGCGGCGCTGCTGGCCGCGATCGTGGTCGGGCTGACCGGCTGTGGCCTGCAGCCCAGGGGTGGGCACGACGAGAGCGATCCGCGCTCGGCCGTCCACCAGTTCATGCGCGCGACCGTCGGCCAGAACAACGGCCAGCGGGCGTGTGCTCTGCTGACCGAGGCCGAGCGCGCGCGGATGGCCGAGCGGGCCGGGACCTGCCGCAGCGCGATGGACAAGTCGATCGTCGCGCTGCAGGGCTCGCCGTCGCTCGGCGAGGGTTCCGGGCGGGCCGCCGAGGACGTCGAGCTGACCGCGCAGGTCGACGGTGATCGCGCGCGCGTCGAGGTGCGCCCCCCGAAGGGGCCGCCCCTGGCGTTCGACGTCGTGCGGCTGACCGAGGAAGAGCTCGAGCACGACATGAAGGACGCCGACAAGGCCGTCGGCAGCGCACCGAAGTCCGACTGGCGGGTCGCCAGCGGCGCCGAGCAACTGGTCACCGAGAGCAACCGCCTGCCGGAGACGAGCACGGAGCCCGATCCGCGCGGGTAGCGTTCGGTCGATGGCCGAGCAGCGACCCGAGACCGCGGTGACGATCCTCGGCCGCGGCCGGGTGGGAGCGTCGCTGGCCGGCGCACTGCGCGCCGCCGGGATCGACGTCTCGCTGCGCGCGGCGCGCGACGACGCGTCGTTCGCGGACGGTTTCGCGGCGGGCGCGATCGTCGTGCTCGCCGTGCCGGACGGCGCGATCGAGGCGACCGCGGAGCGGGTGGCGGCGGCGGCCGACGGCGAATCGTGTGATGGCGACCTTCGCGGCGCCGCCGCGTCGACGTCGGTCCAGGACCAGATGCGTCCCGCGGTGGTCCACCTGAGCGGTGCCAGCGGGTTCGAGCCGCTCCGGGCCCTCCGCGAGGCGGGATTCCCGGTCGGTATCGCCCACCCGTTCGCGCCCTTCCCGGAGGCTCGAGAGCCGGCGTTCTTCCGCGGCGTCACGCTCGGCGTCGCCGCCTCCGACACGGCTCTGCTGGGCCGCTTGGAAGTCCTGGCGAGCGCGATCGGCGCGGTCTCGCAGCGGGTCGACGCCGACGGCTGGGTCGCCTACCACGCCGCCGCGGTGATGGCGTCGAACTACCTGGTGGTGCTCGCCGCCCAGGCCTCCGCGCTGCTCGAGCAGGCGGGCTTCGACGCCGAAGGGGCCCGCGACGCGTTGGTCCCGCTGATGCGGGGAACGCTCGACAACCTCGCCGTCGAAGGCGTGGCCAACGCCCTGAGCGGCCCGCTGCGCCGTGGCGACGCCGGCACGGTCGAGCGTCATCTGGACCGGCTGGATGCCACGGCTCCCGAGATCGCGGCGACCTACCGGGCGCTGGCGCGGCCCGGGATCGGCCTGGCTGTCGGGACCGGGCTGGATACGGCGAACGCCGAGCGGCTGCGTCGCGTGGTCGATTAGTGCGGCGTCGTCGCCGACCACGCTGTCCCACGCGCCGTGCGCGTCGTCGTGTTTCTTTGTCCGTGGCGTAACGGTGGGTGTCGCCGATCGCGACGTTCCCTTCCACCACAGGGAATGGGTACCCCGTCGGGGTGAATCGGGTGACTCTGAGGAAATAATCGTGACATAGAACATTGACTATTGCTCCGTCTTTCGTTTACGGTTGTCAACGATCGCTGCGGCTCGGTCGCAGCGGCTTCGGGCGTTCAGGAGCGCCCGTGCGTGTCGTGAACGGAGAGAGGAACCTGTGCCTGTAAGGACGAGAAGGGCGGCGGCCGAACGAGGCCGTCCAACCGGGGCCGTGAGCGGGCGGGCGCTCGCGACGTGGATCGCGGCGCTGGCGATCGGCGCGGTGTCGTCGGCAACGGCCACGGCGGCCCCCACGGTCGAGTCCCGACCGGCGCCGGCGCCGCCGCCGGCCGACCGCGTGCTGGAGATGGTCTCGCCGGTCGACAAGGGCGGGCAGCCGATCGACCACACGCTGCAGGTCGCCGACGACGATGGCGAGCGCGGCGGCGTGCTGATGCAGTCGCTCGGGGCGTTCGGCGACGTGCAGGTCAACACCGGCGCCACGTTCTACCGCGCCCGCCGCGGCGCCACCGGGTGGGAGACGGTCGGGATGCAGCCGCCGCCGGCAGCGACGATTCCCGGGAGCGCCCACAGCCCGGTGTTCTTCGCGGCAGACGGGATGCTCGACGAGCTGGTCCAGGAGACGCAGTATCCGCAGCTGCCGGAGATGATTCGTCCCGGCACCGGCAGGTGGAACGTCCTCCGCGTCGGCGCGCATGGGGCGTTCAGCTGGCTGTCGAGCGCGGTGGCGCCCGACGGGACGTACGGCGTCGCCAGAGTCGCGGGCGTCTCGCGCGACGCCCAGCACGTATTCATGCGGATCCAGTCGTCGACGGGGCAGCTCTCGCGGAGCTACGTACGCGACGGTGACCGGATGGTCGACGTGGGCATCGGCCCGGACGGCGCGCCGCTGCCTGATACCCGGCCGGTCGGCGACGTCCGGGTCTCCGCGGGGATCAGCGCCGACGGACAGACCGTGGTCTTCACCGCGGGGACGACGACGTACGTCCGGCGCGACGCGCTGCGACCGAACGGCACGACCTCGATCGTGGGCCGCTCGCAACGTGCCGGCGCTCCCACGGGGACGGCGTGCGTCAACGGCCAGTTCTTCGGAATGTCGGATGACGGCCGGCGGATCCTGCTCAGCTGTACGGTGCCGCTGACGGACGACGCACCCGCCACCGGCCGGAGCCTGTACGAGTACGACGTCGCAGCGGACTCCTTGGTCTACCGCTCCCCGGGACCGCAGCTCAACGGCTTCGTCTCGCTCGGGAGCTCGCCGGACCTGCGGCGGGTCTTCCTGTACCGCGCGACCGGAAGCACGCTCGCGGTGGTCGAGGACGGCATCTACCGCGAGGTCCTGACGGCGGCGGGCATCGGCCCCAACCCGGTCGTCGCGACCTCGCGCAACGGCGAACGGCTGGCCTTCGTCAGCACCGCCGGCCTGGACGGTGGCTACGCGGGACGGCAGATGTACGTCTATGACGCGGCGAATGGCCCCGAAGGCTCGTTGACCTGCGTCTCCTGTCGTGCGGGCGAGAGTTCCGGCGGGACCGCTCTGTTCGGCACGCGGGACGTCGACTCACCGGCGCCGGTCCGCGACGCGTTGACCGCCAGCTTCACCGCCGACGGCTCCAGCTTCTACTTCATGAGTACGGCGGCGCTGACACCGGAGGCGCCAGAGGGCCCGGCGAGCGTCTACGAGTACCGCGACGGACGCGTGCGCCTGATGGTGGCGGGCGCGGTGGAGGCCGAGGCCACGGACACGACCCCCGTGCGTTACGCCGACGCGCGCTTCGCCGGGGTCTCGTCGCAGGGGACCGACGTCTTCGTGATCACGCGGCAGTCGCTGCTGCCGCAGGACGACGACGCTCCCGTGCCCGACCTCTACACCTTCCGCCGTGGCGGCGGCTTCCCGCCCGATCCGGTCTGCCAGAACTGCACGCCGCCGGCGCCTCCGGACCTTGGCGGCCCCCGGCCGGAGCCGGTGCTCGGGAGCACGTTGCTCGTGCCTCCGACGCAGGGCGCCGTCCCGCCGCCGGCTCCGCCCCGGCGCCCGGCGACGCCGCGGCCCCAGGTCGTCAGCCGCCAGGCCCGCGGCACCACGGTGCGGCTGCGCGTTCGTGCCCGCGTCGCCGGCACGTTGCGGGTCACCGGCAACGGCCTGCGCCGGGCGAACCGGCGGGTCACCCGATCCGGCACCTACACGCTGAACGTGCGGCTGACCCCGCACGGCCGTCGCACCCTCGAGCGCCGCGGACGGCTGCAGGTGCGCCCGCTCGTGCGTCTCGCGCCGCGACAGGGCAGGGCCAGCAGTACGAGAACCACGTTGACGATCACGCGGGCGGCGAGGAGGGCCTCCTGATGCGTACCACCACCCACACCACGAGGTCGTTCGCGCGCCGCTGGCTGCTAGCCGGCCTGACGGCAGTCGGTGTCGCCGCGATCGTTCCGGCGCCCGCCTCGGCCGCCCCGGCGTTCGACTTCGTTCCGGGGACCGCGAAGATCGAGCTGCTCGACGGCCAGGGTGGCCCGATGCACCAGGCCGGGGCCCACCCTGACCTGCGGGTCGCCTTCGACCTGACCACCACGGAGCCGGACGAGGCCGGCCGGATCACGCCGACCGAGTCGCTGCGGAGCGTCGAGACCGTACTGCCGCCGGGGATCCTCGGCAGCCTCAACGCCGGGCCGGTCTGCAACGGGACCGCACGGGACACGGCCCTGGACTGCCCGATGGATACCGCCGTCGGCTACGGCATCGTGCGCCTGGCCCTCACGCCGGTGCCACCGGCGGCGATCACCCCAGCGACCGTGCTGGTGCATCGCCTGCCGGCCCCGGAGGGCGTCGCGGCACGGTTCGGCTTCTGGTTCATCAACATCTCGGTCATCATCGACGCGCGCGTGACCGCCGACGGTGGCTACCGGCTGACCTCCAACGTCGAGGGCATCTCGACGGCGTCGGCGATCTTCAGTCAGGAGCTGACGCTCTGGGGCGTGCCGGCCGACCACAACGGGCCGGGACCGATGGCGAGCATCATGAATCGCTCGTTCGGCGGCCCCGGGACCGGGCCGCGCAAGCCGTTCATGTGGGCGCCGACCCGCTGCGATGGGCCGATCGACGGCCTCCTGCGCATCCGCTCGTGGCATCAGCCGGACCGCTGGGTGACGGCGACTCCGCGGATCAGCGACGGCCTGACCGGGTGCGACCAGCTGCCGTTCGCCCCGAAGCTCAGCGTCCAGGCGGAGTCCCCGGCCGCGGGACAGCCTTCGGGCTACGCGATCGACCTGGAGCTGCCGCAGCACGAGGGACCGGACGACCTGATCACGTCGCAGCTGAAGGACGCGACGGTGACGCTGCCCGAGGGCGTGGCGATCTCGCCCGGTCGCGCACGGGGACTCGACGTCTGCACCGACGCGCAGCTCGGCGAGGGCTCGGTCGAAGCCGAGCAGTGCCCGCCGTCCAGCCGGATCGGCGAGGTCCGGATCGACTCACCGCTGCTTCCCGACCCGCTGACCGGCACCGTCTACATGGGCGAGCAGCGATCGCAGGACCCGGCGTCGGGCGAGATGTACCGGATGTTCATGGCGGTCTACGACCCGGATTCGGGCGTGCGGATCAAGCTGCGCGGCCAGGTCAAGGCCGACCCGGTCACCGGCCAGCTGACGACGACCTTCCCGGACAACCCCGAGTTGCCGTTCTCGAAGCTCTCGATGCGCCTGGACGGTGGACCGCACGCGGCGTTGGTCAACCCGCCGACCTGCGGCACGAAGACGGCGTCGCTGGCAGCGACCGCGTGGTCGGGTCCGACGACGAGCGCGGATGGGTCGTTCGCGATCGACCACGAGTGCGGGTCCGCGGGCTTCGATCTGGGCCTGTCGGCCGGCACGGCGAATCCGCTGGCCGGGCAGTTCTCGCCCTTCGCGATGACCTTGACGCGTCCGGACGGCGCGCAGGATCTCTCGCGGGTCAACCTGGCGCTGCCTTCGGGGCTGCTCGGGGCGTTGGGGAACGTTCCGCTGTGCCCGGAAGCGCAGATGGCGGCGGGTAGCTGTGACGCATCGTCGCGACTCGGCTCGGTCACGGTGGCCGCGGGTTCCGGTCCGGCGCCGTACGCGCTCGACGGCCAGGTGTTCGTCGGTGGGCCGTACCGCGGTGCGCCGTTCAGCCTGTCGTTCGTGGTGCCGGCGAAGGCCGGGCCGGTCGACCTCGGGACGGTCGTGGTCCGGGCGGCCCTACGGGTCGACGCGAACGCGGGGCAGGCCACGGTCGAGTCCGACCCGCTGCCGACGCTCGTCGGCGGAGTGCCGGGGCGCGGGGAGCGCGGGCAGGTGGGGTTTGACCGCCCC
>JBQGEK010000412.1:0-3559 GCA_052039575.1 Patulibacter sp. | reverse complement strand
CCAGCCGTCGGCGCCGCTCGCCGTCGCCAGCGCGACCCGCCGCTCGCCCCGCAACGCGCGCGTGCACCGGTACCTGCTCGACGCCGGGCGATCCGGCGTCGAGGGCGGTCGGATCGTCGGCTACCGCTGGACGATCGACGGCCGGACGGTCAGCCGGAAGGCGCGGGCGAATGTCCGGCTGCAGCCCCGTGCCCGGGCCTACCGGGTCACGCTGACCGTCACCGACGCCCACGGGCAGTCGGCGACCACCCGCCTGACGCTGCGCGCGCCGGTGGCCCGGCAGGTCACGGCGACGATCCCCGCGTCGGTCACCTTCCCGGTCAACAGCAGCTCGCTCAGCGTGGCCGCCGAGCGCAGCCTCAGGCGCCTGCGCACGTCCGCATCGGGCGCGCAGCGGGTCCGGATCGTCGGCTACAGCGACAGCCGCGGCCCGGCTGGCTACAACCGCCAGCTCTCGTTGCGCCGCGCGGAGCGCGTGGCGGCGGTGCTGGTGCGCGGGCTTCCGCGGCGGCCCGCCCGAGTCGAGATCCGCGGTCGTGGGAGCGCGGATCCGGTCGCGACCAACACGACGACGAACGGACGAGCCGCGAACCGTCGCGTCGAGATCGAGATCGTTCCGCGTCGCTGAGCGTGCTCGACGATGCGGGAGAGCTCGACGGTCCGCGGTCGCGCGGCGCCGGTCAGGCGCCCTCGACCGCCGGCCGAGGGACGACCAGCACGGGGCAGTGCGCGTTGTCGAGCACGCCGCGCGACACGCTGCCCAGCAGCACGTGCTGGACCGGACCGTAGTCGCGCGACCCGATCACGAGCAGGTTGAGCTCCGACGAGCGGTCCGCCAGCTGGTCGACCGCGTCGCCGTGCAACGCGACGGCCGTGGCCTGGCAGCCGGGCGGCAACGACGCCACGCGCTCGTTCAGCAGGCCGGCAACCTCGTCGTCGATCGCCTGCGGGTCCGGCGGGGGCACCGGGATCGACGTCGGGCCTTCGAAGTTCTGCAGCGTGACCGGCGTGATCGGCTCGACCACGCCGATCACCTCGAGCGGCCGGTCGAGCGTGACGGCGATCCGGGCGGCCAGCTCGGTGGCGGCGTCCGAGACCGGGGACCCGTCGTAGGCGACGCCGATCGGGCCGATCGCGCGTGTGGCGTCGGCCTCGTGCGCGTGCCCGCTGGTGTTCGGCGGAATCGCGACGGCGCACGGTGCGCCGTGCAGGATGCCGACCGAGTCGCTGCCCAGCACCAGCCGACCGAACGGCCCGTGCTGGGCCGGCCCGATCACGATCAGGTCGGCGCCGCGCCCCTGGGCCACGTCGTGCAACGCGAACGCCGGCGACGAGACCGGAAGCGACAGCAGCTCGACGCGCTCGTGCAGATGCTCCGGCAGACCGTCGCGCAGGGTCTCGAGCAGGCGCATCCCCTCGCCGTGCAGCGCGTCGTCGTACTCCTCGACCTTCCCGCGGCGACCGAACCGGCCCGCATTCGGGACGTACGCGTGGACGAGAGTCAACGACGTCTCCGGCGACAGGTCGGCGAACGCGGCGGCCAGACGCAGGGCGTCCAACGTTCCGGGTCCACTGTCACATCCGACGAGAATCTGCTGGAACACGAAGCCTCCTAGGGGCGAGCGGGCGTGCCGCAACGCTATCGCGCCGGAGGGTCGGCGCACGAGCGGTGGGCCGCCCGGGAGGACGTCGGCGAGCCGGCCACGAGACCGTCGGCGCGCGCGCGGGGTAGCCTGCGGATCCGTGCGCATCTACTCCGGCCTCCAGCCCACCGGTCGCAAGCACCTTGGCAACTACCTCGGAGCGATCCGGCACTACGTCACCGGGCAGCAGCAGGCGGCCGCGGCGGGGGACGAGTCGATCTTCTGCGTCGTCGACCTGCACGCGACGACCGTGGCCTACGACCCGCGCGAGCTGCGCGACCGGACCTACGACACGATTGCGATCCTGCTCGCCGCCGGGATCGATCCCGCCCAGTCGGTGCTCTACCGCCAGGGCGACGTGCCCGAGGTCCCCGAGCTGATGTGGCTGCTGTCGTCGGTGACGGCGCACGGCGATCTCAACCGGATGCACCAGTTCAAGGAGAAGTCGGCACAGCAGCGCGAGCTGGTCTCCGCCGGGCTGTTCCTGTACCCCGTGCTGATGGCCGCGGACATGCTCGCGTTCCGCGCGGACCGCGTGCCCGTCGGCGACGACCAGCGCCAGCACATCGAGCTGACCCGCGACATCGCCGAACGGTTCAACGCCCGCTTCGGCGACGGCCAGCAGATCCTGCGTGCGCCCGAAGGGGTCTACCCGACGGTCGCCGCGCGGATCATGGACCTGCAGCAGCCCGAGAAGAAGATGTCGACGTCGAGCGGGTCGGTCGAGGGCACGGTCTACGTGCTCGACGAGCCGAAGGAGATCGAGAAGAAGCTCAAGCGCGCGGTCACCGACTCGGAGGACCCGCCGCGGATCGAGCGCGGCGCGGACAAGGCCGGCGTGACCAACCTGATCGACATCCTCGCCGCGACGACCGACCGTACGCCCGACGAGGTCGTCGCGAGCCTCGCCGACGCCCGCGGCTACGGCGACCTGAAGGTGCAGGCCGCGCAGGCGGTGGTGGCGACGCTGGAACCGATCCAGCAGCGGTACCGGGAGCTGCGCGAGGACGAGGACGCGATCGAGGCCGCGCTGGCGATCGGGGCCGAGAAGGCCAGCGCGATCGCCGCCCCGATCCTCGCCGAGGTCCGCGAGGCGATGGGCGTGGGTCCCCGCCGGTGATCTGATGGCCGGCCGTTCCGACGATTCCGCGGATCGGCCGGAGGCCGGCGATCGGCTCCGCTCCGACGACGCCGACGCGGTCGTCGACTCCGAGCGCGGGAACCACGATCCGGGCGACGGACTCACCCGCAACCCGCGGACGGGTGAGACGCCGTCCGAGCGACGGACCCGGCAGATCAGCGAGCTGCTGCAGGAGACCCGCGTCGCAGCGGTCGGCGTTCAGGTGATCATCGGCTTCCTGCTGGCGATCCCGTTCAACGCCACGCTGGACGGACTGCAGCGGGACGCGTACCTCGTCGCGCTGTTCGCGGCGGTGCTGGCGACGGGCCTGCTGCTGGCTCCGAGCGTGATCCACCGGTCGGTGCTGCATCTCGGGCAGGCTGCGTGGATCGTGGCGGTCGGATCGCGACTGCTGCTGCTGGGGATGGCGGCGACCGCGGTCGCGCTGGTCGCCGTATCGCTGCTGGTCGGCGATCGGTTGCTCGAGGGCGCATGGCGGTTCTTGCCGCCGCTCTGGGCGACGCTGGTCCTGGGCGGACTGTGGGGCGCGCTGCCGGGCCTGCGCCGTTGGCGGCTGACCCGTCACGACGACGACCGCGCCCCGCGCTAGCCTCTGGTGGCCGACTCCACGGCCTCGCGGCGTGGTGCACGTCCTCGGCGGCGCGGATGCGCCGCTGGGTACCTCAGTCAGGCAACCAGCCTGGCTCTCGGCACCCGACGGCGCCTCGCATCCACCGTGACCGCACCCCACATCCACGATTCCGTGAAGTCGATCACCTGAATGCGCGCGACGGCT
>JBQGEK010000411.1:0-1649 GCA_052039575.1 Patulibacter sp. | reverse complement strand
GATCGCGTCGATCTCGACGCGCACGCCCAGCGGCAGACCGGCGACCGCGATCGCGGCGCGGGCCGGCGGCTCCTCGCTGAAGAACCGCGCGTAGACCTCGTTGACCTCCTTGAAGGTCCCCATGTCGGTCAGGTACACGGTGGTCCGCACGATGTCGCGGAGCGACCCGCCTGCGGCCCGGACGACCGCCTCGAGGTTCTTCAGCACCTGCTCGGCCTGCTCACCGGCGGACGTGCCGACGACCTCGCCGGACTCCGCGTCGAGCGGGATCTGCCCCGACACGAAGAGCAGCCCCTGGGCGGCGACGGCGTGGACGTAGGGGCCGATCGCGGCGGGGGCGTCGGGGGCGGTGACGGAGCGTCGGTCGGTGCTCATGGGGGTCTCCTGCGTTCGTGGTCGTTGCGGCGCCGGGCGTCCGGCGCGGTGGTCGGTCGGGACACGGTGCGCCGTCCCCGCGGTCGACGGGGGCAGGCGCGCTCGTCGCGCACGCCACCCCGTGGATCGTCGCGTCCCGCCGGGCGGCGTCCGCCGATCGCACCGTACGGGCCAGGGGAAACCCCCACGTGGTGCTCGACCACGACGTTGCCGGCACGTGGCGTTGGCGCGCCACCACGGGACGGCGACGCCACCCTGCAGGCGGCCGGCGGTCGGGTCGGCCGCCGCGGCCCTGACCACCGCCTCCCGCTGCTGAGCGTCGCGCGGAACGACGCGCGTCACCGGTACGGGGCGCGGCCATCGCCGGGACGCTAGCGGGCCGCGGATCTCGCCAGCGCTTCCGTGTCCCCGCGGACGAAGCGGAAGCCCACGAAGCCGCGCTCCGCGGCCGACCGACACTCGTCGGCGAAGGCGGCGATGCCTCCGGCGTAGGGCATGAACGACCGCGGCTTGCCCGGCACGTTGGCGCCCAGGTACCACGAGTCGGCGTCGACCATCAGCGTCCGGCTGGCGATCGCGGCGACGTGCTCGCCCCACTGCGACTCGGTTTCGGGGTCGACGTCGATCGTGTCGGCACCGGCCTCGGCCGCTCGGACGATCACGTCCCGCATCAGATCGATGTGCTGCTCGATCGCCAGGATCATGTTCGTCAGCACCGACGGACTGCCGGGGCCGGTGATGAAGAACATGTTCGGGAACCCGGCCGAGCAGAGCCCGAGGTAGGCCATCGCGCCGTCGCCCCAGTGCTGCTTGAGCGTGCGGCCGCCGATGCCGCGAATGTCGATCGCGTCGAGGCTCCCGGTGATCGCGTCGTACCCGGTGGCGAGCACGACCACGTCCAGGGCGACCTCTCGGCCGTCCGCGAGACGGACGCCGTCCGCGACAAAGCGCTCGATCGGCGTCTCCCGAAGGCTCACCAGGTCGACGTCGTCGCGATTGAAGGTCTCGTAGAACTCGGTTCCGACGCACGGGCGCTTCCCGCCGAGCGGGTAGTCGGTCGGGCAGAGACGGGCGGCCGTGGCGGGGTCGGCGACCGCGTGGCGGATCTGCTCGCGGACGAACTCGGCGGCGATCTCGTTGGCGTCGCGATCGGTGCCGAGGTCGCCGAACGTCGACGTGAAGACCGTCCCACCGCGCTGCCACATCCGTTCCAGGCGCGACCGTCGCTCCTGCTCGTCGAAGTCGAAGATCGACCGCTCGGTCGCCTCGTCCGG
>JBQGEK010000410.1:0-4231 GCA_052039575.1 Patulibacter sp. | reverse complement strand
ATCGCGCCGAGTCGGTGTGACCGACGCCGCTGGCTGGGTACTGTGCGGCGGTATGGATCACGCCTTCCGCGCGGCCCCTGGGCGCACCCCGTTCTCGATCGGCATCGAGGAGGAGCTGATGATCGTCGACGGCTCGTCGTTCGATCTGGTCAACGGCGTCGAGGCGCTGCTGGGCGAGAGTCCCGTCGGCGAGGTGAAGCCGGAGCTGATGGAGTCGGTGCTCGAGATCGCGACCGACCCGGTGGCGAACACGGCCGAGGCGGGCGAGCAGCTGCGAGCGCTGCGCTCGCTGGTCGCCGGCCGTGCGGTCGAGCACGGCTGGAGCATCGGCTCGGCGGGCACCCATCCGTTCGCGCTCTGGGAGCACCAGCGGATCGCCGCTCGCGACCGCTACCGCGACCTCGTTCGCGAGCTGCGGTTCATCGCCCGCCAGGAGCTGCTGTTCGGGCTGCACGTGCACGTCGGCCTCGACGATCCGGACCAAGCGATCCACGTCGCCGACGGAATGCGCGTGCACCTGCCGATCCTGATGGCGCTGAGCGGCAACTCGCCGTTCTGGCGTGGCGACCGAACCGGCCTGATGTCGACCCGGACCGCGATCTTCCGCGCCTTCCCGCGGGTCGGCGTGCCGACCGCCTACGGGTCGTGGGACCGCTACGACCGCGAGGTCGAGTTCATGATGCGCTCGGGCGTGATGAGCGACCCGACGTACGTCTGGCACGACGTCCGTCCGCATCCGACGTTCGGCACCGTCGAGATCCGCGTCTGCGACGGCCAGACTCGGGTCGAGCACACGCTCGCGCTGGCCGCGCTGATCCAGGCGATGGTCCACGAGCTGGCCGCGCACCACGACGCCGGCGAGCAGCTCGGTGACTACCCGTGGCAGATCCTCGACGAGAATAAGTACCTCGCCGCGATCCACGGGCTTCACGGCGAACTCGTCGACCTGCCGACGAGCGACCGCGTGAGCACCCGTGTGCTGGCCCGTCGCCTGCTCGACCGGCTCCGGCCCCACGCCGAGCAGCTCGGTTCGGCGGATGCGCTCGAGGGGATCGCCGACATGATCGACCGCGGTACGGGCGGCGATCGGCAGATCCTGGTCTACGACACCAACCACGACCTGCGCGAGGTCACGAGCGAGATCGTCGCCAAGACGACCGGCTCCGACTGAGCCACGGGGCGCTGCCCGCCCCGGCACCGACGGGGGTCCGAGCGCAAACGCGCCCGGCACCCGTCTCGGAGCTCAGTCGGCGGAACGCGCCGGACGGTCCTGCGTCAGCATCCAGGCCGCGAGCACGCCGCCGATCGCACCGAACAGGTGCGCCTGCCACGACACGCCCTCGGTCGGCGTCAAGCTGGTCAGCACCATCCCGCCCCAGACGACGCCGATCACCACGCCGACGATCAGCTCGAACGGCCGGCGACTGAACACACCGCGCGAGATCAGGTAGGTCGCGTAACCCATCACGATCCCGCTGGCCCCGACGGTGATCGTGTTCGACGCGGCAAACAGCCAGACGCCGACGCCGGCGACCAGGCCGACGATCACCGTCACCTGGATCACGCGGATCGCCCCGTTCAGGGCGATCACCGCGCCGAGGATCAGGAAGGGCACCGTGTTGGCGAACAGGTGGCCGAAGCCACTGTGCAGGAACGGGCTGAAGACGATCCCGTCGAGCCCGCTGACCTGTCGTGGGACGATCCCGAACTGGTCGAGCCGCTGGTTGGCCACCGCGTCGATCACCTCGACGATCCACATCACGGCGGCCATCGCGGCCACCAGGATCAACCCGTTGGTCCGCGGATCCCGCCCGGCGACATCACGCGAACGGGCCGGTTCGAGAGTGCTCGAGCTCATGGACCAACTCTGCCGTATCGAGCGGCGCTTCGGGGCACTCCCGTCCGACGACGCGGGCGGGAGCCGTGGTGCGGGCCGCAGTCGACCGGTGCACGTACGGCCTACGCACCGCGTGGATCGGCGAGCAGCTCCTCCGACAGCGCCGCCAGGATCGGCTTCTCCCCGCCCAGCACCGAGAGCACCCGACCGACCGCCAGGGGCTCGTGGATCACCGCCACGACGGTTGCCGCGACGTCGTCGCGGGGGACATCGCCGTGCGGCAGCTTCCGCGCGATCCGCACCCGCCCGGTCCCCGGATCGTCGGTCAGCCGCCCGGGACGGACGATCGTCCACTGGCGGTCGCTGTCCATCAGCGCGCGGTCGGCGTCGGCCTTGGCCCGCAGGTACACGCTGAAGACGTCGTCGCCGTGCGGCGGGTCCTCCGCCCCCATCGCGCTGACCATCACGTACCCGGCGACGCCGGCGCTGACGGTCGCTTCGAGCAGCTTGATCGCGCCGTCGCGATCGATCGTCGCCTTGCGCTCCGCCCCGCTGCCCGGACCGGCGCCGGCGGCGAAGACGACGCAGTCGACGCCCTCGACGGCGATCGCGACCTCGGGCAGGGTCGCGGACTCCAGATCGCAGACCGTCGGGTCGCCCCCGTCCGCGCGCACGTCGTCGGCGTGGCCCGGGTTGCGGATCAGCCCGGTGACGGTGTCCCCGTGGTCCACCAGCAGCCGGGTCAGCCGGCGACCGATCTGTCCGTGGGCCCCCGCGATCGCGATCCGCATGACGGCGAACGTAGCGCCTCGTGGCCGGCCCGGCCGGGGAGGTTCCTCGACGCGCGTGCGACGGCGAACCGCCCCACCGTGCCTCAGTCCCGCCCGGCGCCCTGGGGCAGGCCCTGGCCGAACCGCTGCCAGTCGAGCAGCGTCACGTTCTCGCGCGCGGTACGCCCCGAGAGGTCCTCGTAGTCGCGGAACATCTGCTTGAGCCGCCGCATCCCGTCGTCGGGCCGCGCGGCGAGCTGCTCGGCCAGCTCGAGCGCCCCGGCCTCCGCTTCGCTCTCACCGACGACCCGTTCGACGAGACCGATCCGCACGGCTTCGTCCGCGGCGACGGTCCGGCCGGTGAAGATCAGCTCCTTGGCCCGCGAGAGACCGACCAGCGGCACCAGCCGCGCGGGACCGACCGGCACGCCCAGCTTGGCGCCCGCCCAGGCGAACCGCACGTTGCCGCCGGCCACCCGCAGGTCGCACGCCGCGACGAGCTCCGCTCCGGCTCCGACGACGTTGCCGACGCAAACCGCCACCGTCGGCACCGGCCGGTCGGTGACCGCCTGGTAGAGCTGCGCGAACAGCTCCATCCGCTCGATCCCGCCGGCCCGGTCGAGCTGCTCGCCGACGTCCGCGCCGGCACACAGCGCCGCGGTCGACGTCGTCGACAGCACGACGACCCGCACGTCCGGATCGGCCGCGATCCCGTGCAGCGCGTCGAGCAGTGCACGGAGGGTCTCGCGGTCGAGCGCGTTGCGCCGCTCCGGACGATCGAGGCGCAGAATCTCCGTGCCGCTCGGGGTCCGTTCCCGCTGCAATCCGTGCATCGGGAACGTTCTATACGATTGCCGGTCTATGCGCCGCATCCTCGTCGTCCTCGGGACCCTCATCTCGACCCTCGCGGTTACCGCTGGCACGGCGATGGCCAACGACTACCCGAAGCTGGACGGCGGCACGGGCACGCTGGGCGAGAACAACGACATGCAGGTCACGACGTTCGGCTTCACGTTCCTCGTCGCGATCACCGCCTTCGTCACGATCATGTCGCTGCTGCAGTGGCGCCTCGACAAGCGCAAGAGCGCCCGCCTCGCCGCCGCCAAGGGTCGCTCGGCCACGGCCGACAAGCGCCTCGGCTGGTAGACCGCAGCCGCACCAGCGGCAGCACCGGCGACGCGGTCCACCGGATCGCCACCGGGCAGGAGCGTTTCTCACCTTCCGCTGCTCGCACGGCTCGGCTACGCTCCCCCGAACGGGTGGCGCTCGGGACCATCCGGCCGGACGGAGGACGCAGATGACGTACGTGGTCACGGGAGCGACAGGATTCATCGGCCGGCATCTCGTCCACCGACTGCTCAGCGAACGTGACGGCGACGTGCACATCGTCGTCCGCGACCGCTCCCTCCCGAAGGTCGAGCGCCTGCTCGACGAGTGGCCCGACGGAGCCCGCAAGCGCGTCAAGGTCGTCGCCGGCGACCTCGAGTCGCCGGCGATGGGCGTCGACCACCGCTGGGTCGACGAGCACCGCGGTCAGCTCGACCACCGCTTCCACCTGGCCGCCATCTCCGACAGGACGGCCGACGAGGAGCGCAACCACACCCTCAACGTCGAGGGCACCCGC
>JBQGEK010000409.1:0-4385 GCA_052039575.1 Patulibacter sp. | reverse complement strand
CCGGGAGGCGTGCGTGACGCAAGCGCGCCAGGCGGTCGAGACCGCCCGGCAGGAACCCGAGCTGATCACGCCGGGGCCGCTCGACATCGCGCAGCTGCGTGGCAAGTCGTTCTGGATCATCCTCGCCGTCAACACCCCGGCGACCGCGGACGTCGCCGCCGGCTACAAGGCCGCCGCCGAGGCCGCCGGTGCGCGGGCGACCGTGTTCGACGGCAAGGGTCAGGTCCAGCGCTGGTCCGACGGCGTCCAGCAGGCGATCGCCCAACGGGCGGACGGCCTGCTGCTGCTCTCGATCCCGCCCGAGGTGCTCAAGGCCCCGCTCGCCCGAGCGACCCAGCGCGGGATCACCGTGGTCGACTCGTTCAACGGCAGCGCCGAAGCACCGCTCGCGGACGGGATCTTCGCCCACGCGACCTTCGACGCGACCGGCTCGGGCCGGATGCTCGCCGACTGGGTGCTCGCCGATTCCGAGTGCCAGGGCTCGCCGCTGATCCTCGGGTCCGAGCTACTGCCGCTGCACAAGGACATGATGGACGGGGCGGTCGCCCGGGTCGAGGAGCTGTGCTCGGACTGCTCGGCGGAGACGCTGAACATCGACACCGCCACGATGGCGACCACGCTCGGATCGCGAGCCCGCGCCGCACTGCAGCAGAACGCGAAGACCGACTACCTCCTCCCCGTGCTGGACGCCGCGGTGACCTACCTCCAGCCGGCCGCGGCCGCTGCCGGCCGCGACGTGAAGATCGTCGGCCACGACGGCGTCGACACCAACCTCGCGTTCATCCGCGAGGGCCGCGGGCAGGTCGCCGACGGGGCACTGCCCCCGCTGTCGATCCTCGGGTGGGTCGGCTTCGACCAGGTCGCGCGGGGCGCGCTCGGTGAGGAACCGTCGGACCTGGTGGTCCCGGTGCGGCTGATCGACGAGACGAACGTCGGTGAGCAGGGCGCGAACCTCTTCCCGGCCTACGACGGGTTCGAAGAGCAGTGGGGCGAGGCATGGCGTCGCTGACCGACGACCCCGAAGCCCCGCGGGCCCGGCCGCGGATCGCCACCCGGGACCTCGCCGGTCGCTACGCGATCGTCGGGGTGCTGGTGGCGATGGTGGTCGCGTTCTCGATCCTCCGGCCGGAGACGTTCGCCACCGGCGACAACCTGCGGGCGATCCTGACCTCGCAGGCGACGATGGTCGTGCTCGCGATCGCAGCGACGCTGCCGCTGCGGGCCGGCGACTTCGACGTCTCGATCGCCGCGACCATGGGACTCGCCGGCGCGGTCGCCGCCCAGCTGCTGCTCGGCGGGGCACCCGTCGTCGTGGCGGTGCTGGCCGCGGTCGCCGTCGGCGCCCTGGTCGGCGCGATCAACGCCACGCTGGTGGTCATCGTCGGGATCGACGCGTTCGTGGCGACGCTCGCGACGATGACCGGCATCGGCGGCCTGACCTACGCCGTCACCAAGAGCGAGGTGCTGACCGGCTTTCCCTCCGGACTCAGCGACCTCGTCACCGCGGAGATCGGCGGGCTTCCGCTGAGCGTGCTGATCGGCTGGCTGCTCGTCGGCGGCCTCTGGTTCCTCTACGAACGCACCCCGGCGGGGCGCTACCTGCTCTTCGTCGGCGGTGGGCGCGACGCGGCCCGGCTGGCCGGCGTCCCGGTCCGGCGCGTGCGCGCGCTTGCCTTCGTCGGGTCGGGCGTGCTCAGCGCGCTCGCCGGCGTGTTGCTGATCGGCGCGCTCGGCGCGATGGATCCGAGCGTCGGACCGCAGTACCTGCTGCAGCCGTTCGCCGCCGCGTTCCTCGGCGCCACCGCACTGCAGATCGGGCGGTTCAACGCGCTGGGAACGCTGATCGCGGTCTACCTGCTGGCCGTCGGCATCACCGGGCTGCAGATGATGGGAGCCGAGTTCTGGGTCGCCGACGTGTTCAACGGCGTCGCGCTCGTCGTGGCGGTGGTCGCTGCCCGGGTGCTCGGGCCACGGGCCCGGGGGTCGTCATGACGACCGCGCTACGCGTCACCGGAGTCTCCCGGAGCTTCGGCGCCACCCGGGCGCTCGACGACGTGAGCTTCGAGGTCGCCGCCGGAGAGGTCCACGGGCTGCTCGGCGAGAACGGCTCCGGCAAGTCGACCTTGATCAAGATCCTGACCGGCGTCCACGCCCCGCACCGCCGGGCGACGGGCGAGGTCTGGGGCCGGCCGATCACGTGGCCGGTCCAACGCCCGGAGGAGCTCGGGATCGCCGTGATCCACCAGGATCTTGGTCTCGTCGACGCGATGTCGGTCGTCGAGAACGTCGGGATCGCGGTCGGCTACGGACGCCGGCCGTGGGGTCGCGTCGACTGGCGCGAGGAACGGCGGCGGACCCGTCAGCTGCTCGACGAGCTCGGATTGGCCGTCGACCCCGAGCGCCCGCTCGCGACGCTCACGCCGGCGCAGCGCACCCTCGTCGCGGTAGCCCGCGCGCACCGGACGCTGGAGCGCATGGGCGCGGCGCGGCGGGTCTTCCTGCTCGACGAGCCGACCGCCTCGCTGCCGCCGAAGGAGACCGATCAGGTGCTGGAGTTGATGCGCCGGATCGCCGACCGCGGTGACGCGGTCGTCTTCATCAGCCACCGGCTCGCCGAGGTGCTCGCCGTCACCGACCGCCTGACCGTGCTCCGCGACGGACGGGTCACGGCGACCGCCGACGCGGCGGGGCCCGACGAGGAGACGCTCGCCGAGCTGATGCTCGGTCGCCGTCTTGAGCGGTTCTACCCGCACCCCGAGCACGCGCCGGGTGAGCACACGCGGCTCCGCCTCGACGGCGTGACCGGCGAGACGGTGCGCGGGATCGACCTGGGCGTAGCCGACGGCGAGATCGTCGGCGTGACCGGCCTGACCGGCCAGGGACACGAGGAGCTGCCGGGACTGATCGCCGGCGCGGTCGAGCGCCGTGGCGAGGTCCACGTCGACGGCGACGTCCTGGCCACCGGGCCGCGGGCGGCGCTGCGAGCCGGCGTCGCCCTGGTCCCCGGCAACCGCCGCCGCGACGGCCTGTGGCCAGACGCCCGGACCTGGGAGAACCTCTCGCTGCCCGTGCTCGGCACGTACGCCAGGGCGGGCGTCGTACTCCGGCCGCGGCGTGAGCGGGCGGCCGCGACGCGGTTGATGGCGGAGTTCCTCGTGCGCCCCGCTGACCCGGCGCTGCCGGCGTCCGCGTTCAGCGGCGGGAACCAACAGAAGGTCGTGCTGGCCAAGTGGCTGCAGCGCCGCCCTCAGGTGCTCGTGCTCGACGAGCCGACCCAGGGCGTGGACGCCGGAGCGCGCCGGGAGATCCTCGAGCGCGTGGTCGCGACCGCCGCCGAAGGCACCGCAGTCGTCGTCTGCTCGTCCGACCTCGAGCAGCTGATCGCGGTCTGCCACCGGATCGTCGTCCTGCGCGCCGGCCGCGTCGTCCACGACGGCCCCAGCGCCGCAGTCAGCGAACCGCAACTCGCCGCGATCGTCCGCGGCGACGCCCCACCGAACTGATTCCACCCACCCACCGAAAGGTTCCCCGTGCTCGACACCAAGCTCGACACCACGACGCTGGTCGTGATGGCCAATCGCCTGGACAGCATCACCCGCGAGATGACCAACACCGTCGTGCGCGCGGCGCGCTCGACGACGATGGCCGCGAAGGACTTCTCCTGCAGCGTCGTCAGCGCCCAGCACGAGATGCTCTCCTCGCCCGAGGGCCTGCCGGTCCACGTCTACGGCGCCGGACTCAGCTGCGCCGCGATGGCGGAGCTGCATCCGGACTTCCGCGAGGGCGACGCGTTCCTCCACAATGACCCGTACCGCGGCAACTCCCACGCCGCCGACCACCAGATCATCGTGCCGGTGTTCGTCGACGGCGAGCACCTGTTCAGTGCCGTCGTCAAGGCGCACCAGGTCGATTGCGGCAATGCGCTTCCGACCACCTACATGCCGATGGCGAAGGACGTCTACGAGGAGGGCGCGCTGATCTTCCCGTGCGTCCGCGTCCAGGACGACTACCGCGACGTACCCGACATCATCCGCCAGTGCGAGCGCCGGATCCGTGCGTTCGACACGTGGTACGGCGACTACCTGGCGCAGCTCGGTGCCGCGCGACTCGCGGAGCGGCGCCTGAAGCAGCTCTGCGCCAAGTTCGGCGTCGCCACGGTCAAGCGGTTCGTGGTCGAGTGGCTCGACTACTCGGAGCGGATCACCGCCGACGCGATCCGCGCGTTGCCGTCCGGCCGCGTCGTCGGTGAGACCACGCTCGACCCGTTCCCGGGCTGTCCCGACGGCATCGCGCTGAAGGCGGTCGTCGACGTCGACGGCGACGCCGGCCGGGTCACGGGCGCCCATAGCGCCAACCCGGACAGCGTACCCAACGGCCACAACCAG
>JBQGEK010000408.1:0-41502 GCA_052039575.1 Patulibacter sp. | reverse complement strand
GTTCGTGGCGCGACGCCGCCCTGCTCGGCTGTGTGATGGGCGCGGCGGTCGCCGTCAAGACGGTCGCGCTCCCGGTGGTCGCGTTGATCGTGCTGGCGATGCTCGTGGCTCGCCCGAGCCGCCGCGACGTCGGCAAAGCGGCGGTGGCCGCAGGCGCGACGGTCGCCGTGATCGCCGGGGTCGCGCTGGCCGTCTCTAGCACCGCGGGGATCCCCGTGGTGGGCAAGAGCGCTCAGGGATGGGTCCTCTACGGCCGGGTGGCGGCGTTCGCGGACTGCCAGCGGAGCGACCCGCCGCGCGACCTGCGGTTCCTCTGCCCCACGGCGCCCAGCCACGAGCGGGCCGGGCCCGACTACTGGCGGTTCGCCGGTGGGCCTGCCGTTGAACGCTTCGGTGGGATGCCCGAGGGCGACGAGCAGCTACGCGAGTTCGCTCTCGGCGTGCTTCGCAGCCAGCCGTTCGACTACCTCAAGGCCGTTGCGGTGGACACCGGTCGCTTCTTCGTCCCGAACTTCGGCTACGAGCGGCCGTACAGCGGGGCCGGCTGGGACGAGCTCGAGCTCGATCGACCGATCGACCAGGAGACCCGAGACGGCTTCCGGCAGTCGCTGGAGACCTGGTTCTCGCCGATCGGTACCCGCGACTCGACCCTCAACCTGATCGGCCGTTACCAGGAGCTGACGACCGTCCAGAGCGGCCACCTCGGGGTGCTGCTGCTACTCGGCATCGTCGCGGTCTCACTGGCCCGGGGGGCGCTGCGTTGGCGGAGTAGCTTCGTGTTGCTCTGCGCGCTCGCGGTGCTCGTCGGATCGACCGCTCTCAACATGTACGTAGCGCGTTACACGCTGCCGGCGTTCGGCGCGCTGCTGGCGGTGGCGGCGCTCGGCGTCGAACTGGCGGCAGTGCGGTTGGCGCGCAGCCGTGCGGACCGGGACCGGAGCCTCGCAGCGGATCCGGAACCGGCGTCGAGCAGCGGCGTCACGGGTGATGTCGAGACGCCGGTGGCCGGGTGATGCTCAGCGCGATCGGCCTCGGGACTCCGCGTTGGCACGGCCGATGCGTGGAGCGGCTGTCCGTGCCGTGCCGTTAGGGTAGATCTCCGTGCCGCTGACGTTCAAGCCGGATCACGGGGCGATCGCCGACCCGCGACGTCGAGAGGGCAGGCCTTCGGGTCTGGCTTCGGCTCGGCGCTCCTCGATGCCGAGCGTCGACCGGACCGCGAAGGCGCAGCGCGCGTGAGCGTTCCCCGTTACCGGCTCGGCGCGACCATGCTCCTCCGTTGGGCGAGCTTCGCTGCCCGCTCGCTATGGATCCGGGTGCTGGTTACGGCGGGCCTGCTTGCGATCGTCGCGACTCAGATCGAGTGGGGAGCATTGGGCCGGCGGATCTCGGGCGGCCAGCCAGGATGGGTGGCGGTCGCGATCACGTTGCTCATGCTGGCGTTGATCGCCGGTGCCTTGAGGTGGCAGGCCCTGCTGCGGGTCGCGGGAATCCGGCTGGGCTATCGGGATCTCGGTCGCGTCTACGCGATCTCGACGTTCGGGAGCACGTTCCTGCCCACCAACGTCGGCGGCGATGTTGCCCGCGCGCTGTTGGTCGCCCGACGCGGACGGATGCTGGGACTGACCGTGATCACGGTCGTGGTGGACCGCGCTGCCGCGTTTGCCGGGCTGATCGCGGTCGCGGTGTTTGCGTGGCTCGTCGACCCGGGCGCTGTGCCGGCGGGACAGGCCACGGCGTTGCTCGCCGTCGGCGGTCTCTGCGTGGCCGGGACGCTTGCCCTCGGCGTGCTGTTGCTCCGGCCACCGCCTTGGGCGGCCGCGCGGATACCCGAGCGGATCGCGGGGTGGCTCGTCGAGCTGCGGATCGTCTTGGTGGCGTGCTGGCGGCGCCCCGGGGTCACGGTCGGGGTCCTGGCGGCCAGCGTGATCTTCCAGGTGCTGATCGTGCTCCAGACGTGCGCGCTCGCCCGCGCCTTCTCGATCGACCTCAGCTTCCCGATGGCAGCGGTGGCTGTCGCTCTCGTCACGCTTGCCATGCTGATTCCGTTGTCCGTGGCGGGGTTCGGCATCCGCGAAGGTGGCTACGTCGCGCTGCTCGCCGGCGTCGGGATCTCGGCGACCGACGCGACGCTCGTGTCGTTGGCCACCGTCGCTGCATTGTTCGTCGCCGGCTTGCCGGGCGCCTACCTGCTGGCCCGGCGCGGCATGGCACCAGCCTTGAGGGTCTCATGAGCATCCACGCGTTGTTGATCATGTTGGGCGGCGTCATGCTGCTGACGTCGACCGTGCGGCTGGTGCGTGCGCGGCTGCTGACGATCCGCTACGGCATCGGCTGGTCGGTCGCGTCGCTGCTGGCGATCGTCGGCGCTCCGCTGCTAGAGATGCTGGCGGACCATGTGCGCGAGTACGGGATGACACCGACCGGCTTCTCGCTGGGCGTGTTCATCGTCTGCCTCGGGTTGATCTGCGTGCAGCTGTCGATCTCGGTCTCCGGCATGCAGCGCGTTGCGCAGAACCTCGGGGAGTACAGCGCGCTGCTCGAGCGACGGGTGATGGCGCTGGAACAACAGCGGGAGGGGACCGAGAAGCAGCCGGACCCCGAGGTCGAGCCGGCGGAGCGCGAGCGATGATGCGGCGGGTGCTGGTCGTCGTTCCCGCGCTGAACGAGGAGGCGTCGGTCGGAGCAGTCGTCGAGCGCGTTCGCGCTGCGGGCTTCGACGCCTGCGTGATCGACGACGGGTCCCAGGACCGCACGGCGGAGCGCGCACGCGCTGCGGGTGCGACGGTGCTCCAGATGCCGAACAACGTGGGCGTCGGGGGCGCGTTGCGCTGCGGGTTCCGGTACGCAGCGTCGACCGGGTACGACACCGTCGTCCAGGTCGACGCGGACGGTCAGCACGATCCGTTCCAGGTCCCGGACCTGCTCCGGCGGATGGACGAGACCGGGGCCGATATGGTCGTCGGCAGTCGCTTCGTCGATGGTCCCGCGACCTTCGCGGTGAGCCGGACCCGGCGGATCGCGATGCGCCTGCTCGCCCGCCGAGCGAGCGCGGCCCTCGGCGTCGAGATCACCGATGCGTCGTCGGGGTTCCGGGCCATCGGTCCGCGGCTGCTGGCGAGCTTCGTCCGTGACTATCCGACCGAGTACTTGGGCGACACCGTTGAGGCCCTGGTCATCGCCGGACGCGAAGGGGCGCAAGTCGTCGAGCTTCGCGTCGAGATGGAGGAGCGTCAGGCCGGAGCCGCGAGTGCGGGCGCGATCGCCAGCGCCTGGTACGTCCTGCGCGTGCTCCTGGCGATCGAGCTGATGCCGAAGAGCTCAGCCTCGCAGCGGGCTGGAGCCGAGTCGTCGGGACTGGCTGGAAGTGAGTGACGAGGGGCCGCCGGTCGGCCGCTCGGGGGACGAGCAACGTTCGGGCCGTGGCTCGGAACACGACAACGAGGTGGGCTACATGCCTGACGGAAGCACACAACGCCAGGACGATCGAGGACTCGGAGCCCCGTGCGGGGCGTGCGCCGGGCCGGTGGAGCAGTGGAGCGTGCCGTGGGTCGGCCGCTGCGCGGCGTGTGGAAGCTGGCGCTCCGTACTGGAGCCGGAGATCGAGTCCGCGCAGCTGCAAGACCGGATCGACACGGAGGCACGGCACACGGGTCTCAAGGACCTCCGGGATGCGAACAACGCGCGGATCCTCGACGAGATCGCGAGCATCCGGCCGTTGCAGGACGCGCGCGTGCTCGACGTCGGATCGGCGCACGGCTGGTTCCTCGAAGCGGCGCGCGCACGCGGCGCGTCGGCGGAGGGCGTGGAACCTGAGGCCGGGCTCGCCGAGCAGTCCCGGGCGGCAGGCCAGACCGTGCGCATCGGGTACTTTCCGGACGCACTGGGTGCTGACGAGCGGTTCGACGCGATCACGTTCAACGACGTCCTCGAGCACGTGCCTGACGCCGACGCTGCGGTCGCGGCCTGCGCGGAGCACCTGCTTCCGGGCGGCGTGCTGAGCGTCAACATCCCCAGCGCCCAAGGACTCGGGTACCGTGCTGCGCGCCTGCTTGCCCGGGTCGGTGTGCGCGGTCCCTTCAAGCGGTTCTGGCAGTACGGACTGCCGAGTCCGCATATGCACTACTTCGTGCCGAGCGCGCTCGCATCGATGATCGCGCGCCACGGCCTGGAGGTGCGTCTGGTGCAGCCGTTGACCGTCGTGGTGCGCGAAGGCCTATGGGAACGGATCCACGTCGACCGCCGTCCGTCGCCGATGACCGTGATCGGGTTCGTCGGGCTGTGGCTTGGGATCCCGATCCTCAATCGGCCCGCCAACAGCGACATCGTGCTCGTGCTCGCGCAGCGTCCCACGGAGGCTGACGCGTCGTAGCGGGAAGCACCGGCACAGCCGTGCCGGTGCCCGCGTGGCTCAACCGTGCGGCTTCTCCAGCAGCGTGAGGCCGTCGGACGCGCGCAGCTGCCAGTTGACCGGTTGCTGGACGACCACGTGCAGGCCCCGACGCGAGGCCAGGTGGGCCATGATGTCGAGGCTCATGAAGTTGCGCCAGGAGGGGTTCTCCTGGATCGTGCCGCCGGGGTTGGCCGTGTAGTTGGAGTGGTGGAGCAGGGCACGGCCGCCGGGGCGCAGCAGCCGGGCGATCTCGCCGAGGTAGCTGGCGATGCACTCCAGCTCGAAGTGGACGAGCGCGTCGAAGCTGAAGACGGTCGAGAACTGGCCCTGCTCGGTGGGCAGCGGGATGGTCATCCCGTCGAGTGACTGGACCGTCGAGACCCGCGGATTGCCGGCGAACCGCTGCTCGGCGAAGTCGAGGGCCGGCCGCGACGTGTCGGTCAGCACCAGGCGTCCGCAACGATCCACGAACTGAGCGGAGTGACGGCCCTGGCCACTTGCGAGTTCGAGCACCGATTCGAGGTCGAGCTCGGCGAACAGCCGCTGGAACGGCGAAGTAGGTGCCCAGAACCCGCCGACCCAGTCGTCGGACTCGGCAGCCTCGAAGTACGCGAAGTCCGACGAGTCCTCCTTCGCCCAGAGGTTGACGATGTCGTCGGTCTGCGCGGAGGGTTGCGGATCGACGTGGGGCGCATCAGGCGTGGCCATGATGTGACGCTACCAGCAGGTCGCGGCTGGCAACGGCCCGTCCTCAAGCGTCCGCCGAGGCGGACGACAGCGCCGCACCGGCACTCGGAACGGTTGCCGTGCCTCGTCGAACCAGCGGGGCGATGCCCGGTGTCCAACGTCCGGACGAGCGTGCTCCGGCCGGCCTCCCGCCAGCCGGAGCACGATGACACGGCGTCCCGCCCGCCCCGACTCGACGCCGGGGCACGTGGGCCCGAACCGCCGGACTAGTGGACGACCGGCTCGGCGACCCGTTCCTCCAGCGCGACGTCGAGCACCTCGGTGAGGCTCATCGTCGGGTGGAAGGTGACCGCGTCGCGGACCTCCTGAGGCACGTCGTCCAGGTCGCCCCGGTTGCGCTCGGAGATCACGATGTCGGTCAGGCCGGCGGCATGGGCGGCCAGGCTCTTCTGCTTCAGGCCGCCGATCGGCAGTACTCGGCCCTGCAACGTGACCTCGCCGGTCATCCCGACCGTGTGCTTGACCGGGCGACCGGTCAGCAGCGACGTCAGCGCGGTGACCATCGTGATGCCCGCGGACGGACCGTCCTTGGGGATCGCTCCGGCCGGCACGTGGACGTGGAACTCCGCATCCTCGAACTTGGCCGGGTCGATGCCGAGGCGGTCGGCGTTGGCACGGACCCAGGTCAGGGCGATCCGCGCGGACTCCTTCATCACGTCGCCGAGCTGACCGGTCAGGACCAGGGAGCCCTTGCTGCCGCTCACGGGGATCCGGGAGGCTTCGACGAACAGCACGTCGCCGCCGGTGCCGGTCACGGCCAGGCCGGTCGCCACTCCGGGCACGGCGGTGCGGGCCGCCGCCTCGTGGAAGACCTTCTGCCGGCCGAGCGCGTCGCGGACCGCGTCCAGGTCGATCACGACCGGCCGCTGCTCGACCTCGCCCGATGCGATCTTCGTGGCGGTCTTGCGCAGGAGCGTGCCGATCTGGCGCTCCAGCTGACGCACTCCCGATTCGCGGGTGTACTCGTCCACGACCGTCCGCAGGATGCCGTCATCGATCGCGACCTCGTCGTCGTGCAGGGCGTTGGCGGTTCGCTGGCGCGGCACCAGGTGGTCGCGGGCGATCGCGGTCTTCTCGGCCACGGTGTAGCCGTCGAAGGGGATCACCTCCATCCGGTCCAGCAGCGGCGCGGGGATCGTCTCCAGGTTGTTGGCGGTGGCCAGGAACAGCACCTGCGAGAGGTCGACCTCGATGTCGAGGTAGTGGTCGCGGAAGCTGTGGTTCTGGGCCGGGTCGAGGACCTCGAGCAGCGCGGCCGACGGATCCCCGCGCCAGTCGGCACCGAGCTTGTCGACCTCGTCGAGCAGGACCACCGGGTTCATCGTCCCGGCGTCGCGCAGGGCGCGGACCAGGCGGCCCGGCAGAGCACCGATGTACGTGCGGCGGTGACCGCGGATCTCGGACTCGTCGCGCACGCCGCCGAGCGCGATCCGCACGAACTCACGGCCGGTCGCCTTGGCGATCGACTCGCCGATCGACGTCTTGCCCGTGCCGGGAGGCCCGGCCAGGGTCAGGATCGAGCCGCCGCCGCGGCGCCGGGTGGACGACGAGACGTCGCTGTCCAGGCCACGGTCGGCGCGCAGCTGCTTGACCGCCAGGAACTCGACGATCCGGTCCTTGACGTCGTCCAGCCCGAAGTGATCGCCGTCCAGCACCTCCCGGGCGTGGACCGGATCGAGGTTCTCCTCGGACCGCTCGCCCCACGGCACGGCCAGCAGCCAGTCCAGGTAGTTGCGGATCATCTGGGCCTCACCCGAGCCCTCGCCGCCCATCCGCTCGAACCGCGACAGCTCCTTCTCGGCCTGCTCACGGACGTCGTCGGGCATGCCGGCGGCGGCGATCTTCTCACGGTACTCGTCGACGACCGAGCCGTCGTCCTCGCCCAGCTCGCTGCGGATCGACTCCATCTGCTTGCGCAGCAGGTACTCGCGCTGCTGCTTCTGGGCGCCGGACTCCACGCCCTCGCGGATCTTCTGGCGCAGCTGCAGGTCGCCGAGCCGCTCCTGCATCGTCGCGATCGCCTTCTCCAGGCGCTCGGTGACGTCGAGCGTCGTCAGCAGCTCGACCTTCTGCTCGGTCGTGATCTCCGGGTCGTAGCCGAGCGAGTCGGCCAGCTGGCCGGGCTCCTTGATCGCCCGCAGCACCGATGCGACCGAGCCGTCGTCGCCGCGTACGGTGAGGATCTCCTCGATCGTGGCGCGCAGCGTGCGGGTCAGGTCGCGGGTGTGGCCGTCGACCGGGACGTCGTCGGGGTGTTCTTCGACGGACACGCGCAGGTCACCGCCGGCTCCGGTCTCGGCGGCACCGGCGACGCCGCGGGCCTCGCCCTCGAAGAGCGCGCCCTGGCCACCGCCGGGCAGGCGGACCCGGCGCTTGACCCGGGCGATCGTGCCGACGGCGGCGAACTCCCCGTCGATCCGGGGGACGAGCAGCACGCGGTCCTCGGTCCCGGGGTCGATCGGCAGGGTCACGTCCATCGTCGGGAAGACGACGCCATCGTCGAGCGGGATCAGGAGCAGGGTGCTGGGCATGTGCGTCACGGCCTTGTAGTTGAAGTCGTCAACTGTTGCTGGTGAAACCGTAGCACGGTCGTCACCGCGACTGCAAGAATCTTAGTCAGATCCGCTGAGATTCTCTACGGGGCCTGACGCATCGATCGTGCGACGTCCTCGCGCACCGGGCGTTGGACAAAAACGTGCACAAAGGGCTGGCGGGATGACAGGATGCGGGTATGGCCGCCAATGCGAACCTCGCGACCCTGCTGACCACGACCGCCGCGAAGCACCCGGAACGGATCGCGATCCGGCTCGACGAGGCCGCCGTCCCCTACGCCGCGCTGGAGGCGGGCAGCCAGCGGGTCGCCGGCCTGCTCCGCTCGCTCGGGGTCGAGGAGGGCGACCGCGTCGGGATCATGCTTCCCAACGTGCCGCACTTCCCGCTCGCCTACTACGGCGCGCTGCGGCTCGGTGCGATCGTGGTGCCGATGAACCCGCTGCTGTCCAAGCGCGAGGTCGCCTTCTACCTGGAGAACTCCGGGGCCAAGCTGCTGCTCGCCTGGCACGGCTTCGCGGAATCGGCCGAGGGCGGAGCGGCCGAGGTCGACGGTGCCGAGGTGCTGCTGGTCGAACCGACCGACATCGCGCAGAAGGTCGGCGCGGCCGATCCGATCGAGGAGGTCGTCCACAAGGATCCCGACGACACCGCCGTGGTCCTCTACACGTCCGGCACCACGGGGCAGCCGAAGGGCGCGGAGCTGACGCACCACAGCATCGGCAGCAACGTCGAGGCCTCGATCGGGCTGTTCAACCCGACCGAGCAGGACGTCTTCTTCGGCGGCCTGCCGTTCTTCCACGTCTTCGGACAGACCTGCGCGCTCAACGTCTCGGTCGCCGTCGGCGCCGAGGTCACGCTGCTGCCGCGGTTCGACCCGACCGAGGCGCTGGAGGTCGTCCAGCGCGACGGGGTGACGATCTTCATGGGCGTGCCGACGATGCACGGCGCGGTCCTGCACCACCCCGAGCGCGAGTCGTTCGACACCAGCTCGCTGCGGCTGTTCGTGTCCGGCGGCTCCTCGCTGCCGGTCGAGGTGCTGCGCGGGGTGACCGAGGCGTTCGGCACGCCGATCCTCGAGGGCTACGGGCTCTCCGAGACGTCGCCGGTGGCGTCGTTCAGCCGGGTGGACCTGCCGCAGAAGCCCGGGTCGATTGGGGTCGCGATCGAGGGCGTCGAGCTGCGCGTCGTCGACGACAACGGCGCCGAGGTCCCGGTCGGCGAGGTCGGCGAGCTCCAGATCAAGGGGCCCAACGTGATGAAGGGCTACTGGAGGAACCCCGAGGCGACGGCCGCGGCGATCTCGCCCGACGGCTGGTTCTCGTCCGGCGACATGGCGAAGAAGGACGAGGACGACTTCTACTTCATCGTCGACCGCAAGAAGGACCTGATCATCCGCGGCGGCTACAACGTGTACCCGCGCGAGATCGAGGAGGTCCTCTACGAGCATCCCGCCGTCGCCGAGGCGGCGGTGGTCGGGATTCCGCACGACGACCTCGGCGAGGAGATCGGGGCCGCGGTCGGCCTGAAGCCGGGGGTGGAGGTCACGCCCGACGAGCTGCAGGAGTTCGTCAAGGAGCAGGTCGCCGCCTACAAGTACCCGCGCCAGGTCTGGATCGTCGACGCCCTGCCGAAGGGGCCGACCGGCAAGATCCTCAAGCGCGAGATCGAGGTACCGGCGAGCGCCTGAGCGCCGGCGGCGCTGACGGCACGCGGGGGGCGATCGCGCACCATGGGCCCCGGGCGACCGGGGCCCACGTCGTTCCGGGGCCGCCCCGTCCGGTGATATGGTTGTTCGGGCAACTATGTTCGGAGTGATCCTCGATGGCCGACCCTGACGTCCCCACCCTCGTGTTCGAGGAGCGACTCGCCGACGGCGACGCCGACGGCCTGCTGGTGCTCCACCACGGTCGCGGGTCCGACGAGCACGATCTGCTCGGACTGGCCGACGTGCTCGACCCCGACCGCCGGCTGCACGTCGTGACGCCGGGAGCGCCGCTGCGAGTGCCGGGGTGGCCGGGCAAGCACTGGTACGTGGTGCCGCAGGTCGGCTTCCCCGATCCCGACACCTTTGCCACGTCGTTCCGCGCGCTGGCGGCGTTCCACGACGCGCTCTGGGACCGGACCGGGATCGCGCCGGAGCGAACGATCCTCGGCGGCTTCTCGATGGGTTCGGTGATGAGTCACGCCACGGGCCTGAGCGGGGAGCGCCCCGTGGTCGCCGGGATCCTCGGGCTGTCGGGGTTCGTGCCGACGGTCGACGGGTGGGCGCCGGACCTGGCCCCGCGCGCCGGGCGCACTCGCGTGCTCAACGCCCACGGCCGGCAGGATCCGGTGATCGGCTACGCGTTCGCCGAGCAGGCCCGCCAGCTGGTCGCCGACGGCGGGCTCGACCTGACCGTCCTGGACTTCGACGGCGGACACCAGATCGCGCCGCACCACGTGCCGGCGATCGCCCGGTGGGTCACCGAGACGCTTCCGCCGGTCGGCTGATCGCACCGGTGTGCGGTGTGCCCGGGACGACCGGCTGAACGGCACACCAGTCGCCGCGACTCCGGGCTAGCCGAAGGCCGTGGCCAGCTGCTCGCCGCTCAGCACCTCGGCCGGGTGGGCGCCGCCGGCCAGCCGGCGGGCCAGCGTGTCGAGCGGCAGCGGCGCGTCGGACGCCAGGAGCAGCATGTTGCCGGCGTGGCGGCGGCGCGCGACCTCGCGCCCGGCGAAGCCGGCGACGTGGGCGAACGCGCCCGCGAGGTGGGCGACCTGGGTCGCGACGACCGGCCACGGCGGCTGGTCGATCACGTTGAGCAGGTAGACCCCGCCCGGGCGCAGCACGCGGTGGACCTCGTTCGCGAACGCCGCGGTTGCCATCCCCTCCGGGGTCGCGACGCCGACGAACGCGTCACCGATCACCGTGTCCCAGCGAACGTCGGGGCTGCGCTCGACCGTGGTCCGGCCGTCGCCGCAGACGACCCGCAGCCGCTCGCCGCGCTTCAGCCGCAGGTGCTTCTCCGCCAGCTTGATCACCGCGGCGGAACGCTCGACCACGGTCTGGCGGACCATGGGTCGGGTGCTCGCGAGGAACCGCGGCAGGCTGAACGCGCCGCCACCCAGGTGCAGCACGTCCTGCTCGACTCCGCGCGGGGCGATCGACTCGAGCGCCCCGCCGATCCGGGCGACGTAGTCGAGCTCCAGGTGGGTCGGATCGTCGAGGTCGACGTAGCCGTGGACGTCGCCGTCGATCAACAGCACCCGTCCCGCGCGACGGTCCGGGTCCGGTACGAGCTCGAGCACGCCGAGCGTTGACTCGACCCGCACCGGAGCGAGGGCGCCGGAGGAGCGCGCAGAACGACGACGGGCCACCGGTGGAGTATTGCCACCGGCGGCCCGTCGTCGTAGTGCGCTCTCGCCGCCGAACGCGGCGGAGCGGGGGGAAGGGTCGGCTAGACCTTGGCCGTGTCGCCCTCGCGCTCGGACTCCGGGATTCCGGCCGCCGCGGCGTCGGCCTCGAGGTCCTGGAGCGTCCGCTCCTTCTCGTCGAGACCCTCGACCAGGTGGCCCTCGAGCGAGACGTTCGGGAGCAGCTTGTCGAGCCACTTCGGCAGCCACCAGGCACGGTCGCCGAGCAGCGTCACCACCGCCGGCGCGATCATCAACCGGACGATCATCACGTCGATCAGGATCGCCAGGCCGAGGCCCAGGCCCATCATCTTCGCGATCACGTCGGGCTGGGTGACGAAGGCCAGGAAGACCGACGCCATGATCAGGCCCGCGAACAGCACGACCTTGCCGATCCGCGAGACGCCGACGATCACGCTCTGGCGCGGACCGTGGCCCTCGTTGTACGCCTCGTGGACGCGGCTGAGCAGGAAGACGTTGTAGTCCATGCTCAGGCCGAAGAGGATCGCGAAGATCATCACCGGGATGAACGAGACGATCGGTACGCCACTGTCGACCCCCAGCAGGCTGGCACCGAAGCCCTCCTGGAAGACCGCGACCACCACGCCGTAGGCCGCGCCGACCGACAGCAGGTTGAAGATCGCGGAGACCAGCGGGATCCACAGCGAGCGGAACGCGGCCATCAGCAGCAGCACCGAGAGGCCGATCACCAACGCGATGAACACCGGCAGACGATCCGCGACCTTGTTCGAGAAGTCCTCGAATCCGGCGGTGGCGCCGCCGACGTAGACCTTGTCGGCGAGCGGGGTGTCGGCCGTGACCGACGGGATCACCTCACCCCGGATCCGGCTCAGCGTGTCGCTCGTCCGCTCGTCCTGCGGGGCCGAGGTCGGCACCGCCTGGATGATCGCGGCTCCGCCGTCCGCGGTCGGGAACGCCGGGGTCACCGACTCCGAGACGATCCCGTCGTCGGCGGCGATCGCCTGCTGCAGCGCGCCGAGCGCCTGCATCGTCTCCGGCGCGGCGGCGCTTGCCTCCTCGACGGCGGCGATCGCCTGCTCACGATCGGACTCCGACGTGCCGGGGGCCTGGGCGGCCGCCGCGGCGAGCATCGCCTCGCTGACGGCACCGAGCTGCTCGGCCTCGTCGTCGGGCGTATCGACCGCGATCACGAACGGGCCGTTGTAGCCCGGGCCGAACGCCTCGCTCAGGGTGTCGTAGGCCACGCGCTGGGTCTTCGACGTCGGCTGGTTGCCGTCGTCGGGCTGGCCGAGGCGCATCTGGGTCATCGGGGCGGCGAAGACCAGCAGCAGGATCACGCCGACGGCGATCGTCGCCCACGGGCGGCCGGTGACCATCGTCGCCCAGCGGCCGAACGCGGGGGACGGTTCGACGTGCTTGTGCTTCTTCGGCTTGAGCCAGCGCTTCAGCGCGCCGATCATGATCGGCAGGATCGCGATCGCGGAGACGACGACGGCGGCGACGCCGATCGCGGCCCCCACGCCCATCTTGCCGATCATCGGAATCCCGATCACCAGCAGACCGGCGATCGCGACCATCACGATCAGGCCGGCGGCGACGACCGCGGATCCGGCGGTCGCGGCAGCCTTGCCGGCGGCGTCGCGGCTGCTGTCCCCGTCGGCGACCTGCTCGCGGTAGCGGGCGATGATCAGCAGGGCGTAGTCGATGCCGGCGCCGAGGCCGAGCATCATCGCGATCATCGACGCGAAGTCGGGCAGTCCGAGCGGCTTGGCCAGCGCCACCAGCAGGATCTGGCCGAGCATCACGCCGAGCAGCGCACCGACCAGCGTGGCGAGCATCGCCGCGCCGGAGCGGAAGAGCAGCGTCAGCAGGACGATCGCCAGGGCGACGCCGATCAGCTCGCCGACCGGCACGGGGTGCTCGGCGGCGATGTCGGCGAGCATGCCGCGCACCGAGACCTCGATGTTGCCGCCGGCCTCGGCGGTGCGGGCGGCGTCCTCGAGCGCCTTGCCGTCGTCGGCCTCGATGTCGGTCGGCTGCGTCGTGTACTGGACGTTGACGGCGGCAACCGTGCGGTCCTGGTTGACCACGCCGCCGGGCCCGAACGGGCTCTGCACGGCGGGGCTCCCGTCTCCGTCGGGCAGGGCCTGGATCCGTTCGATGGCGCCCTCGACCGCCGTCCTGTTCTCGTCGTCGTCGAGGGTCCCGGAGGTCGCCCGGAAGACGACGGTGCCTTCGGTGCCGGCGTTCTCGGGGCTGTGGGCCTCGAACAGGTCCAGCGCCTGCTGGGTCTCGGTCCCGGGGATCGAGAAGTCGTCGACGGGGGTTCCGCCGGTGCCGGCGAGGGCGCCGAGGACCAGGATCACCGCGATTGCGGCGATGAGACTGCGCTTCCAATGGTGGGAGAGCGTGCGCGCCAACCGCGCGAGCTGCAGAGACATGGGGCTCCAGATGGACGACAGGGGCGCGCCGGGACGCGGCGCCGCGGCGGAGAGTAACACAGCGACTGCAACTTCGCAGGTCATGCAGAGTTACAGTTGCTTAACTTTTGCTGTCGATGCAGGTTTGCGCTACTGTCGAACCATGACCTTGGGCTCGATCCCGCACGACGGGCTGCGGGAACGGAAGAAGCAGCTCACGCGCGAGACGATCGCGAAGGTTGCGCTCGACCTCTTCCACGAGCACGGGTTCCACGACACGACGATCGCCCAGATCGCCGCAGCGGCCGACGTCTCGCCGCGCACGGTCTCCTCGTACTTTCCCGCCAAGGAGGAGCTCGTCTTCCCCGACCGGGCCGTCGCCTTCGACGGTCTGCGGACCCGCCTGACCGACCGGCAGCCCGGCGAGACCGCCGCCGATGCGATTCGCGAGTGGATCTCGAGCGAGTTGCCCGGCTGGAAGATGCAGGACGAGGAGGAGCGCAAGCGGCGCGACGTGATCGCCGCCGACCCGGGCCTGGTCGCCCACCAGCAGGCGATGATGCTCGAGGGCGAGCAGGTGGTCGCTGAGGCGATCGCGAGGGACCTCGACGCCTCGCCGGACGAGCTCGAGCCGCGGATGGCCGCCGCCGCGACCTTCGCGATCTTCAACGTGCTCGGCGAGGCCAAGAAGCCCGAGCCCCCGGACTGCTCGGTGCCGTTCGACGACATCGAGCGCGCCATGGTGATCGTCGAGCGCGCGCTGCGGTTCGTGGCGGCCGGGATCCGAGCGTTGCGGGACGAGCCGAGCGCTCCGCCGACCTAGCGGCCTCGCCGCCGGCGCGCTGCCCGGACGCTCAGGCCGGTACCGGCAGCCCCGCCCACTTGCGGCAGAGTGCCCACAGTCGTCGGCGCTCGTCCGGCGTCTCGTGCGTCCAGCGGATCCGGTGCGTCGGTCGTGCTCGCCGGTCGTGCCAGAACAGTCCGGTCCGGCCGGCGGGCGCGTGGGCCGCTCCGAGCCAGACGACCGTGTCGGCGCCCTCGTCCGGACTGCGCAGCAGCGGCGCGGTGATCCGTCGGAAGCCCGGAAGCGACGTCTGCACCCCCGGGGTGTCGACCCAACCGGGATGCATCGCGTGGCAGACCACGCCCATCCCGCGCAGCCGCTCGGCCCACAGCTCGTTGAGCACGACCTGGGCGCGCTTGGCCCGCGCGTAGGCCGACGACGGGCTGTAGCCGCGGTGCTCGCCCTCCGGATCCTCGACGTCGAGCCGCTGGGTGTACATCCCGCCCGACGAGACGGTGACGATCCGCGCGGGGGCGCTCTCGACCAGCAGCTCCTCGAGCAGCGCGGTCAGCAGGAACGGGCCGACGACGTTGGTCGCGAACGACAGCTCGATTCCGTCCGGCGACAACTCGCGGTGCGGCGGCATCGCGCCGGCGTTGTGGACCAGCACGTGCAGCGGTTCGCCGCGGGCACGCAGCTGGTCGGCACACGCCCGCACCGACGAGAGGTCGGCGACGTCGCACGAGACCAGGCGGATGTCGGGGATCCCGTCGCCGGCGCGGACCCGCTGGGCGACGATCCGCTCGCGGGTGGCCGCGCCCTTCTCCCGGTTGCGGACGAGCAGCAGCACCGTCGCCCCGAGCGCGGCGAACTGCGCCGCGGCCGCCTGGCCGATCCCCGAGGTCGCGCCGGTGATCGCCACGGTCCGACCGGTCATCGAGGGCAGCTCGTCGGACCAGCCGGGGGCTCGTCGCCGCAGCGCGAGTCCCGGGGTGGTGTAGCCCGCGACCACCGTGCGGTCGAGCAGCGTGTCGGCGGCCGAGATGATCCCCATGCGCCGACGATGGCACGTCACGCGACGAACCTCGCGGGAGCGCAGGATTTCCCCGGGCCGCCCTTGCACGGCGGGCACTACCGGTGGCGGTCTCCGTCCGAGTCGTCAGGAGCGACAGCGACCTCGGCTTCGGGATCCTGGTCCAGCGGATCGGTCAGCTCGTCGAATCTCGCCCGTCGCAGCGGGGCACGGGTCAAGTAGGCCGAGCGGGCTATCGCGATCGTGCCGATCGCGGACGTCGCGAGTTGGAGCACGATGATCACGGCGACCTTGACCAGGTCCGGGATCGACGGCTGGACCAGCAGGGCGCCGGTGACGACCAGGATCACGCCCAGACCCCCGGCGGTGCCGACCGCGGAGATCCGCGTGTAGGCGTCGGGGAACCGGACGACCCCCAGAGCGGCCGTGGCGACGACCAGCGCGCCGACGACGGCGGTGACGTTGCCGATCACGTTCAGGGCGGCACTCATCGCTTCCCCCGGGTCAGAGCACGGGCCAACGACAACGCGCCCAGGAAGCCCACGAGCGCCGCGACGAGCACGATGTCGAACGTGAATGCGCTGGCCGTCCGCACGCCGATCAGGGCGATCAGGCCGACGACCGCGAACATCAGCAGGTCCCCGGCGATCGCACGATCGGCGTCGTCCGCGCCCGCCAGCATCCGGTACACGGCGGCCAGACAGGAGCCGGCGACGATCACGATCGCCACGTCGATGCCGATCACGAGGGGCCTCCCCGTCGTCGGACGGCGTGCAGCATGCGGGCCTCCATCGTTCGCAGCTCGCTGCGCAGCTCGTCGGGGCCGCTGGAGTACATACCGTGGACGAACAGCGTCGGGTCTTCGTCGGTCGTCTGAGTCCCGAGCGTGAGGGTGCCGGGTGTCAGCGTGATCAGGGCAGCGAGCAGCGTGACCTCCCCGTCCGTCAGGCAGCGCGTCGGCAGCCGGACGATGCCCGGCGTCGAGTCCTGTCCGGGCGTGAGGTTGTCGTGCAGCACCGCGAGGCTGGAGACGAGCAGCTCCTTGGCGAACCACGCGCCGAAGACCGCGAGCCTCAGCGGCCAGCTCAGCCAGCTCACGAGCCGCTCACCGCCTCGAGGTAGGCCGTCGGGTCGAGGAGGCCCTGCGCGGCGGTCTCGGAGAGGCCGAGGAGCAGCTCCCCGCCCAGCCCGAGCCCGAGCGTCACCAGCGCCAGCAGCACCGCCGGCGCCGCGAGCGCGAGCCCGATCCGCGATCCGCGCACCGACGCGACGGGCGGCTCGGACTCGCCGGACGTGGGTGCCGCGCCCCAGAAGACGCCGGACCAGATCTTCAGCATCGAGAGCAGGGTGACGAGGCTGACGACCAGCATGATCACGGCCGCCACGACCTGGTCCGCATCCCACGAGGCGGTGATCAGCGTCAGCTTGGCGACGAACCCCGAGAACGGCGGCAGTCCGGCGAGCGAGAGCGCCGCGACGAAGAAGGCCACGGCGATCAGCGGCTCTCTTCGGGCGATCGCGGACAGCTTTCCGAGCTGCCCGGTGCCGTAGCGAACTTCGATCGCGCCGGTCGACAGGAACAGCGAGGCCTTCACGATCATGTGGTGGAGGAGGTAGAAGATCCCGGCCGTGAGGCCGAGCTCGGTGAACAGCGCGACGCCCAGCAGGATGTAGCCGATCTGGCTGACCATGTGGAACGCGAGGATCGAGCGAGTCGAGTTCTCGCCCACCGCCCCGAGCACGCCGATCACCATCGTCGCGCTGAAGAGCGCCACCCCGATCCAGAGGAAGCGCGCGTCCCCGTCGAAGACGACCGCGTAGACCCGGTAGATCGCGTAGATCGCGACCTTCGTGTGGAGCCCCGAGAACAGCGCGGTGATCGCGGGCGACGTCGCGGGGTAGGCGCGCGCGAGCCAGCCGTGGACCGGGACCACGGAGGCCTTGATGCCGAGCGCGAAGAGGCACACGGCGACGGCGATCGCGACGCCGTCGTCGCGTTGCGCCGCGCCGGCCAGCTCCGCGAGGTTGACCGTGCCCGCGGTGCCGTAGACGAAGCCGACGCCCGCCAGGAAGACCGTCGAGGTCAGCAGATTGATGGTGACGTAGAGCCGTGCGCCGGCGATCTGTCGCAGGGGTGCGCGCTCCGGCGTCGCGATCACGAAGAGCCCATACGAGGGCAGCAGCATGACCTCGATGAAGACGAACAGGTTGAACAGGTCCGCGGTCAGCAGCGCGCCGTTGACGCCCGACAGGAGCACCAGCACCAGCGGCGCGAAGAACCGCGACTCAGCGCGTCCCGACACCACGGCGAACCAGACGCAGGTCACCGACAGCAGGCCGGTCACGGTCAGCATCAGCGCCGTCAGCAGATCGGCGGCGAACGGGATCGCGATCCCGGCGGGCCATCCTCCGACGCCGTGGGCCAGGGCGTCTCCGTCGGCGAGCGTGGCGACCAACGCGACCCCGGCCGCGGTCGATCCGACCAGGACGGCGAACATCGTGGCGGTGAGCAGGCGCCGGCGGTCGCCGATCGCCAGCAGGGCACCCGCGGTGAACAACGGGATCCCGACGAGCAACGGCAACATCGCGGCGTTCATCGATCGTCTCCGTCGTTCGTCGTGGCGGGGAAGTTCGACGCGACGGCGCGAGCGGGCGTCGCGTCGCCCGCCGCGTCGTCGTCCTCGCCCGGCTCGTCGGCGGTGTCGTCGTCCGCGTCGCGGCCGGTGACCGCGAGCACGAGCATGAAGATCGTGATCGAGAAGGCGATCACGATCGCCGTCAGCACGAACGCCTGAGGCAGCGGGTCGGCGATGGTCGAGGGATCGCCCGGCGTCCCGAACGGCTCGCCGCGCCGGTCGGTCCCGCCGGCCGCCATCAGCACCAGGTTGGCGGCGTGGCCCAGCAGCACGAAGCCGAGCACCACGCGCAGCATCTCGCGCTGCAGGAGCAGGTACACCGCGCCCGCGACGAGCAGGCCGGCGGTCGTCGCCACGGTCATCGCGCGCTCCGTTCGTCGAGGTCGGGCAGCACGCGGTCGTCGCCGACGGGGCCGTCGTGCTCGTCGCGTCCGCGCCCCCGGCCGAGCAGGTTGAACGCCGCCAGGACGATGCCGATCACCGCGAGGTAGACGCCGACGTCGAAGATCAGCGCCGTGGTCAGCTTGAACCCCAGGAGCTCGGCGTGCAGCGGGGTCAGGAACGAGCCATCGACGTAGCCCAGGAACCCGGTGCCGGCTCCGACGGCGACCCCGGCGCCGATCAGCGCCAGGTACGGCCAGCGGACCCGCGCGGCCTGGTCGGACGGGGCCGACAGGTAGACGAGGGCGAAGCCGGCTCCGCCGATCAGAGCCGCGATGAAGCCGCCTCCCGGTTCCTGGTGCCCGCGGAGCAGGAGGAACAGCGAGAGCAGGACGACCACGGGCCCCAGCAGGCGGGATGCGCTTCGGGCGAAGACCGCGTTGTCGCCGGCGTCGGCGATCGGCGACCGCGTCCGCATCGCCACCGGCTGCGCCGGGCTCAGATGCCGCGCCTGGAGCAGGGCCGCGATCGCGACGCCCGCCACGCCGAGCACGGTCAACTCGCCGAGGGTGTCGAGCGCCCGGAAGTCGACCAGGATCGTGTTCACGATGTTCGCGCCGCCGGTGACCCGCTCCCCGTCCCGCAGGTAGTAGTCCGCGGCATCGGACATCTCGCGTCGCCCCGTCAGCGCCCACACGCCGAGCGTGGTGGCACCGCCCGCCGCGACCGCGAGGATCCCGGCCGGGAGACGGTCCCGGCGGGCGCTGCGTCGGAACCGCGCGGGGAGCCGCCGCAGCAGCAGCACCATCACGCAGACGGTCAGGATCTCGACCAGCAGCTGGGTCAGTGCGACGTCGGCCGCTCCGAGGGCGAAGAACCACAGCGTCATCGTGAAGCCGACCACGCCGACCACGACGATCGCCGCGATCCGGGACTGGGCCCGCACCGCGGCCACCACGCTGCCGGCGATCAGCGCCACGAGCACCCAGTCCAACGGCCGGGTCGGGTCGCCGACCACGGCCGGCAGGCCCCGGACCGTGAGCACGCCGGCGAGCGCGATCACGCACAGCCCGACCACCGGGATCGCCAGGTGGCGTCGCGGCGCCGTGCTGCCGGTCCAGCCTCCCACGGTCGCGCCGGCCCGGATCGTGGCGGCCCGCAGCGCATCGACGACGTCGAGGCCGGAGAACGGGAAGCGCCGCGGAGCGAGCCAGTGATCGACCGGCCGCCGGGCGAGGACCGCGGCGGTGCCCGTCCCCAGCACGAGCAGCGAGACGACGAGCGGGGCGTTGAACCCGTGCCAGAGGGCGAGATGAGCGTCGACGTCGGATCCGACGGCCGCGCTCGAGGCGTCGGAGACCAGGGCATCGAGGAGGAACGGGGCCACGCCGAGCACGAGCCCCGCCAGCGCGCAGGCTGCGGGCACGACCCAGAAGCTCACGGAGGCCTCGGTGACCCGCTCGCGGCCGGGGCCGCCGAGTGCGCCGAGCACGATCCGTCCCGAGTACGCGAAGGTCAGCGCCGCGGTGGCCGCGACCACGCCGGTCAGCACGATCGACCACCAGGCGGGCCCGGGCGCCTCGAGCAGCGCGGCGAAGATCGCCTCCTTGCTGACGAAGCCCAGCAGCAGCGGGACCCCCGCCATCGACGCGGCGGCCAGCACGACCGCCGTGACGGTGAACGGCATCTGGACGCGGACCTCGGCGAGGTGCCGGATGTCGCGGGTCCCCGCTTCGCGCTCGATGACGCCGACCAGCATGAACAGCGCGGCCTTGAAGAGCGCGTGGGCCACCGTGTGCGCGATGGCGGCGGTCAGCGCCGCCGGCGTCCCGACGCCGATCAGCACCACGATCAGACCGAGCTGGCTGATCGTCGAGTAGGCCAGCAGCTCCTTCTGGTCGTAGCGGCGCAGCGCGGCGACCGCGCCGAGCACGGCGGTGATCGCGCCGCAGCCGATCAGCAGCAGCTCCCACGCCCCCACCCCGGACAGCGCTGGCGAGAACCGCAGCAGCAGGTAGATCCCCGCCTTGACCATCGCCGCGGCGTGCAGGTACGCGGAGACCGGCGTGATCGCGATCATCGAGTCCGGCAGCCAGGCCTGGAAGGGGAACTGCGCGGACTTCGTCAGGGCCGCCACGACCACGAGCACGGCGACCGTTGTGGCGAACCCCGCATCCTGGGTCCACGCCGGATCGGCGAGCGCGGCACTGAGCTGCGTCGTGCCGGTGTTGACGGCCACCACGACGACGGCCGCGAGCAGGCTCAGCCCGCCTGCGGCGGTCACCAGCAGCGTGCGGATCGCCGGTTCGCGAGCGGGGAGCCCGGACCGCGCGATCAGGAAGAACGAGCAGAGGGTGGTGGCCTCCCAGGCGACGAACAGCACCACCAGGTCGTCGGCCAGGACGAGCAACAGCATCGCGGCGGCGAATCCGCTCATCAGGCCGTAGAACGCCCCGTGGCGACCGGGCTGCAGGTAGCGCGCCGAGTATGCGAGCACGCCCGCACCGATCACCAGGACCAGGAGCGCGAAGAGCAGCGCGAGGCCGTCGAGGCGGAGCGCGAGGTCGACGCCGATCGACGGCATCCAGTCGAGGCGCTGCTCTGCTGCCCCGGCTGTCGAGGTGCTCGCGGCGACGACCATTCCGGCAGCGGCCAGCAGCGGCAGCGCGAGCAGCCAGCCGGCGTCGCGGCCTGTGGCTCGGCTCAGGGGAAACGCAACGATGGACGCGACCAGCACGGTCGCAACGGACGCAAGAAGCAACGAACAGCCTCGGATCGGACGGAGCGGGAAGTCCGTCGGTCCGCGCAGCAGCGTCCCGGGGCGGGGACGTCAAGGCGGGGAGGGACCGACGGTCAGGCGTCGATCCGGGGCGGCGGCGATCCCGAGAGCGGTGCCCCCCAGCTCGCGACCTGCCCGTTCGTGCCCGGGTGCAGCAGGACCCAGACCGTCGGCGTGAACGCCGGGCGGGGCTCTGGGGCGGGAGCGGCCATCCGGCCCAGCGTAGCAATCGCGCCCGTGACGTTGCGCACGCAATGCCCCGCTGCGTAGCCGTGCGACGAGCGCGGCGCTACCGTTCCCCGGCCGATGTCACCGGTGTCCCGCACGGCCTCGCTGGCCGCTCGCCTGCCGTCTGCACGCGTGATCCGCGTGGAGCTGCTGGCTGGGCTGGTGGTGGCGCTGTCGCTGATCCCCGAGGTCGTCTCGTTCTCGATCCTCGCCGGAGTCGACCCCAAGGTCGGGCTGTTCGCGTCGGTGACGATGGCGATCAGCATCGCGATCGTCGGCGGGCGCCCGGCGATGATCTCGGCCGCGGCCGGCGCAATGGCGTTGGTGGTCGTCTCGCTGGTCCGCGACTACGGTCAGGAGTACCTGTTCGCCGCCGCGATCCTCGCGGGGGTGATCCAGGTGACGCTCGGGCTGATCGGCGCGCAGCGGCTGATGCGGTTCGTCTCGCCCGCGGTGATGACCGGGTTCGTCAACGGTCTGGCGATCCTGATCTTCGCCGCCCAGATCCCGCACATCACCGGGGGCGGGCTCGCCGGCGGCCTGGTCGTCGCCGCGGTGCTGGCGATCATCGTGGTGCTGCCGCGGGTCCTCACCGCGGTGCCGGCGCCGCTGGTCGCGATCGGCGTGCTGACCGTGGTGGTCGTCGTCTTCGGCGTCCAGATCCCGAACGTTGGGGACGAGGGCGAGATGCCGTCGACCCTGCCGGTACTGGGAATCCCGTCCGTGCCGTTGACCTGGGAGACGCTGGGAATCATCGCGCCCTACGCCTTCACGCTGGCGCTCGTCGGCCTGCTCGAGTCGCTGCTGACCGCGCGACTCGTCGACCAGATGACCGAGACGACCACGAACGAGGCGCGCGAGACCCGCGGCCAGGGCATCTCCAACGTGTTCACCGGGTTCTTCGGCGGGATGCCGGGCTGCGCGATGATCGGGCAGACGGTGATCAACGTCCGCAGCGGGGGCCGGACCCGGTTGTCGACGTTCACCGCCGGGGCATTCCTGCTGCTGCTGGTGATGGTCTTCGGCGACGCGGTCGCCGCGATCCCGATGGCCGCCCTCGCCGCGGTGATGGTCTCGATCGCCGCCGTGACCTTCGCCTGGCGCGAGGTCGATCCACGCGTCCTGCGGAAGGTGCCCCGGGGGGAGGCAGCGGCGATGGTGGTGACCACGGTCGTGACGGTCGTGACCCACAACCTGGCGGTCGGCGTCGGGGCCGGCGTGGTGGTCTCGCTCGGGACGCGCTGGTGGGGACGGCGGCGCTCGGGCGGGAGTCCGCCGCTGGACCGCCACGCGACTCCGCCCGCCGGCGGCGTCACCGACCCCGTTCCGGGGAAGGAGCCGGAAGCCGGCGGGCCTGGGAAGGCCGGGGGAGGAAACGACTCCGATGCGGCGCGGCTCCCCGAGCCGGTCTGAGAACCTGGCTGCCGAGGCAGCTATTCGGGGGCCGATGGGGGAGTCCGTACCCAGATCCCCGCTGATACAACCCGGGGGTGGCCGACGCACCCCCCAACCGCCGGGTCTCCGATCTCGTCCACGACCACCTGCGGGCGCTGATCCTCGACGGCGAGCTGGCTCCTGGCGACGCGGTGCCGTCCGAGCGGGCGCTGGCGGCCGATCTCGCGGTCAACCGGCACGCGGTGCGGGAGGCGATGAAGCGGCTGGAGCAGGCGGGCCTCGTGCGGGTCACCCAGGGCGGCGCGACCCGGGTGCTCGACTGGCGCGACAGCGGCGGGATGGACCTGCTGCTCGACCTGGTCCAGGGCGGCGCGGTCGTGCCGGCCGAGGTGGTTCGCTCGGTGCTCGAGGTCCGGCAGCTGATCGGCGTCGACGCCGCCCGTCGCTGCGTGGCGAACGCGGATCCCGCCGAGCGCGAGCGGATCGCCGGGCTGGCCGATGACGTCGCCGACGTGGTCGGCGGCGACGTCGACCTGGTCACCGGGCGCTACGAGCAGCTGTGGCGCGCGGTCGTCGCCGGATCGGGGAACCTCGCCTACCGGCTGATGCTCAACTCGCTGGTCGACGCGGTGGCGGCGTTCCCCGGCGTCCGCGACGCGCTCGTCCCGGCCGACGCCGAGCGTCTGCGCGCGCTCGCCGAGGCGTTCCGCGACGACGACCCCGAAGCGGCGGCGACGGTCGTCGACGCCCAGCTCGGCGGCGACGTCGGGGCGTTGGGCTAGCCGAAGCGGCGGCAGTAGCCACGCCGCTTGACGGTGTCCACGGGCAACTGGTACAACCAGTTAGGAGCAACTGGTCCAACCAGTTGCTCCGCCGAGGAGACTAGCCGTGGACCAGCTGATCATCGCCGCGATTCCGTTCTTCCTGCTGTTCCTGGCGATCGAGATCGTCGTCCTGCGACACGCCGCGCACGAGCATGCGGAGGACCCCGCGAAGCCCGTCGGCTACGCGCCGAAGGACACCGCGACCAGCCTGACGATGGGTCTTGGCAGCCTCGGCTTCAAGGCGCTGGTCAAGATCGTGGCGCTGCTCGTCTTCGTCGCGGTCTACGAGCTGTCGCCCCTGAAGATCCCGATGGACCAGTGGTGGGCCTGGGTCCTGCTGCTGTTCGCCGAGGACCTCTCGTTCTACGCCTACCACCGCGGCCACCACCGGGTGCGGATGCTGTGGGCCACCCACGTGGTCCACCACTCGTCGCAGCACTTCAACCTGTCGACGGCGCTGCGTCAGGACTGGTCGCCGTTCACCGCGCCGATCTTCTGGCTGTGGCTGGCGGTGATCGGGTTCCCGCCGTGGGCGATCCTGCTCGCCCAGAGCTGGAACCTGCTCTACCAGTTCCTGCTCCACACCGAGACCGTGGGCAAGCTCCCCCGGCCGATCGAGCTCGTCTTCAACACGCCGAGCCACCACCGGGTCCACCACGGCGTCCAGGACAAGTACCTGGACCGGAACTACGGCGGCATCTTCATCTTCTGGGACCGCCTGTTCGGGACGTTCCAGGCGGAGCAGGAGCGGGTCGTCTACGGGTTGACCACCAACATCGCGACGTACAACCCCGTGAAGGTCGGCTACCACGAGTGGGTGGCGATGTTCCGCGACGTCCGCGGTGCGCGCCGCTGGCGCGACCGGCTCGGCTACATGTTCCGCGGGCCGGGCTGGCAGCCGACGCCCACCGTTGGACCGGATCCGTCCCACCTGCGAGGCTCCGCCGATGGCGCGCGAGGAGACGACGATCGAGGTCGCGGGTCGCGAGATGCGGCTCTCCAGCCCGAGCAAGGTCTTCTTCCCGGCGGCCGCTGACCGTGACGACGGGCTCGGCCCCGAGCGCGCGATCACCAAGCTCGACCTGGCCGAGTACTACGTGGCCGTCGCCGACGCGGCGGTCCTGCACCTGCGGGAGCGTCCCGGGTCGCTCAAGCGGTTCGTCGACGGGATCACCAAGAAGCCGTTCTTCCAGAAGCGGGTCCCCGACACCGCGCCCGAGTGGCTGCAGACCGCGACGGTCACGTTCCCCAGTGGGCGCGAGGCGCGCGAGCTCGTGGTCAACGACGGGGCGCATCTGATCTGGGCGGTCCAGCTCGGGGTGATCGACTTCAACCCGTGGCCAGTCCGTCGCGCCGACCTCGACCACCCGGACGAGCTGCGGGTCGACCTCGACCCCGAGCCCGACGTCCCGTGGGAGCAGGTCAAGCGGGTCGCGATGGTCGTCAAGGACGTGCTCGACGACCACGGACTGGTCGGTTTCCCCAAGACGTCGGGATCGCGCGGGATCCACGTCAACGTGCGGATCCACCCCGAGCAGGACTTCACCGGTGTTCGCCGAGCGGCCCTGGCGCTGGCCCGCGAGGTCGAGCGCCGCGTCCCCGACCTGGCGACGTCGAAGTGGTGGAAGGAGGAGCGCCACGGCGTCTTCCTCGACTACAACCAGAACGCCCGCGACCGCACCGTCGCGTCGGCGTGGTCGGTCCGGCCGACGCCGGACGCGCGGGTCTCGATGCCGCTGACCTGGGACCAGGTCCCCGACGCCGAGCTCGGCGACTTCCGGCTCGACACCGTGCCGGCGCTGCTGGCCGAGCACGGCGACCCGCACGCGACGATCGACGAGCACGCCGGATCGCTCGACCAGCTGCTCGACCTGTCCCGCCGGGACGAGGAGCAGGGCCTGGGCGACGCGCCGTGGCCGCCGAACTTCGCCAAGCAGAAGGGTGAGCCCAAGCGGGTCCAACCCAGTCGCGCGAAGAAGCCGAAGGCGAAGGAGTAGCGCACCCGCGATCATCCGCCGGCATGGGCTACACGCGCGCCGAGTTGGAGCAGTTCCGGGACGCCGAGGTGCCGGACCTGATCGGACCGGGGCCGAAGCTGCTGTTCGTCGGGATCAACCCGGGGCTGTGGACCGCCGCGGTCCAGACGCACTTCGCGCACCCCGGCAACCGCTTCTATCCGGCGCTCGCCGCGGCAGGGATCACCGGGTACGAGATCGACCGGGTCAACGGGATGAGCGACGCCGACCGTCGCCACATGGTCGATCGCGGGATCGGGATCACCAACCTGGTGCGCCGGGCCACGGTGCGGGCGTCGGAGCTGACGCGGGACGAGCTGCGCGAGGGCGGGGAGCGGCTGACGCGGTTCGTCGCCGAGCATCGCCCCGCGGTCGTCGCGATCGCCGGGATCACCGCCTACCGCGACGCGTTCGATGAGCGCAAGGCGACGCCGGGGCGCCAGCCGGACGTGCTCGACCTGGCCGGCCGGTGGGGCGGCGCGGCGCTCTGGGTGGTGCCGAACCCGAGCGGGCTCAACGCCCACGAGACGGTCGACACCCTGGCCGCGGCCTACCGCGCGGCCGCGGTCGAGGCGGGCGTGGTACCCGCCGCCGAGCCGGTCTGACGAGGGCTAGAGCCCCTCGACCTGGTCGATCGTGCACTCCGCGGGCGGCTTGTCGTCGCGCCAGCGCAGCAGCTTCGCGCCGTGGCGGATCCGGCCGCCCGAGACCTGGTCGAAGCTGACCTCGACCACCAGCTCGGGACGCAGCCCGGTCCACTCGAGGTCCTTGCCGGACTTCCAGCGGCTGGGCTCGGCGGTCCCGGTCTCGCCGCTGGCGTAGGGCGCCAGGGTCTCGAACAGCCCGCGCTTCTCGGCCGCCTTCAGGCCCGAAGTGTGGCCGACGACCCGCAGCTCGCCGTCGGGGGTGTAGAGCCCGAGGATCAGCGATCCGACGGTCTGCTCCTGCTTGCCGGGGCGCCAGCCGACGACGACCGCGTCGCAGGTCCGCATCCGCTTGATCTTCGCCATCCCCTTGCGTCCGCCGGGGACGTACGGGGCGTCGCGCTCCTTGGCGACCACGCCCTCGGTGTCCTGCAGCCACGGCTCGGCCTCGGCGACGGTCAGCACCGACGGGGTCAGGTCGACCACCGAGCCGGCGAAGTCGACGCCGCCGTCGCCGGCGAGCCAGACCTCGAGTGCGGCCCGCCGCTCGGCGTACGGCTGGTCGAGCAGGGCCTCGTCGTCGCGAGCCAGCAGGTCGAAGACCACGTAGCGGGCGGGGATCTCCTGCGACAGCCGCTCGATCCGTGACTCGGCGGGGTGGATCCGCTGCGACAGCGCGTTGAAGTTCTGCGGGTCGTCGCGGGCGCCCTCGGGCATCGTGCCGCCGCCGCGCTCGACCGACAGCGCGTCGATCACGATCTCGCCGTCGAGCACGTAGCGGCCCGGCGGGAAGGTCAACTCGGGGAAGTAGCGGACCAGGTCCTTGCCCCCGCGCGACAGCAGCACGAGCTGGTCGCTGTCGACGAAGGCGATCGCGCGGAACCCGTCCCACTTCGGTTCGTAGGCCCAGTTGTCGCCCTCGGGGAGGGCGGTGCGGGTCTTCGCGAGCTGTGGGGCGAACGGTGGCGACAGGGGGAGCGGCACGGTGCCGCTCAGCCTAGTCGGCCGATCGGGCGACGTGGTCTCGGCGGGGTGGCGGCGAGGGTGGCGATGTCGAACGCCGACAGGTCGCCGTTCGACGCACCCTGCGGGAACAGCGCCGACCGGTCGCCTTCGCGCGCCCGCGACGCGCCCGGTCGATCCCTCCCGACCCCGACCCCACCGCGGCCGGTTGACGACCGTTCACTATGTGGATATGGTCGTTTCCAGATGCGCGACGGCAGGCGACTATCGGTGTCCACTTGGAGACGCCGACCCCTATACGAACAAGGACGTCCTTCCATGCGTACCACGACCACCCGTCTCCTCGCCGCAGCCGCGGCCGCCGCCTGCCTGTCCGCCGGGGGCACCGCGGCCTCCGCCGCCCCGGGGCCGCCGACCGACAGCTTCGCTGCGGCGTTCACCTATTCGCTGATCGCGCCCAACGCCGACACGCCCGGCGCCAACGACTGGTCGTGCCGGCCGAGCAGTGCACGTCCGCGGCCTGTGGTGCTGGTCCACGGGACCTGGGAGAACCGCTACGACAACTGGGCCTCGATGTCCCCGCGGTTGAAGGCGTCCGGATACTGCGTCTTCGCTCTGAACTACGGCGATGTCGCCGACAGCGCGCTCGGGCTGCTCCCAGCACTGAAGGGCACGGGCGACATCGCGCAGTCGGCGAAGGAGCTGGCGACCTTCGTCGACAGCGTGCGGTCGGCGACGGGAGCCGAGAAGGTCGACATCGTCGGTCACTCGCAGGGCGGCCTGATGGCCCGCCAGTACCTGAAGTTCGAGGGCGGAGCCAGCAAGGTCCGCCGACTCGTCACGCTCGGGGCGACCCACCACGGCACGACGCTGAGCGGGATCGGCACGCTCGGCACGACCTTCAACCTGCTCGGTGCGGCGCAGCCGTTCGTCGGTATCGCGGCGGTCCAGCAGGTCGTCGGATCGAGCTTCCTGGCCACGCTGAACGCCGGCGGGGACACGGTTCCGGGTGTCGACTACACGGCCATCGCGACGAAGTACGACCAGGTCACGACGCCCTACGCGTCGACCTTCCTGACGGCGGGACCGGGCGCGACGGTCCAGAACATCACGGTCCAGGACGGCTGCCCGATCGACTTCAGCGACCACCTGTCGATGAGCTTCGGGCCGCGGATCAGTGCGATCGTGCGTCGTGCGCTCACGCCCGGCAGCGTGCTGCTCGTGCCGTGCCTGCCGAAGAGCCCGGTGATCTGATCGTGCACGGGTAGGGGCGGGGCCCGGGGCCGGCGCCCCGTCTCGACCGGTCGAGGTTGAGCACGTCCTGCGTGTCGAACGTCGACCGGTCGCCCGCGTCTCCGCGCCGCCGGCTGAGTCGACGCGCCGTCCGTTCCCAGGAAGCTCCCAGGTGCGGCGGCGATACTGCCCCGCTGAGTGGCCAGGAACCCGCCGCCGGCCCCCGGGTCCTGGTCGTCGACGACGAGCCGAACATCGTCGACGTGGTCACGATGGCGCTGCGGTTCCAGGGCTTCTCCGTCGCGACCGCGACGACCGGGGCCGAGGCGCTCGAGCAGGTCGAGGCGTTCCGGCCGCAGATCATGGTGCTCGACGTGATGCTGCCGGACATGACCGGATTCGACGTCGCCGAGCGGCTCGGCGCCCAGCGCGGGCACGTGCCGATCGTCTTCCTGACCGCCCGCGACGCGACCGAGGACAAGCTGCGCGGCCTGACCAGCGGCGGCGACGACTACGTGACCAAGCCGTTCTCGCTCGAGGAGCTCGTCGCGCGGATCCGCGTGATCCTGCGCCGGACCGGGCGCACCGACGAGCAGTCGTCGCCCCGGCTGCGGTTCGCCGACCTCGAGCTCGACGAGGACACGCGCGACGTGACCCGCGCCGGCGAGCCGCTGACCCTGACCGACACCGAGTACCGCCTGCTGCGGTTCTTCCTGCGCAACCCGCGGCGGGTCCTGACCAGGGCGCAGATCCTCGACCACGTCTGGCACTACGACTTCGGCGGTGACGCGCGAGTGCTGGAGACCTACGTCAGCTACCTGCGCAAGAAGCTCGACGTGGTCCCGGGCGGCGCTCCCCTGATCCACACGGTGCGCGGGGTCGGCTACGCGCTGCGCGCGCCGAGGGCCGACGGATGACGCTGCGCGTCCGGTTGATCGCCCTGCTCCTGGTGCTGACCGCGGCGGCGATGGTCGTGCTGGGCGCGGTCACGTACACCAGCCAGCGCTCGGCGCTGCTCGACCAGGTCGACGCGCAGCTGCGCTCGTCGACCGGGGGTGTCGCCCGCCAACTCGAGATCGTCAACGACGGCGGATCGGTGGGACCGCTGCGGACCCCCGGTGTGGTCCCGCGTCTGCCGTCCGACGACGACGATCGGCGTCCGCGGCGGAGCCGGCCGGCCCCCAACCTGCCGCCCGGCACCTACGGCGAGTTGCGCGACGCCACCGGCCAGCGGATCGGCACCCCGCTGGTCCCGACCCGCGAGTACGGCGGCGAGAGTTCGGCGGTCCCCGAACTGCCGTCCGTCCTACGAACCGGGCCGCCGTTCACCGTCTCTGCGGTCGGCGACGGCGACCTGCGGTACCGGGTGCTGGTCAGCGGCCCGCCCGGGGCCTCCGGGTCGCTGGTCGCCGCGGTGCCGCTGACCGACGTCGACGACACGCTCTCCCGCCTGCTGCGGACCGAGGCGCTGGTGATCGTGGGAGCGCTGCTGCTGTTGACGGCGCTGGCCTGGTCGCTGGTGCGGATCGGCCTGCGTCCGCTCGACCGGATGACCGACACCGCCGGGGCGATCGCGGCGGGCGACCTGGACCGGCGGATCGGCGACGCCGACCCGCGGACCGAGGTCGGCCGGCTGGGGGCGGCGCTCAACGGCATGCTCGAACGGTTGGAACGGGCGTTCGCGGAGCGCGAGGCGAGCGAGGGGCGGCTGCGGCAGTTCCTCTCCGACGCGTCGCACGAGCTTCGCACCCCGCTGGCGTCGATCCGCGGGTACGCCGAGCTGTTCCGCGTCGGGGCGGTCGAGGACCCCGACGACCTGGGCAGGGCGATGGGCCGGATCGAGGACGAGGCCACCCGGATGGGGCGGCTGGTCGAGGACCTGCTGACGCTGGCCCGGCTCGACGAGGCACCGGACGCGCCGAAGGCCGAGGTCGACGTGGCGACCCTGGTCGAGGACGCGGTCCGCGACGGGCGGGCGACCGACCCGGACCGTGCGATCAGCGCCGAGACCGACGGGCCGGCCGTGGTCTGGGGCGACGAGGCCGGCCTCCGTCAGGTCCTCGCCAACCTGACCCGCAACGCGCTGGTCCACACGCCGCCGGGTACACCGGTCACCGTCGCCGCCCGGCGCCACGGCGACCACGTCGAACTGGTGGTCCGCGACGCGGGTGACGGGCTGCCGACCGCAGACCCGGAGGTGCTCTTCGGGCGGTTCTGGCGGTCCGAAGGCGGCCGGACCCGCGGCCGGGACGGCGCGGGCCTGGGGCTGGCGATCGTCGCGGCGGTCGCGGCGGCGCACGGTGGATCGGTGACCGCGCGCAACGTCGCCGAGGGCGGGGCGGAGTTCGTGGTCCGGCTGCCGCTGGCCGGCAAGGGCTGAGCGCCGGCGACGCGCGTGCGCGGTCCTGCTACCGCGAGTAGGCTGGCGCCCATGAGCCAACGGATCCTGATCAGCGGTGCCGCGTCGGGGCTCGGCCTGGCCCTGGCGCGGCGCTACGCCGACGCCGGCTGGCGGGTCTTCCTAACCGACGTCGACGCGACCGCCCTGGAACAGGCGGAGACGGCGCTCGGCGCCGGCGACCGGGTCCTGACCCAGACGCTCGACGTGCGCTCGGGCGACGACTGGGCCACGGCCCGCGACCGCTGCGTCGCGGCCTGGGGCGGGCTCGACGTGCTCGTCAACAACGCCGGGGTCGCGACCGGAGGCAGCTTCGCCCGGACGCCGATCGAGGACTGGGACTGGATCATCGACATCAACCTCAAGGGCGTGATCCGCGGGGCGGCGACCTTCGTCCCGCTGTTCACCGAGCAGGGCCACGGCCACGTCGTCAACGTCGCCTCGCTCGCCGGATTGGTCAACCCGCCGCTGATGGCGTCCTACAACGTGGTCAAGGCCGCGGTCGTGTCGCTCTCGGAGACGTTGCGGTTCGAGCTCGAGCCGGCCGGCGTCACGACGTCGGTGGTCTGCCCGAGCTTCTTCCGGACCGGGCTGGCGACGAGCTTCCGGACCCCCGATCCGGCGGTCCGGCAGCTGATGGAGCGGCTGGTGACGGCGTCGGACATCCCGGCCGAGCGGGTCGCCGCGACGATCCAGGACGGGATCGCGGCGAAGCGGTTCCTGATCCTGACCGACCGGGACGGTCGGGTCGCCTACGCGGTCAAGCGGTTCCTGCCGCCGCTGTTCCGGATGCAGGTCCGGCGTCGCGGCAGGCGGCTGCTCGAACGGGTCGCGGCGTCGAACGCTCCGGCGGCGTAGCGCGATGCACCGTCCGGAGCTCCGTCCGCTGCGTCCCCGCGATCCGCGGCGTTGGCTCGCGGCCGCCCCGCCAGAGCAGGTCGCCGAGGGCGTCTGGCTGCTGCGCGGAGGCCTCACACGGGCGATGAACGTGTTCCTGCTCGAGGGCCCGGACGGCGTGGTGGTCTTCGACGCCGGCGAACGGGGGATGGCCGACGCGATCGAGCGGGCGGCGGCGCCGCTCGGAGGAATCACCGCAGTGGTGCTGGGTCACGCCGACACCGACCACCGCGGCGCGGCTCCACGGCTCGCGGAGCGCGGCTACCCGGTGCTCTGCCACGCCGATGCCGTGGCGTACGCCGAGGGCGACGGCGGTCGTGAGTACTGGCGCCCCGAGCTGCTGCCGTTCGGCGTGCGGGCGTTCCATGCGGTGATGCATCGGCTCTTCTGGGACGGCGGACCGGTGCCGATCAGCGACACCGTCGAGGCCGGCGACGACGTGGCGGGCTTCCGCGTCGTCGCGCTTCCAGGCCACGCCCCGGGCCTGATCGGGCTGTGGCGCGAGCGCGACCGGCTGGCGCTCGTCAGCGACTGCATCTACATGACCGACATGTGGGGTCACGACCAGGATCCGGCGCTCCCGCTCGAGGCCTACAACGTCGACACGGCGCGGGCCCGCGAATCGGTGCGGGCGCTTGCCGATCTGCGGCCCGCAGCCGTCTGGCCCGGGCATCGGGGACCGCTGGAGGGCGATGACGTGGCCGCGGTGCTGGAGCGCGCCGCCGACCGCTGAACCTCGATCCGGTGGTCACCAGCGCGTTCGCGGTCTACCCGCGTCACGCAGGCACGCCACGAAGCGATTCGGCGGGGAGCCGGCGGTGTGGCCACGGTCCTGGGCAGGACCTCGGTCGTGGGACGGGAGCGTCTCGAATTGAGGTGCGCCAAGCTCTGATTCGGGGGTGATCCGCAGCGTGCACGAGCCGATCGGGTCGCCTATCCTCGCGGTCCGTCCGGCTGCGCGAGGCACCCCGCCGCGGGCCGCGCGGCCCCCCCGACATGTCCGCCGCCGCGCTCCGCCAACGCCGCCTGATCCGCTTGATGTGGTTGGCGATCGCCGCCGCGGTGGTGACGATCGGGCTCAAGCTGACGGCGTGGCTGCTGACCGGATCGGTCGGCCTGCTGTCGGACGCCGCGGAGTCGGTGGTCAACCTGGTCGCGGCGATCTTCGGCCTGGTCGCGATCCACTGGGCTGGGCAGCCGGCCGATGACGAGCACACCTACGGCCACGAGAAGGCGAACTACCTGGCCGCCGGGGTCGAAGGCGCGCTGATCCTGGCCGCCGCGCTGACGATCGCCTACTCGGCGGTCGAGCGGCTGATCAACCCGATGCCGATCGAGGCGGTCGGCATCGGCCTGGCGTTCGCGGTCGCCGCATCGGCGATCAACCTCGTCGTCGGACTGCTGCTGGTCCGGGTCGGCCGTCGCGAGCAGGCGATGGTCCTGGAGGCCGACGGCAAGCACCTGCTGACCGACGTCTGGACGTCCGCCGGGGTGGTGATCGGCGTTGCGCTGGTCGCGATCACCGGCTGGAATCCGCTCGATGCGATCGTCGCGCTGATCGTCGCCGCCAACATCGTGTTCACCGGCTGCGGCCTGGTCCGACGCTCGGCCGACGGCCTGATGGACCGGGCGCTGGAGCCGGCCGAGCTGGAGCAGATCGACCGCGTGCTGCAGCGGTTCACGACCGAGCGCACCGGGTTCCACGCGCTGCGGACCCGGCGGGCCGGTCAGCGGGCGTTCGTCTCGCTGCACGTGCTGGTCCCCGGAGAGTGGTCGGTCCAGCGCGGACACGACTTCGTCGAGGAGGTCGAGGCCGCGCTCCGCGACGTCTTCACCCTGGCCACGATCGACACCCACCTGGAACCGGTCGACGATCCGCTCTCGTTCGCGGACGTGAACCTGGACCGGTCGGGCGGCGACCGGTAGCCCGGGCGGCGACCCCGGGACCGGAGCGCGGGTACCATCCGCGCGTGCTCCGCTCGGTACCGACCTGGATCATCGCCCCGCTCTCGCTGGCGCTCGGGTTCGCCGTCGCCGACGTCACCGGGGTCCGTCCGCTCGGGGGCATCGTGCTGTTCGTCGGCGCGCTGATCTGCGGGCTGGAGTGGCGACGCGAGCGAGGTCTGCCGGTCGCCCTCGCGCTGGTCGCGGTCTTTCTCGCCGGCTTCGCGCTCTCGCACCCGCTCGGCAAGCAGATCGGCTCGTGGCCGAGCGTCGCGGTGATCTGCGCCGTCGTCGGCCTGATCACCTGGATGGTGGTTGCGCGGCCTGCGCGCATGGCTCGCGTCTGAGCCGGGTAGTCGAGCGGTGGCCCGGGCCCTCTGCGGTTCAGGCCGCCGTCCGTCCCAACCCCCCGGAGGATCAGATGCCCGTTGCGTTTCGGAAGGCCACCACGGAGTGGCAGGGATCGGCGACGGAGGGCAACGGCGCGCTGACCCTCGCCAGCTCGGGCGCCGGCGGGCCGTTCCCGGTCAGCCTGACCAAGCGCGCCGATCCCGAGGACCGGACCCAGACCAACCCCGAGGAGCTGATCGCCGCGGCGCACTCGTCCTGCTATGCGATGGCGCTGTCCAACGTGCTGTCGCAGAACGACACGCCGCCGAGCCAGCTCGACGTCGACGTGCGGATCACCCTCGACCGGGTCGGCGAGGGCTTCGGGATCACCGTCGCCGAGCTCACCGTGATCGGCGACGTGCCGGGGATCGACCAGCACGCGTTCCAGGGGTTCGCGGAGCAGGCGGAGGCGGCCTGCCCGGTCTCCAATGCGCTCCGCGGCAACGTCGAGATCAAGCTGAAGGCGACGCTCGAGGCGTGACGACGGGACGGCGGCGAGCCCCTGCCCGCCGTCGCTCAGCCGAGGTCGAGCTCGTAGTAGAGCGACGTCGGACCCTCGCCGCGGCCCTCGTGGCAGTCGAATCCTCGCCGCTCGTAGACCCGCCGGGCCGCCTCGTCCGCGGTGGTCGTGGTCAGGTAGATGTAGGTCGCGCCCCGCCGGCGCGCGTGGGCGATCACGTCGTCGAGGAATCCGCCGCCGATGCCGCGGCCACGGAGCGCGGGCACGACGTAGAACTCGGCGAGGTAGGCCTCGAGCCCGTCGTCCCAGAGCCCGGGTCGCAGGCGTACGACCGCGACGCCGACGGCAGGGTCGCCCGCCAGCAGCACGCTGGTGCCGCCGTCGGCGATGAGGCGCTCCAGCCGCGTCGCGAGCCAGGCGGGGTCCGGGGCCGGGTCGTCGTACTCGCGGTTGAAGGCGACCAGCAGCTCGGCCGCCGCGACGAAGCCGTCCGGATCGTCGGCGACGCGTGTTGCGTGCGGCCGGTGCTCGGGGACGTCGCTCATCGCGGGATGTCGTCGGTCAGCGGCCGGCGCCGAACGCGTCCTCGGCCGGGTCGCGCGCCGGTTCGGGCTCGTCCGGCTCGTGCAGCTCGACGAGCCGGAAGTACAGCCCGGCGAGGATCAGGGTCGTCACCGGGGTGACCAGCGAGACGACCGCCAGCTGGACGACGCTGCCGACCGGGCTGGTCGGGTCGATCGCGAGCACCGCCCCGACGATCGCCGCGAGCAGCGCGACGACCAGGGTCAGCAGGAGCGTGCCGAAGACCGGCCAGCCGTGGCCGCGGACGAGTTCCCGGCTGCGGCCGAAGCTGGAGAAGATCCCGGGCCGCTCGACGACGAAGACCGGCAGCACCACCGCCCAGATCGTTGCCAGGAACAGGCCCGGCACGATCAGCAGGAACAGCCCGATCACGGTCGCGACCGCGGCCAGCAGCGCCAGCGAGAGCAACGGCAGGACGATCGGCAGCACGGCACGGACGAGCTCGCCGGTCGGTCGGACGTCTCGCTCGGTGCGCACGTCGCGCAGCAGTTCGACCGTGAACGCCAGGAAGACCAGCATCGGGAGCAGCCCGACGAACGTCCCGATCATCGCCGCGGTGCTCGGCTCGTCGAGCTCCACCGGGCCGAAGGCCTGCGCGATGATCGCCTGGACCAGCCCGCAGATCAGCGCCAGCGGGAACAGCACCGAGAAGTGCTCCCGGTAGATCTCCAGCCCTCTCTGGAGGAGCGAGAACGGCTCGACGGTGTCTGGACGCATGGTCACAGCTTCGCGTGAATCGATGCGCCGCGTCGCTCAGGCGGCTTCGTGGAGCTGTTGGAGCGCGGACAGCAGGACCTCGGGCGGCTGCGCGCCGGCGATCGCGCCGCGGCGGTCGAAGACGAACGCCGGGACCCCGCCGAGCCCGAGCTGCTGGGCCTCCTGGCTCTCGCGCCGGACCGCGTCGGCGAACTCGTCGCCGTCGAGCACCGCGGCGACCCGGTCGGCCGGCAACCCGACGTCCGCCGCGAGCTGCCGCAGGGTGTCCTTGTCGGCGAGCACCGCGCCCTCGGTGAAGTATGCGGCGAGCAACCGCTCGTTCATCGCGTCCTGGCGGTCGAGCGACGCGGCCAGGTGGATCATCCGGTGGGCGTCGAAGGTGTTGGACGGCCGAGCGGCGTCCATGTCGTAGGTCAGGCCGGATTGCGCGGCCATCGCGACGACGTTCTCGGTCTTGGCCCGCGCGTCGTCGCGCGTACCCCCGAACTTCGCCGCGAGCATGTCGTACATGTCGCCGGCCGGCTCGACCGGGGCGGCCGGGTCGAGCTGGAAGCTGCGCCAGACCACGGAGACGTCGTCGCGGTGCTCGAACTGCTCGAGCGCCGCCTCGAGGTTGCGCTTGCCGATGTAGCAGAACGGGCAGGCCACGTCGGACCAGACCTCGAGCGCGATCGAACGGGAACCGGCGGCGGGGGTGTCGGTCATCAACGGACCGTATAGGTCCGCGCGCGGCGCGGTGTGAGCCAGCGGTGGAGGCGGGCGACTGCGGTCAGTCGGGCAGCAGCTCGCCGGCCCGGACCCGGGCGGCCATGTCGCGCGACTCGTCGCGGTAGGCGGTTCCGTCGGCGAACTCGATCACCGGGAGCTTGCTCTGTCCGCTGAGCGCCTCGACGGCGGGCCGGTGCTTCGCCTTGGTCCAGCCGTGCTTGACGATCTCGTAGTCGATTCCCTGCTCGTCGAGCGCCTTCTGGACGCGCCAGCAGGCGTCGATCTCGGTGTGCAGGAAGGTGTAGTTGCAGCGGTGCAGCTTGACGGGGGCCATGGCGCCAGCATAGGGCCTGCCGCGTACGCCGTCGCAACGATCTTCTAGGCTCGACCGATGGCCGCACCACGGATCGCTCCCGGGAACCGGCGACAGGTCGGGAACGCCACCTGGGCGTTTGCGGCGATCGCGGGACGGGTGACCGGGACGACCCCGCCGAACCTGTTCCTCACGCTCGGTCGGCAGCGCAAGCTGTTCCGCGGTTGGCTGCGGTTCGCCGGCCGGCTGATGCCGGGAGGCTCGCTGCCGCGGCGCGAGTCGGAGCTGGTGATCCTGCGCGTCGCTCACCTGCGGTCGTGCGCCTACGAGTTCGAGCACCACGTGCGGCTCGGCCGTCGGGCCGGGATCGGCCCGGCCGACGTCGAGCGTGTGCGCGAGGGCCCCGACGCGGAGGGTTGGAGTCCGCGTGAGCGGACGCTGCTGACCGCGGTCGACCGGCTCCACCACGACCAGGACCTCGACGACGCGACCTGGAGCTCGCTGCGCGCGCACCTCGACGAACCGACCACGATCGAGCTCTGCCTGCTGGTCGGCCACTACGAACTGCTGGCCACGGTGATCCACACGCTGCGGATCGCCCCCGACCGTCCCCGCTGAGCGCGCCGTTCACCACGCGAACCCGAGCGCCGCGGCGACGGCTGCCAGACTCTGCGCAATGACCCGCGTAGCGACGCTCTCGATCGGCGAATCCCAGTACGACGACCGGTTCTGGACGATCCTCGAGGCCACCGGCCTCGAGCGCGAGGAGTTCGAGGGCCTCGACTACTTCTCCTACGTGCCGTTCTTCGTGATCGCGGGCGCCACCGTCGCCCCGCGGATCCGCGTCCACGGAGACCACACCCACTTCGAGGGCGTGACGATCGACGTGCCGGACGACGAGCTCGACTTCTTCTACGACGCGCTGCCGCATCTGCTGGCGCAGATCACGGACGACGAGCCGGACGAGCCGGAGACCGGCGCCTAGCCCGAGCCGCTCCGCGGGGGCCGCGCTACGGCTCCGTGAGCGGCAGCGCGATCAGCACTCGCGCCCCGCCGTGCTCGGACGCGCCGAGCTCGATCGTGCCGCCGGACCACGTGGTCCGGTCGCGAACGGTGGCCAGCCCGAGCGCGCCGCGCGCGACGGCGCTCTCGACCTGGCGGAAGTCGAATCCGACGCCGTCGTCGGTGACGTCGAGCTCGATCCGCTCCGAACGCCGGGAAACCGACATCCGGACCGTGCTCGCCCGCGCGTGCTGGACCGCGTTGCCGTAGAGCTCGCGCGCGAACTGGACCAGCAGCCCGTCGTGGATGCCGGTGGCCAGCGGGTCGACGTGGACCTGCGCGGCGGGACCCTCGTCGGCCTGTGCGGTGGCCGCCAGGGCCTGCCGCAGCCCCCCGGTGACGACGGCGGCTCCCTCGTCGGCGTCGAGGTCGCTGACCGTCTCGGTCAGGCGCTCCAGCACGACGCCGAGCGTCGCGTCGCCACGGTGCAGCGCGTCGCGAGAGCCGTCGCTCGCCTCGATCAGGTCCTGGCGCGCGCCGAACAGCAGCTGCAGCACGTCGTCGTGCAGCCGCTCGGCCAGCCGCCGTCGCTGCGCGTCCTCGGTCTCGAGCAGACCTTGCAGCAGCTGGTTGCGCCGCTCGGTCGCCGCGAACAGCCGGTAGGCGCTGTCGGACCGCTCGCGGACCACGATCATCGAGATCGCAGCCGCCCACAGCAGGGCCACCGTGAGCGCGGGCTGGGGGGTCGGACCGGTCAGCGGCAGCAACACCGCCGTACCGGCCGCGACCGGCAGCGCCAACGTCCAGGGCAGCACCATCGACTGCGCCACCGGGACCAGCAGCGCGACCGGCAGCACGAACGTCCGGGCGTCCCCGGCGAGCAGCAGGCATCCGGCGAGGAAGGCGAAGTCGACCCCGAGGGCCACGTAGTACCACCGATCGGAGCGGGGCGACCCGAGGAACAGCGCGGCGGCAGCCAGGTAGAGGCAGGTCGCCGCGGCGACCAAGAAGTAGCCCGGGTCGGTGCCGCCGACCAGCAGCGGGATCCCGATCACGACGGGGATCAGGCCGAGCCGCGTCGCGGCGATGAAGCCCCCGGTCTCTCGCAGAACCACGCCGGGAACCCGTCGGGTCGCCGGATCGAGGGCGGTCGCCCCGTGGATCCGGGCGCGCACCTCGGCGGCGGACCCGACGTCGTGGAGCACCTGGACGTCCTCGACGCCCGGCCGGGTCATCAGGGCGGCCCGGCGCAGCTCGCGGCGGTGACCGGCGAGGTCGTTGCGCGGGACAGCGCGGATCGTCGTCTTGGCCCCGCCGGACGACCCGCGCACGTCGATCTCGATCCGGGCCGTCGCGGGTCCGGCGATCAGGCCGAGCGCGTCGCGGACCAGCGCCTCAAGCGATTTGGCGACCGCGGGCGACAGCTCGCCCTGGACGCTGACCGTGACGTCGGCACGAGCCGATCGGCGCTGGGCGAGGTGCCGCAGCGCGGCCTCGACGCCGCCGTGGAGCCCGGGCGGGGCGTACAGCTCGTAGGCGATCTCGCGGATCCGCGCGATGATCGTCCGCAGCTGGACGACGAGCGCGGCTGACGTGTCGGTGGTCGGAGCGGTCGTGGCGACCTGCCGGCGGATCGCGCGCACCGGGTCCAGAGCGGTGTGTCGCAGGTCCTCGGCGACCCGTTCGCGGACCGCCTCGCTCGGTCCGCGGGCAAGCGCGGACCAGACCGCGTCGAGGTGCTGCAGCCGCCGCACGAACTCGTGTCGTCCGCGGCTGGCGGCGATCGCGACGACGAACCCCCAGAGCGCGATCCCGTAGAACGCGAGGATCTCGGTCAGCCCGCCGCCGAGCAGCGGCCGGATCAGCGCGATCGTGATCGCGGAGGTGGCAAGCGCCGGTACCGTCATCGCGAACGCCGCGATCGACGGGAAGACGACGTAGAGCATCAGGGCGTAGCTCTCGTTCGCGCCGCTCGCCGCGCAGGCTCCCAGCCACAGCAGCAGGTCGATCGTCAGGACGAAGTGCACCTTCCACGGTCGCTGACGTTCGACACTGCGTCGCAGCCAGGTGGTGGTGCTCACCATGAACACCAACGTGACGACAGCGAGGCCGACCAGGATCCATGGTTCCCGGGTGGGGGAGAGGAACGTCAGTGCCGCGGTGGCGATCAGCGTCGCCCCGCGCGCGGCGGCGAGCATCGCAAGGCCCGTCAGTTGGGCCTCTGCGGCCTGACCGCCCCCGTGCTCACGGGTCCCTCGGTGCCCGCCCAGGCGGGCACGCGCGGTGACTCCGAAGCGCATCGCGGGCAGTCTAGCCATGCGAACCCTGACCGGAGGGAGAACGTGTACTGCGACAACGCGGACCGCGGCGGATCCATGAGCAGTACAGACGTTGCGCAGGCCGGGGACCCTGCGGATCGGCTGTGGGCAGCCGTCGATGCCCGGTCACCGTCAGTCCGACGGCGCTGACGTCACCTAGCCGCGCGCGGCGCCGAGCCCGAGCAGGGCGGCCAGGCCGAGCGCGCTGCGCGGAGCGTAGCCCGCGCGCCAGAGTCCGCCGTGGACCGCGGTCGCGGCCTCGTCCTGCCACGGGTGCTCGCGGGGGGCCGTCGCTTCCGCGGCGTGCAGGTCGTGGACCAGCAGCGCCGCCATCAGCGTGTTGCTGGTGGCGGGCTCGAAGACCTCGACGCCGAACCGGTGGGCGCCGGCGTAGGCTGCGGCGAGCGCGCGGTTCTTGACGACCGAACGGGTCCGGGTCGGCGGCGCCACGTGCAGCGAGACGGTTGCACCGGAATCCCGGGCGGTGGTCGCCCGCCAGCGCTGCAGCCGCTTGGCGAGCGCGTAGTTCGGGCCCTGCTGGGGAACCAGGCTGTCGATGACTGCGGCGCCACCGCCGGCGGGGTACGCCCGCTGCAACAGGCGTCCGCCGGACAGCAGCTGGAGCGGTCGTCCCGCCACCCGCGACCGCCGCGAGCGGCCGTCGAAGGCCGCGTTGGCGTGGGCGACGGCGTCGTCGGGGGCGACGAAGACGTCGGTCGGGGTGGCGAGGAACGCGAGCGCGACGTCGTCGCGAGCGTCGAGCAGGCGGCTCGTCAGCGCGTCGACCGCGACCGCCACGCGGACGTTGGTCGCTCCGTCGGCGTAGACGTAGTTGCCGAGTACGAGCGGATCGGGCAGGCCGAGCAGCCAATCGGCGACGCCGGACAGCTCGTGCAGCAGGTCGGCGCCCGCGTTCTCGGCCACGCCGGCGTGCTGCGGGACCCCGGTCGGCAGCGGTACGGTCAGACGGCCGGCGCTGTGCGCCCCGAGCTCGAGCAGGCGTTGCCAGATCCGCGTGCGCGGCAGGTCGACGGCGACGACGGACGCGCCCCAGCGCAGCAACGCCGGCAGCGGTCCCATTTCGGCGCCGGCGCCGAGCACCACGACCTGGCGGTCGGGGACGGAGAGCCACTCGGGGTGCTCGGCGACCCGTCGGACCGCCGCGGCGGCGCCCGGCTCCATCGTGCCTGCGACGACCCAGGCGTCGAGCTGCCGCAGCAGCGCGTCGCCGCGCAGCCGCTGCCCGCCGAGCGGGAGCGTCAGTTCGCGCTCCGGTGCGGCCGTGCCGCGGACCTCGGAGCTCTGGAGCGGACGCTCGGGTGCGCCGGCGAGCGCGTCGGCGATCGTGGACTCGGTCCCGCTCGGGTCGG
>JBQGEK010000407.1:0-2755 GCA_052039575.1 Patulibacter sp. | reverse complement strand
GCGGGTGCCGCACGCGCTCGGCGGTCCGCAGGTCAGCAACCGCACGGTTCTCGAGATCAGCCGGCTGATCGCGACCGCGGATCCGGCGATCGCGCAGGTCCCGCAGAACCACCATGCGTTCGTCGAGACGGTCTTCCGCTTCGGATCGGACGCGCAGCGGACGTTCTTCGCCGACGAGTTCCTGCGCGGTGCCCGGCTCGGCAACGCGCTGTCGGAGCGGGGTGGGAAGAACGCCCGCGACTACGTCACGCGGATCGAGCGGCAGCCCGACGGCAACTACCGCGTCGACGGGCGCAAGTACTACTGCACCGGGGCGTTCTCGGCCCAGTGGATCCCGGTCTTCGGCACCGGCGACGAGGACCGCGTGATCGTCGCGTTCGTCGCCCACGACAGCCCGGGGCTGACCGTCGACCAGGACTGGACGGCGTTCGGGCAGCGGGCGACGTTCAGCGGCGGGGCGGCGTTCGACGGCGTCGCGGTGCCGGCCGAGCGCGTGATCCTGCGGCCGTTCGGCGAGCAGGAGGAGCCGTCGACCTTCGCGGCGTTCGCCCAGGCGATCCATGCGGCGATCGAGGTCGGCATCGCCCGCGGCGCGCTCGACGACGGCGTGCGGTTCCTGCGCGAGAGGGCGCGTCCGTGGTTCGAGACCGGACTCGACCGCGCGGCGAACGATCCCGCGCTGGTCCAGCTCGTCGGCGAGCTCGACGTGCAGGTACGGGCGACCGAGGCGCTGCTCGACGCGGCCGGTCGCGCGCTCGACCACGCGGACGCCGCCCCGGACCTGGAGTCGATCACCGCGGCCCGCCTGGCGGTTGCCGCGGCGAAGGCCCACGCAGGGGACACGGCGCTGCGGGTCGCGACCGAGATCTTCGATCTCGCGGGCAGCAGCGCCGCCGACGAGCGGCACGGGCTCGACCGCCACTGGCGCAACGCGCGGACCCACACCCTGCACGACCCGGCGCGCTCGAAGCACGCGCACCTGGGGCGGTTCCTGATCGACCGGGTCGCGCCGCCGGCCGGGCACGCCCTGCTCTGAGCACCGTGGCCCCGCATGTGGGTCGCATTCGCGCTGCCCCGGGGGATACAGTGTGCGCAGGCCGGTCGTGCGTGCTCGCTGGGTCCCTGGTCGCCGGCGGCGCTCACGCGGCCGGGCGGTCCGGTAGGCGAAAGCGAAGGGGAACCCAGGATGAGGATTCGGTGGGGCGGCACCGTCGCGATGGTGTGCTGCATAGGCGGTCTGCTGGCCGCGTCGTCGAACGCGGGCGCCGCGCTGTACTGGGCGGATCAGGGAGGGCCGACCGAGGGCATCAACCGGGTCGACGTCGACGGCGAGAACCGCAGGCACCTGGTGAGCACGGGCTTTGGTGCGAGGAACGTGGCCGTCGGCAGAGCACACATCTTCTGGACCAGCCCGAACCACGGCCGAATCGGCCGTGCGGGCCTGGACGGCAGCGGGGGGAACAGTGGATTCATGCTCCCCGGAGGGACCCCGACGGGCATTGCCGTCACCGCCGATCACGTCTACTGGAGTGACCGGGACAGCCGCCTGATCCGCCGTGCCGACGTGGCTACCGGCGCGATCGACGCGTCGTTCTCGATCACCGCGAACCAAGAGCCAACCGCCCTCGCCGTCGACGACGAGCACCTCTACTGGGTCAACTACTTCACGTCGATCGGGCGCGCCGACCTGGACGGCTCGAACGTCGACCAGAGCTTCGCGTCCGGCGGAATCAACCCGGCCCACGCCGTCGCGCCGACCGGCGCGCAGATCTTCTTCACACCGAACGGGTCCGTCGGGCGAGCGAACATCGACGGCAGCGGCGCAGACAACGACTTCATCACGTCCATCGGCGGCGCAGGGTCCCCCGCCGGCGTCGCCGGCGGGGGCGGCCACGTGTACTGGATCGACGGCGCGCACCTGCGACTGATGCGCGCCAGCGCGGCGGACGGCTCCGCGATCACCCCCGTCGTCGCGGGGCTCTCCGAAGCCAGCTGGGGGTTGGCGTACGGGCCGCTGCTCGGCCGGCTCGCGAGCGACGTGGGCAGCCTGTCGTTCCCGGGAACCGTGGTCGAGGACACGAGCGCGACCCTGGAGGTCGCCTTCACCAATACCGGCGAGCGGCCGATCACGATCAACGGTCTGTCGCTGGTGGGCCTCGAAGCCGACGCGTTCGAGGTGACCAGCGACGGCTGCTTGGGGGCGACGCTGCCGGTCGACACGGACTGCAAGGCGACGGTGCGCTTCGCGCCGACGGAACGCGGAGCCAAGACAGCGACGCTGGAGGTCGCCGCCGATCTCGACGAGGGACCGAATCCGGTCGTGGTGGCGCTCGACGGGACCGGGCTGGCCCCGCCGACGGCCAGCCTCGGCGACGCGCCCTCCTTTCCCGATCAGGACGTGGGCAGCACGGGGCCGCCGCAGACGGTGACGATCACCAACGACGGCGACGTCGACCTGCTCGTCTCCGACGTGACGCTCGATGGGGACGCGGGGGAGTTCGCGCTCGACGCGGCCGACTGCCTTGGTGCGCCGATCGCTCCGGAGGCGTCGTGCGCCGTCGAGCTGCGCTTCGCGCCGACGTCGCCGGGGCCGAAGGCGGCCGAGCTGCAGATCGACAGCAACGTCCCGGGTGGCACGGCGACGCTGGCCCTCAGCGCCGAGGCGCTCGCCCTGCCGGATCCGCCCGTGCCGCCGGACCCGCCGGTCGATCCCGAGCCCCCGCTGCCCGACCCGCCGATCTCGCCGGCGCCGCCG
>JBQGEK010000406.1:0-9531 GCA_052039575.1 Patulibacter sp. | reverse complement strand
CGCGCACCCGTGATCCTCGATGGGTTCGCGGTCGGGGTGGCGGCCCTCGCCGCGGTTCAGATCTGTCCCGCTGCCCGCGACGGCCTGTTCGCGGGCCACCGTTCGGCCGAGCCGGCTCACGGCACGATCCTCGCCCTGCTCGGGCTCGAGCCGCTGCTCGACCTGCGAGTCCGATTGGGCGAGGGCACCGGCGCGGCCCTGGCGCTGCCGCTGATCGACCAGGCCGGTCGACTGCACCGCGAGATGGAGACGTTCGCCGAGGCCGGCGTCGACGGTCCGCGGCACTGACCGGTCCGTCCGGGGCGCCCGCCGAGGTTCGGCCGGAGACTACGGAGTCGGGGGCGCCTCGTTCGGGTCGTTCGCGACCGGAGGCAGATCATCCTCCGTCGGCGGGGCGGCGATCGCCTTCGGCGGAGCCGCGCCGCGGACCGCGGCCCGGGCGGTGGCACCCCCGTCCGGTACCACGCCGCTGCCGGTCGCCCCGGCCTCCAGCGCGCGACGTCGCTCCCTGCGCCGCCGACGCGATCCGGACCCGGGGATCCTCGACGCCAGCGAGGTGATCGGCGCCAGGTCGTCGTGCAGCGCCTCGCTCGAAGCGACCAGCCGTTCGAGCAGCGGAACGAGCTGCTCCATGTTCCGGTCGATCCGCTCGACCCGTTCGGTCAGGCCGTCGAGGTGCGCCGTGAGGTCGTCGATGCTCGAGACGCTGCGGGTCATGTCCGCGGCGGACTCGTCCAGCGTCGTCATCGAGAGCACGCGCTCGACGACCTCGCGAGCCGCGGTGTCGACGTGCGACGCCGCCTGCTGGATCGGCCTCAGGGGGTTCGGGGGCACAGCGCAGACGCTACTCGCTGGCGCGGGCGGCTCCGCGACGAGCGGCGAAGAACGACCGCAGCAGGTCGGAGCAGGCGTCGCCGAGCACGCCGCCCTCGACCCGCGGCCGGTGGTTCAGCCGCGGCTCGGCGGTCACGTCGAGCACGCTGCCGCAGGCCCCGGCCTTGGGGTCGGTGCAGCCGTAGACGACGCGGGGGATCCGCGACAGCACGATCGCTCCGGCGCACATCGCGCACGGCTCGAGCGTCACGTAGAGCACCGCGTCGTGAACGCGCCACGACCCGCCGTGGGCCGCCGCCTCGCGCAGCGCGAGGATCTCGGCGTGGGCGGTCGGGTCCTCGGTCAGCTCGCGCTCGTTGCGGCCGCGGCCGATGATCGTCGGTTCGCCGTCGGGCGGGGTCGATACGACGACCGCCCCGATCGGCACGTCCCCGTGGGCCTCGGCGATGCGCGCCTCCACGATCGCTTCGCGCATCCACCGCTCGTGGTCGAGTGTCGGCTGAGGAGCGCGTGCGGACTCGTGATCGGCCGGTGCGGACACCGGCCGATGATCGCAGGCCCGTCCTCAGCTGGTGCGGACGATCAGCACCGAGCAGGGGGCGTGGTGGCTGATCTTGTTCGGCACGGAGCCCAGCAGGAACCGCTTGGCGCCGGTCATCCCCTTGTTGCCGACCACGATCAGGTCGCTGCCGAACTCCTCGGCGACGTCGAGGATCGCGTCGGCCGGATCACCCTGGCGCGCGTAGGTGCGGACGTTGGTGACACCGCCGGCGTGCGCCCGCTCCTTGGCGTGGTTGAGCGTCGCCTCGACGTCCTCCCGCTCGTTGACCATCCACTCGACGTCGGACGGGGCCTGCTTGGCCTCCTCGCGCAGGCGCGACGCCGAGACCGGCTCGAAGGCGGACACGATGTCGAGGCGGGCGTTGAGAGCCGCCGCGACGCCGACTGCTTCGTCGACCGCTTGGTTGGCGGTGTCCGAGCCGTCGGTTCCGACGACGAGTGAGTGGAACATGGGTCTCCTTGGCGCTTGGTAGCTCGCTCGCGAGGGGCGTTGACCGGGGTTCTGGCCGGCCGTGGCCGATCATCGCACAGCAGTCGCTACCGGCGGAAGGATTCTCGTCACGGTTCGTGAAGCGAACCGAGCAGCGACTAGGCCCAGAGCTTCGTCGCGGCGATGATCACGCCGATCACCACGAACACGACGAGAATCACTTGCATCCAGAACCACGTCGGCGGCATCTAGATGGTCGATTCCGTGGAGATCGTGGATGCGGGGCGCGTGCTGGGCGGATGCATGGTGTCGATCGATGTCGAGGGCAATGCCGGTGGTACTGACGAGATGTCGGTCGATGCCGGGCGCCGTCCGGTGCGTGCACCGCGCCGCGAGACCCCGGGATCGACCATCTGGCAAAGGGTACGGCGTGCGTGCGAGGATGGCGGGCACATGGTCGGGACCGACACACCGCTCTCGTCGCTCGTGCGGCGTTCAGGAAGCCCCGGAGGCTTGCGATGATCGGACCGGAGCACAGCAAGAAGTCCGGCAAGTCGGGCAAGAAGAAGGCGAAGGCGAAGAAGGCCAAGCGGCCTCCGATCGCCGCCGTCCCCACGGTTCTCGGCATCGAGCCGCAGGACGATCCGCGGCCGCTCACTGCGAGCGCCGAGCCAAGCAGCGTGCCGCCGGCGTTCGGGCCACCGCTGCTGGCCTGGATCGATCGGGTCCAGGCGCGGGTCGACCACCTGCTCACCCTGGTCGACGTGCCGGCCGAGGCCGCGTCGGGCGAGCCGACCTCGGCCGAAGCGGGCCCGACGAGTGGGCCAACGGTCGACGAGCCGGCCGAGGTGCCGGCCACGGCCGACGAGCCCGCTGAGGCCCCGGCGTTCGCCAACGACCCGGTGGAATCCGTTGCCTCCGAGGACGGCTCTGGCCGCCACGGGGAGGAGCTCTCGCTGGCGGAAGCGTGGGCCCGGCGGCTCGAGGCGACTGAGATCGGCCAGCCCGAGCCGGTCGAACCGGCCGAGGTCGGCCAGGCGGACGATCTCAGCCACACGGACGACCTCGGTCAGGCGGACGACCTCGGCGAGGCGGAGTTCGACGAGACCGAGCCACTCGCCGACTTCGGTGACGTCTTCGAGGGCGAGCCGCCATTCGAGCCGGTCACAGCACGGCTGAGCGCGGTGCTGGTCGCCCGCGAGCTGGTCGCCCGGGGGGTCGCCCCGGCGGACGTCCGCCGGCGGCTGCGCGATGGCTACGGCGTGGACGACCCGGACGCCGTGCTCTCGCGGATCGCCGCCTGACGCTCGCCGCGGCTGGTGTCGCGCAGGTAGCGGTCGTAGCTGCGCGGGGTGTGTCGTGAAGTGCGCCCGCCCGAGGGCGTGATTACTGTCGTGTCGTGTCGCGCAGGTAGCGGTCGTAGCTGCGGGGGGTGTGGGCGCGGCCGGACACCGCGAGGATCGCCGGGGTGCCGGCGGGCAGCAGCCCGACGGCGTCGCGCAGCTCGGCGCGGTTGACGACCCCGGGCCGCGCGACCAGCACCACGCGGCCGGGGACGTCGTGGCTGAGCAGCTCGCGGGTGTCGGCGACCGGCAGCAGCGGAGCGGTGTCGAGGATCACGGTGCCGCCACGAGCCACGAGCTCGTCGATCACGCGCCGGGCGTCGTCGCTGCCGAGCAGCTCGGGGGCGTTCGGCGGCAGCTCGCCCGCCGGCAGCAGGTGCAGCCCGGGCTCGACCTCGAGCAGCAGCTCGTCCAGGTCGACGCCGCCGACGATCGCCGCGGACAGCCCGCGCTTGGGCGCCGGCTTGCCGTCGAGCCCGAACGCGGCGACCAGGCCGGGGCGGCGCAGGTCGGCCTCGACGACGACCCCCGGCCGTCCGGCGGGCGCGGGCGCGCGCGCGCGCCCGGCGGCGACCGTGGTCTTGCCCTCGCCGGGTGCGGCCGAGCTGACGACCACGACGTTCGCGGCGTCCGCGCCCTCGCCGCCGAGGGTCAGCGCGGCCCGCAGCATCCGGAACGCCTCGTCGGCGCGCCGTCGGTCGCTCTCGCTCTTGCCGGGCGGCAGCACGTGGGCCACCAGCGGCAGCCCGGACAGGCGCTGGGCCTCGCTGCCGTCGCGCAGCCGTCGCCCGCGACGCACCGCGACCGCGACGACGATCAGGCCGATCAGCAGGCCGGCGCCGGCCCCGGCGGCGGTCGGCCACCACTCGGAGTCGTCGATCAGCCGTCCGGCGGCCGCGCCGACCGCGGCGGCGAGCGCGACGATCAGCAGGAACAGAGGAACGGTTCGCCAGGACACGGTCAGTCGGACAAGCTGCGGAGTTGGTCGTTGATGCGGTTGAGAGCCTTGTTGATGCGCGCTTCCACGTCGGCGGTCCCGGTGCTGAAGTCGGTCTTCGCCCGCTGGGTCGCGGCCAGGTCACGATCTCGCAGCGCCCGGCGGAACGTCTCGAGCGGCTCCTGCCAGCCGTTGAACGCGGTGATCAGCTCGCGGTGGGCGTCGGCGACCGTCTCGGGAGCGGGGATCTTCCGCAGGTCGTCCTCGACGGCGTTGATCCGCCGTGCCAGTCGCCGGACCTCGCGGTCGATGTCGCTGCGGTCGTCGAGCTGGCTGGTCGACTGCTTGAGCTCGACCAGGTCGCGTTCGAACTCGCTCTGCACGAGGTTGACCTGCTCGGCGTAGCGGCCCGCCTCGCGGACCTGCTCGGCCTGCTCGCCGCAGCCGCTCAGCGCGGCTGCCGGGGCGAGGGCGAGCACGACGGCCACGGCGGTGAACCGTAGGCGGAGGGCTCCGCGGCGCTGACCGAACACGTGCCGCACGATACCCGGCGCGGCACGACGGACGGCCACCCACCCGCCAGGCGGGCGGTGGCTCCGGTGGCTCAGGCCGGCAGCAGCTTGCCGGGGTTCATCACGCCGGTCGGGTCGAGTCGGTCCTTGACCGCCCGCACGATCCCGACGCCGAGCGCGCCGATCTCGTCCGTCATCCACGGCGCGTGGTCGGTGCCGACGGCGTGGTGGTGGGTGATCGAGGCGTGCTGTGCGGCGATCGCGTCGCCCGCGGCGCGCTTGCCGTGTTCCCAGATCGCGGTGGTCGCGGCCGGGTTCTCGCCGCCCTTGGTGACGACGGTCAGGTAGAGCGACGCGCCCTCGGCGTAGACGTGGCTGACGTGGCTCATGATGATCACCGGCGCGCCGTTGCGGGCGGTCAGCGCTTCCTGGATCGCGGGCACGATCGTGGTCCGCAGCGCGTCGAGGCGCGACCAGGTGGTGACGGTCTCCAGCGTCTCGACCAGCATCCCCATGTCGAGCAGCTCGTCGCGCAGGTACGGCGCGTGGAACCGCCCGCGCTTCCACGCCTCGCCGGGCTCGGCGCCCTGGGCGACGCCACCGTGGCGACGCAGGATCGCGGCCGCCCGTTCGGCGCGACCGTCGACGGTCGCCGCGTCCGGCCCGTCCCAACCGACGACGACCAGGCAGTGGCCGGCGCCGGTCTCGCCCTCGGCGGGGTCCTCGACCGCCGCGCCCTCGGCGTCCTCGGTCACCGTCGCCAGCCGCATCGCCGTCTCGACCTCGTCGGACATCCGCATCACCGTCGGCCGCTCGCCGCTGCGGGCCAGGTCGCGCAGCGCCGCCGAGCCCGCGCCGAACGACGGCAGCGCCCAGCCCTCGTAGCGCTGCGCCTGGGGCAGTGGCTGGACGCGGATCGTGACCTCGGTGATCACTCCGAGCGTGCCCTCGCTGCCGAGCACGAGCTGGCGCAGGTCGGGACCGGCGGCGTTCGGCGGGCCGCCGCCGAGCCGCAGCTCGCCGGACGGCGTCGCCACCCGCAGCCCGACGACCATCTGGTCGAAGCGGCCGTAGCCGGACGACGCCTGCCCGCTCGAGCGGGTCGCCGCGTATCCGCCGATCGATCCGCGCTCGTAGGACTGCGGGAAGTGGCCGACGAAGAACCCGTGGGGCTTCAGCAGCGCGTCGGCCTGCGGGGTCAGCAGTCCGGCCTGCAGGGTCGCGGTCTGGTCGACCGGGTCGATCGCCACCAGCTGGTCGAGCCGCTGCAGGTCGAGCGCGATCACCGCGTCGAGGTCGCCGCGCAGCGCGCGCAGGCCGCCGACCACGCTGGTCCCGCCGCCGAACGGCACGACGGCGATCCGCTGGTCGCGGCACGCCTCGACGACCGCCTGGACCTGCTCGGGCGTGCCGGGCAGGACCACGGCGTCGGGGACCTCGCGCAGCGCGGTGCCGCGCGCGTCGAGCAGGTCGGGGGTGCTCTTGCCCCCGGCGTGGCGCAGCCGCACGTCGTGGTCGTCGCGGACGTTCTCGACCCCGACGACGGCGCTCAGCGCGCTGCGCGCCGCGTCGGGCAGGCTCGACGGGGGGAGCGTGATCGCCTCGGGGGATCCCGGGACCGCGACCGGGTCGCCGCTGACGCCGAACGCCCCGCGGATCAGGCCGAGCAGGTCGTCGGCGAGCGGCTCGCGGTGGGCGGGGTCGGCCCAGCCGGCCCAGGCGACGGGGAACGCGTCGCGGCCGGTGCCGGCGATGGACGACGCCGACCGCGGCACCGTCGTCGCGGCGGGGTTCTGGAGGTCCTCGGTGGCAGCCATGGAATGAACAGTTGCACTTCAACTGTAACTTTGTCAATCTGGATCTCATGTCCACGACCGAGATGCCGTCCGCCGCCGGAACGCTCGACGAGCGTGCGCGTCGCGCCGCGCTCGACCGGCTGGCCGCCGGAGGCGCCGTCGACCTGGTCGTGATCGGTGGCGGCGCGACCGGCGCCGGGGTCGCGCTCGACGCGGCGACCCGCGGGCTCAGCGTCGTGCTGTTGGAGGCGCGCGACCTGGCCTTCGGGACCAGCCGCTGGTCGAGCAAGCTGATCCACGGCGGCCTCCGCTACCTGGCGTCCGGTGCCCTCGGCCTGGCGCTCGAGAGCGCCCGCGAGCGCCACGTGTTGCTGACCCGGACCGCTCCGCACCTGGTGCGGCCGCTGCCGTACGTGCTGCCGCTCGGCGAGCACCTCGACCCGAAGCAGGGCGCGGCGATGCGCGGCGGGCTCGCGCTGGGCGACGCGATGCGGATGATCGCGCGGACCCCGGGGGCGGCGCTGCCCCGCAGTCGCCGGATCAGCGCCGTCGAGGCGGGCCACCTGGTCCCCGGGCTCGATCCCGCCCGGCTGCGCGGCGCGATCCTCGGCTGGGATGGCCAGCTCGAGGACGACGCGCGGCTGGTCGTCGGGATCGCGCGCACCGCCTCCGCGCACGGGGCCGACGTGCTGACCGGATACTCGGTCACGCGGGCGGTGCCCGGCGACGTCCAGGCGACCGACCGCGACACGGGGGAGACGATCCGCCTGGCACCGCGCGCGGTGGTCAACGCCACCGGGGTCTGGGCGGGGACGCTGGCGGGCGACGTGCGGCTGCGCCCTAGCCGGGGATCGCACCTGGTCTTCGCGCCCGAGGCGTTCGGCGGCACGGTCCGGGCCCAGGTCTCGATCCCGCTTCCGGGGCAGTTCGGTCGCTTCCTGCTGGCGATCCCGCGGCCCGACGGCACGGTGATCCTCGGCCTGACCGACGAGGCGGTCGACGGACCGATCCCGGACGCGCCGGAGCCCTCGGCGGACGAGATCGCGTTCCTGCTCGAGCACGGGTCGGAGGTCTTCCGTCGCCCGCTCGACGCGCGTCAGATCCGCGGGGCGTTCGCCGGACTGCGGCCGCTCGTGTCGTCCGAGCTGCCGTCCGAGGACGCGACCGCCGACCTCTCGCGCAACCACCTGGTCCACGCGTCCGACGACGGCCTGGTCACCGTCACCGGCGGCAAGCTGACCACGTACCGGCAGATGGCCGAGGACGCGGTCGACCGGGCGGTGGGGCTGGCCGGGATTGCGGCCGGGCGGTGCCGGACCCGCGACGTGCCGCTGGTCGGCGCGGCGGCGTCGGCGACGTTGGCCCGGCTGGCCGCTCCGCGCCGGCTGGTCGAGCGGCACGGCGCGGAGGCGCTGCGGGTGATGGCGCTGGCGAACGAGCACCCCGAGCTGGCGCGGCCGGTCGTCCAGGGCAGCGACGTGCTCGCCGCCGAGCTTGCGTGGGCCGTACGCCACGAGGGAGCCCGTAGCGTGTCCGACGTGCTCGACCGCCGCACCCGCCTGGGCCTCCAGCCCGCGCTCCGCGAGGCCGCCGAGCCCGTGGCCGAGCGGGTGCTCGAGGCGTTCGGCGCGGAGGTCGTGTCGTGACCGACGACGCCGGCGCTGGCCCGGCCGGGGAGCGCTCGGCCGTTGCGCTGCGGGTGCTGGCCGCCGCGCGCACGAGCGTGCTCGACCGCGGGATCTCGCGGGTCACGATGAGCGACGTCGCGCGTGGTGCCGACGTCAGCCGGACCACGCTCTACCGCCACTACCCGGACGTCGACGCGGTCCTGCGCGACCTGATGACCGTCGAGCTCGGGGCGATCGTCGGCGACGCCCAGGCGACCGCCGACCAGCAGGCGACGGGCCGCGAGCGGCTGGTCGCGACCGTCGTCGACGGCTGCCGCCGGACCCGCGCCAACGCGCTCTTCCGCAAGATCGTCGACGTCGATCCGGAGTTCTTCCTGCCGTACGTCACCGCCCGGGCGGGGCAGGCCCAGCAGCTGGTCGCCGGTCTGCTCGCCGGTGGGGTCCGGGCGGGTCAGGCCGACGGGTCGATCCGCGCCGGCGATCCTGACCAGCTCGCCCGCCTGGTGCTGCTCCAGGCGCAGGCGCTGACGATCTCGATCGGCACGGTCTCGGACGGCGACGGGGCGACCGAGGACGCGCTGCTGACACTGGCCGGCGAGGCGCTCGACGCCCAGCTCCGCCCCTGAGCGGGACCGCGGGCGACGGGATCCGACGGACGGCGTAAGCTGGCCCGCCATGAGCACCGAACCACTCGACGTCCGCTTCGTCTCCGGCTCCGACGAGTGCGCCGCCTGGCTCTACCTGCCGCCTGGCGAGGGACCGTTCCCGGCCGTCGTGCTCGGCCACGGGCTCGGGGCGATCCGCGAGATGCGGCTGGCGGCGTTCGCCGAGCGGTTCCGCGACGCCGGCTACGCCTGCCTGGTCTTCGACTACCGCCACTTCGGCGCCAGCGGCGGGGAGCCGCGGCAGCTGCTCGACGTCCGGCGCCAGCTCGACGACTGGAGGGCCGCGCTGACTTTCGTCCGCCGGCTGCCCGAGGTCGACGCGGATCGTGTCGTCGTCTGGGGCAGCTCGTTCGGTGGCGGGCACGCGATCGTGACCGCGGCCGCCGATGGTCGGCTCGCCGCGGCGATCGCGCTCTGCCCGTTCACCAGCGGTCTGGCGTCGGGGCTGGCGGTCGATCCGCGCACGACGCTGCGGATCACCCCGCGGGTCCTGCGTGACCAGCTGCGGGCGTGGCGCGGCGGCGAGCCGCTCTACCTGCCGACGGTCGGTCCGCGGGGCAGCGCGGCGGTCATGACGGCGCCCGACGCGGAGCCCGGATACCTCGGCCTGGTGCCCGACGACGACGGTGGGGGCGGGGGCGGGGCCGGATTCCGCAACGAGCTCGCGGCGCGGTTGGCGCTGGCGATCCCCCGCTACTTCCCCGGTCGGCACGCCCACCGGGTCGCCTGCCCGATCCTGTTCACGATCTGCGACCAGGACACGGTCACCCCGGCCCGCGCGACCCGCCGCTACGCCGCGAAGGCCCCCCGCGGCGAGGTCGACCC
>JBQGEK010000405.1:0-3135 GCA_052039575.1 Patulibacter sp. | reverse complement strand
CCACCGACAAGCGACGCGTCGGCGCCGCGCAGCGCGGCCTCTCCCCCGCACGATCCGCCCGGCGTCCGGGCGGCGGCGAGCGGGTGGCCGGTACGGCCGTGGACCACGTTGTCGGTCTCGAACGACGAGCAGAGCTCGGGGACGTTGGTCTTGACGACCGGGATCGCCCCGGCCGCCCGCAGTCGCGCGACGACGGTCGCGTCGCCGTCGGCCACGTGACCGACGCGGGCGAGCGTGCCCGAGAGCGTCGGCAGCCCGCGGACGTCGAGGCAGTCCTTGAAGGTGACCGGCAGCCCGAGCAGCGAGCGGCGGTCGCCGGCTCGCCGGGCCGCGTCGGCGGCGTCGGCCGCCCGCAGCGCCGCGTCGCGGTCGCGCGAGACCACCGCGTGGACGGCGGCGTCGGCCGCGTCGATCCGGTCGAGGGTCTGCTCGGTCAGCTCGCGGGCCGACAGCTCGCCCGCATCCAGTCGCGCCAGCCAGCCGACCGCCGACGGACGGCCCGCGCTCACCGGACGGCTCCCGGAACGCGGGAGAAGGCCGAGACGGCGTCGGCGAAGGCCACCGGCTGCTCGAACGGCGTGCCGTGGGCGCTCTGCTCGAAGACGACCGCGTGGCCGTCGGGCGCGGCGTCGGCGATCCAGTCGCCGAGCGTCGTCGGGTAGTACGGGTCGTGTCGGCCGTAGGCGGCCAGCAGCGGGACCGGCGCGCGGCGGACCGCGTCGCGCATGTCGAGCGCCGCCTGCGCGCGGACCGTCGCCAGCGCGACGTCGAGCGGCGTCTGCAGCGCGATCCCGGTCAGCCAGTCGACCAGCGTCGGGTCGGCCTGGAGCAGCGACTCGGCCTGGAACGCCCGCTCCGCGCGCGGCCAGTCGCCGGCCATCGCCTCGAGGTAGGCGTCGAGCTGGTCGACCGGCATCGCGTGCGGGAAGTCGTCCGCCTGGGTCAGGCGCAGCGGCCCGTTGAGCAGCACGGCCCGACCGACCCGCGATGTGCCGCGCTCGAGGTGCCGCAGCACCACGGTGCAGCCCATCGACCAGCCGACCAGCGTCACGTCGTCCAGGTCGAGCCGGTCGAGCAGCTCGGCGAGGTCGCCCGAGAGCACGTCGAAGTCGTAGGACGAAGCCGGCTTGTCGGACTCGCCCATGCCGCGCAGGTCGAACGCGACCACGCGGTGACCGCGGTCGACCAGCGCGACCGCGGTCGGGTCCCAGAGTCGGTGCGAGCCCTTCCACCCGTGGACGAGCACGACCGCGGGACCGTCGCCCCGGTCGGCGACGCGGAGCCGGGTACCGTCGTTGAGGACCAGGAAGCTCACGCGCCGCCGACCGGGGTCACTTGATCAGCTCGCCGTTGTCGTCGACCAGCGGGATCGAGTCCAGCGAGTAGTCACGGTCGCCGGGCTCGACGTAGTCCGAGATGTTCTCGGGGGTCCAGAGCACCGACTGCACGGTCAGGTCCGGCAGATCGCCCTCGGGGTCGTCGATCGCGGCCTGCATCGCCTTGACGACGGTCCAGCCGGTCGCGACCGAGTCCGTGTCCCACGATCCGGTCAAGCGCTTCTCGCGGACCGCCTCGCTCGCGTCGGGATCGCCGTTGACGCCGAAGACCATGATCCCGTCGGACCCCTCGGTGCCGTCGGAGATCGTCTTGCGCGCCTGCGTGACGGCGGCCGAGATGCCGAGCGCCGACTGGTCGTTGTAGGCCCAGAAGGCCTCGACGTCGGGATGCTTGGTCAGCTGGTCGGCCGCGAGCTGCGACGCCGGACCGGCCGCGTCCTTGGTGTTGTCGGTCTGGGCCAGCACCTCGAGGCCGGCGGCCTTGGCCGCGTCGCTGAAGCACTTGACGTTGGCCGCGATCGACGGCACCGGCGGGCCGCCCATCACGATCACCTTGGCGTTGGGGCGGCGCTCGGCGATGAAGTCCGCGTTGCGCTTGTGCGGGTTGTTCGGTCCACAGGTGTTGACCTCCCACCAGACCGTCGACGAGACGCCCTCGCCGGTCGAGTTGACCCCGATCACCGGGATGCCGGCCCCCTGCGCCCGCTCGTAGGCCCCGGCGGTTGCGCCGGGGTCGAGCGTCCAGCTGGCGAACGCGTCGACGTTCTGCGAGATCGCGGTGTCGACGTGCGAGACCTGACGGTCGGCCGAGAGGTTGGCGTCGAGCACGCGGGCGCTCCAGCCGAGCTCCTTCGCGCCGCCCTGGAGGCCCATGTCGACCTGCTGCTGACCCGGCTGCGAGCCGACCGGGGAGATGTAGGCGACCGACTTGGCGTCGCCCCCCGAGCCCCCGCCCTCTGCGCTCGCGTTCGAGTCGGAGTCGCTGCCGCCGCAACCGGCAAGTACGAGCGCGGCCACCGCCGCGCCGGAGATCAATCGCTTGTTCATGACTGCTGTCCTTCGGTTCGTTCGACAGGCCCCGCCGCTCGGACGGGCTGCTTCGAAGTGGGTCGCCCGGAAGTCACGATCAGGCCGCCGATCGCGCCGGGACCGCGGCCAGGATCCGGGCCGCGGTCCGCTCGGCGAGCGCCATGATCGTGATCATCGGGTTGACGCCGGGAGCGGTCGGCAGCGCGGCTGCGTCGCCGATCCAGACCCCCGCGACGTCGTGGAGCTGGCCGTCGCCGTCCGCGACCGAGGTCGCGGGGTCGGACCCCATCCGGCACGAGCCCATCTGGTGGGCCGAGTACGCGGTGTGGTCCTCGACGGGGGCTGCCCGGAGCTGGTCCAGGAAGGCGTCGAAGTCCTCGCCCTCGCGCCAGCGGTACTCGGTGAAGTGGAAGGTGAAGATCTCGCGCGCGCCGGCCGCCCGGGCCATCCGCGCCAGCTCGACGTGCGCCCGGATCCCCACGCGGCGGTCGACCGCGTCGCCGTGCTCCCAGCGGACCAAGGCCTGGCCGTCCTCGTCGAGCACGACCCGGCCGCTGCCGTGGTCGTGGGAGACCGCGTGCCACGACGACATGTACGGCAGCTGGAGCAGCGCCTCGCGGTGGCTGCGCCCGTCGACGAACGGGGCTTGGGTCGCCCAGGTGGTCGGGTTGAGCGTCAGGCTCTCTACCAGGAACCCGACCCCGTCCTCGCAGTGCGCGAGGTCGAACGAGGCCGCCGACTGGATCTGTCCGCTCCACGCCTCGACCGG
>JBQGEK010000404.1:0-5183 GCA_052039575.1 Patulibacter sp. | reverse complement strand
GCGCGCGCGGCGCGCGGTGGTCGCGGGGCGGGGCCGCGGCGGCCTCGCGGCCGGTCGTCGGCGGCACCCCCCCGACGCGCGGCTGGGCGCCGTCCCCGTCTCCGTCGCTCCCGCACGCGGTCAGCGCGTTGACCGCGAGCCCGCCGAGGCCGATCGCGAACCCGAGCTTGCCCCCGCGCTGCAGCAGTGTGCGCCGCGACATCCCGGCGATGCCGTCTTCAACCGTCATCCGGTCTCTCCTCATCTCAGCAGCTGTATGAACGCTTCATCAGCTGTACGTACGATTCATCAGCTGTATGAACGCTTGCTCAGCTGTATGAACGCTTGTATAGCCGAGCGGGGTGTCCGGTGTCAAGTCCGGATACCGTTCCGGCACGGATCAGCGGCGCGGCGGATGCCGCGCGGGCGGATGGGGGCAGCCGGCCTGCGCCGCCGAGGTGTACGGGCGCGACCTGTCGAGGTTCGACACGTCCTACGTGCTCAACCTCGACCGGTCGCTCCGGCGACCGACGGGCTCAGCCGGTGTTGCGCATGCCCGCCGCGATCCCGCCGATCGTCGAGAGCAGCGGGCCGTGGGCGCCCTCGTCCCCCGCCCGGGAGCGGCGCAGCAGATCGACCTGGATGTGCGACAGCGGGTCGATCCACGGATTGCGGTGGGCCAGCCGACGTTGCAGCGCCGGCGTCGCGTCGAGCAGGTTCTCGGTCTCGCGGATCTCCAGCACGACCCGCCGGACCCGGTCGTGCTCGTCGCGGATCGGCTCCCACAGCTCGCGGGCGTCGGGGTCGACCAGATCGAGGTAGCGCTCGGCGACTCCGAGGTCGCTCTTGAACAGCGACATCTCGAGCATCGACACGATCGTCCGGAAGAACGGCCAGCGCTCGACCATCTCGCGCTGCAGCGCGCGGTCGCCCCGCTCGAGCGCAGTGCCGGCGCCGTACCAGGCGGGCAGCAGGATCCGGTTCTGCATCCAGGCGAAGACCCACGGGATCGCCCGCAACCCGTCGACGCCGCTGACGCCGCCGCGCTTGGCGGGCCGCGACCCGATGTTCATCGCCGACAGCTCCGCCAGCGGCGCGGCCTGGTGCAGCAGCCGCGGGAACCGCTCGTCCTCGAAGACCAACGCCCGGTACGCGTCCCGCGAGACCTCCGTCAGCTCGTCGAGCTCGTCGCGGTACTCGGGACCCGGTGCGGCGGGCGGCCGCAACGTCGCGAGCACCACCGCCGAGAGCGTCTGCTCCAGCGAGCGCACCGCCAGCTCGGGGTGCGGGTAGCGCTGCGACAGCACCTCTCCCTGCTCGGTGATCGCGATCCGGCCGCGGACCGACCCGGGCGGCTGGGAGAGGATCGCCCGGTGGTGCGGGCCGCCGCCGCGCGACGTGGAGCCACCGCGGCCGTGGAAGAACCGCACCGCGATGCCTTCCCCGTCGGCTTGCGCGACCAGCCGTTCCTGAGCCCGGTAGAGCCCCCACTGCGACGCGACGAACCCACCGTCCTTCGCGGAGTCGGAGTAGCCGAGCATGATCTCCTGCGCGCCGCCGCAGCGTTCGACGTGCTCGGCATAGGGGGCGCAGGCGTAGAGGTCGCCCATCGTGCCCTCGGCACCCTCCAGGTCGTCGACCGTCTCGAACAGCGGCACGATCGGCACGGGCGGCGTCGATCCCGTGTCGGACGTGTGGCGCAGGAGGAACAGCGTGCAGAGCACGTCGGAGGGCTGGCGCGCCATCGCGATGATCAGCCGGCCGATCGCGTCCGGCCCGTGGTCCTCGATCGCTCGGCCGACAGCCGCGATCCCGGCGATCGTGGTCGCGGCCTCGTCGTCGTCGACCGGGTCGATCAGCGGCGGCCGCTCCAGAGCCGCGACCAGCAGCCGCTGGCGCTCCGGCTCGTCGGCGTCGGCGTAGCCGTCGACCAGCGCTGCCGTGGCGTGCTGCAGCGGTCCGGCCGACTGCCGCACGTCGAGCGCCGCCAGCAGGAACCCGAACGTGCGCGCCTGCGCGAGCAACCGCGCGATCCGGCCGTGGGCGACCAGGGTCGACGAGCACGACTCACGCAGCAGCTCCAGGTCCGCGATCAGCTCGTCGACGCCGCGGTAGCCACCCTCGCCCCCGTGGGCCGCGCGGTCGAGCCGCGACGCGACGAACGTCAGCTTGCGCCGGAACGGCTCGTTCGCGCTGGCGCCCGGGAAGGTGACCCGCTGAAGCTCGCGCGCGTCACGGTCGAGTGACGCGCGCAGCTCGTGGGTGACGAAGACCCGGTTGTCGGCCTGCGAGAAGTGGACGGCCAGCCGGTCGACCCGCTCGCCGAGCAGCCGCAGCGCGGTGCGGCGGTGGCGCTCCAGCGACGCCGCGATCGTGTCCGGACCGACGTTTGGGTTGCCGTCCATGTCACCGCCGGCCCACGAACCGATGCGGATCGGCACCGGCGGGGCCGGTTCGCCGTCCGGGGTCCTGGCGTCTCCGAACGGCCACGCCAGGCCGAGCGTCTGCGCCAGCTCGAGCAGCAGGTCGGGGACCGCGTCGTAGAGCACCGACTCGATGTGCAACAGGGTCCGGCGGACCTCGTCGTCGGGGCGCGGACGCAGCGCGCGGACGTCATCGGTCTGCCACCAGACCGTCAGCGTCTCGCGCAGCTCGGCCTCTACGGCGCGCCGCCGGTGCGGTCCGAGCCGCGGATCGTCGAGCACCTCCATCAGCTCCCAGACCCGCTGCTGATGGTCGAAGATCGAGCGGCGGGTGGCCTCGGTCGGGTGCGCGGTCATCACCAACGCGACGTCCAGGTCGTCGAGTGCCTGCGTGCGCTCGGCGCGCGGCAGCGCCGCGGTGTCCGCCGCCACCGCGGCCAGCGACTCGCGCTGGGGCGGCCGGTCGTCGGCGTCGTGGGCACGCCGGCGGCGCAGCCGTTCGAGCTCCTCGGCGATGTTCGACAGCTGCAGCGAGATCGAGCAGGCGCGCACCAGCGGCTCGAGCTGCGACGAGCTGAGCCGGTGGATCATCCCCACCAGGTCGTCGCCGTCGGCACCGGTCGGGTCGGCCCGCAGCGCGGCGGCGCGGTCGCGCAACCAGAACACCCGGTCGCGGAACGCCCGACCCTCCTGCTCCACCAGCACGCTGCCGAGCAAGCGCTCGAGCAGCGCGGTGTCACGGTCCAGATCACCCTGCGGCCACGATCGCTCGTGGCCGGTGGCAGCGCTCGGTGCGATCAGGTCACGGGCATCCGTCACCTCTTCTACTATGCCGCGCCGCCGGTCGAACCCCCAACGTTCGCGGCGGTTCGTGTTCGGAGGGCGGGGAGCGTCTGACCGCGGTGGGGCCCCCGCGGGGCCCCACCGGTCGGTTCAGGTTGCTGGGTCTCGGTTAGGAGATCAGCGTCCGCAGGACGTCGTTGACGAGGCCGCCGCGGTGGCGGTCGTGGTTGCGGTTCTGCCAGGCGTTCCAGCTGTCGACCGTCCCGGTCGTGCTGCCCCACTGGTCCTGCCAGGTCTCGGCCTGGTTGCCGGACTGCGCGTCGCCACCCCAAGCGGACGAGTCGCCACCGTTGCCGGCCATGGCGGAACCGCTGGTGGTGCCGGTGGTGCCGCCGTGCGCGGCAACCATGTTGCGGTTACCGGTCCAGCCGCCGAAGCGACGGTCGTCGCGGCGGTTGCTGTTCAGCCCGGGCAGGGTCACGGCGTTGCCGTTCCCCAGCTGGCTGTTGCCGGTCGTGGCGTTGCCGCCCTGACCACCGGTCGAGGTCGCCTGGCCGCCGTTGGCGGTCGGGTTGCCCTGGCGGGTGGTGTCGGACTGCGACTGGGTGCCGGTCACGGTCGAGCGCTGCTCGCCGCGGCTGTTGTTCAGCAGGCCGCCGTTGAGCAGGCCACCGAGACCGCGCGAGCGGGTGGTGGTGCGCTCACCGGACCCGGTGCGGGTCACCGTCGAAGCGGTGCTGCCGGACTGCTCCTGCGCGCTGGTGGCATCGTTGCCGGCCATCGCATCGCCACCCCAAGCGGCGGAGTGCCCACCGTTGCCGGCGGTCGCGGGACCGCTCGTCGCGTCGGTGCTGCCACCGTGCGCGACGACCGAGCTGGAGCCCGAGTTGCGGATGCCGCGGTCGCGGCGCTGCTGACCGCCGAGCACGCCGAGCGAGACGACGTTGCCGTTCCCCAGCTGCGTGTTCCCGGTCGACGCGTTGCCACCCTGACCACCGGTCGAGGAGGCGTTGCCACCGTCAGCGGACGGGTTGCCCTGCCGCGTGGACGACGACTGATCCTGGCTGCCGCGGGTGCTCGAGAGCACGCTGCTCAGAACACCGCTGGTGCGACGGTCCCAGGTGCGGGTGTGGCGCACCTGATCGCTGCTGCTCTGGCTGTTGGTGGTGCCGGTCTGGTTCTGCGTGCTGCTCGACTGGTTGCCGGCGTGCGCGTCACCGCCGACGGCCTGCGAGTCACCACCGCTGCCGGCGGTCGCGCTGCCACTCTGCGCGGTCGTGGTGCCACCCTGGCTGCTCACGTTGCCGCGGTTGCCCAGGCCCAGCGAGATGCTGTTGCCGTTGAGCGCCTGCACGTTGCCGGAGCTGGCGTTGCCGCCGTTGCCGCCGGTCGAGCTGGCCTTGCCGCCGTTGGCGGACGGGCTGCCCTGCTTCGTGGAACCGGACTGCGACTGATCACTGGACGTGGCCGACCGGTTGCTGGACGACGAGCCGTTGCTGCTCGGCGTCGCGGTCTGCTGGCTGGCCGCCGTTACCGTGCCGCTCTGGGCCTGCTCGGCGGTTGCGGCGTTGCCGGCATGGGCGTCGCCGCCGACGGCCTGCGAGTCGCCGCCGTGGCCGGCGGTCGCCGCGCCGCTCTGGGCGGTGGTGTCGCCGCCCTGGCTGCTCACATTGCCGCGGTTGCCGGCACCGAGCGAGATGCTGTTGCCGCTGAGCACCTGCACGTTGCCGGTCGAGGCGTTGCCGCCCTGACCGCCGGTCGAGGACGCCGCACCGCCGTTGGCAGTCGGGTTGCCCTGGTCGGTGGCCTGGCTCTGGGTCTGGGTGCCGGTAACGGTGTTGACCACGCCGTCGACCGTGCCGCCGAGCGCCTGGCCGAGCGAGGCGTGGGCGGTGGTCGCGGTCGTGGCGATGATGGCGGTCGCCCCGAAGGTCGCCGCGATGATGTGGAAGTTGCGTCGCATGACGCATCCTTTCGTCGTCTGACTCTGTCGTTGCC
>JBQGEK010000403.1:0-12400 GCA_052039575.1 Patulibacter sp. | reverse complement strand
GGCGGGGGTCTCCCGCTGGTCGTCGCGTCGGGACGGGCGGCCGCGCGGGCAGTCCTCCAGGATCGTGGCAAGCGGTCGTAGGGCGGCAAGGGCCGGGTTGCCGGGCCAGAATCGGTGGTACTTGCCTCTGGTACGTTCATGGGTCTATGTCAGCTGTTGGTCTCCGTGACCCATTGGGGTATCGAGGGTTTTCCCGCATCGTTTGGGGAGCTGCACTCGGAGCCTGCCTGATGGCGATCTCCGCTCCGTCCGATGCGTCGGCTCGTACGGTGTCGGTCACCGAAGACGTGCGCCTGTCGCTCGCCAAGAAGTCGGGACTCTCGTTCGAGCATCGCGGGACGGCGCGCGGAACGTTCTCGGGGTCGGTGCGCTCGAAGATGACGATGGACGCGCTTTGGGTCACCGGAGTCGTCACGATCGCCACGCGTGGCGGCTCGGTGAACCTCAAGATTCGCGGGACCGCCAAATCGGGCGGCCTCCGTTCCAGATTTGACGGCACCGCGACGATGGCGGGTGGCACCGGCCGCTTCCGCAAGGCCCGGGGGAAGGGCAAGTTCTCCGGGGTGGTGAACCGCCAGACCTGGGCGGTAACGCTTCGCGCCACCGGCAAGCTCACCTACTGACGACGGCGAGCGCGTGCGAGGCTTCTTCGTCGCCAGCCTGGCGCTCCTGGCGCTCGCATGCGCCCCGGCGTCGGCGCTGGCAGAGGGTCCCGTGCGCTTGAGTGCCGAGCTAGGCTCCGGTGCACGGCTCGGCGGTCATGCGCCGCTGCGGTTCGACCTGCAAATCGACCAGCGTCGTTTGCGGCGTCCGATCACAGATATCCGCCTTCTCGCTCCAGCTGGGATCGGGATCGGCGGCCTGGGCCTAGCGACCTGCCGTGCTCCGGAAGCTGTCCTGGTGTCCGTGTTGCGCCCGAGTCCCCCCGGGGTCGTATGTCCGCGCAACGCGATCATCGGACGCGGCACGGCGACTGCCGCGTTGATATTCGATCCCGCAGCGCGACCGATTACGAGCGGGGCCGAGATCACCCTGTACTCCGGCGAGGCGCAGGACGACCGGCCTGGGCTCCTGGTCGTCGCGCAGACCTCCAACCCCGTCACCACCCAGCTGGCATACGCCGGGCGGCTCAGTCCTGCGCGTCGCCCCTTCGGTCTCGAATTCGCGTTGCAGATCCGTGCTCCGGCGAGCCCGCCCTTCGGTGCCGAGATCGCGCTGACGCGTATGCGCGCGACGCTCGGCGGGCGTGACCTGTTCTACACCCGCTCGGTCGCGGGCAAGCGAACGTTCTACCGGCCCGGCGGGGTGGGCCTGCCGGATCGTTGCCCGCGCGGAGGGCTGCCTGTCCGCGCCGAGCTTCGCTTCTCCGACGGCAGTGAGCGAGCTGTGGAAGCGCAGATCCGATGTCCCGCGCGGTCGAGGTAAAAGCGACGCGCCCTCGGCGGGTCGGAGCGTGGCGCCTCGCCCTACGCCGAATCAGCGCGAGAACGTTCCGTACATCGATCGTGCGACGGTGTGATTCGCGGCGTGTCCGATTGTTCATATACTGTCGCACCCAACCTTCGGTCCCTTCCCCGATGTCCTCTTTGACCAAGTTCGCCGTGCTCGGTCTGGTAGCCCGGCGGCCGACCTACGGATACGCCGTGCTGCGGCAGCTCCAGCGGTGGTCGGTCAGCGAGGACGACGTCCAGCGCTCGTCGGTCTACGCCGCACTGGGGCGGTTGCACCACGGCGGCCTGATCCAGCTTCGCGATGACCGGGCGCTGGACGGTGCTGAGCGTCCGCAGCGGACGGTCTACGTCGCGACCGCGGAAGGCGATGACCGTCTCGAGTCGTGGTTTGCGACACCACCAGCGTCGTTCGATGAACTACGCCTGCGCATCGTTCTCGCACGTGCACAGGACCTGGAACGCCTTATGCGTTGGGTCACGGTCGCCGAGGAAGAGTGCTTGGCACGTCTCGAAGAGCTCGGAGGAATGGACATCCAGCGATTGATGGCCGAGCCGTCAGGGCGGTCAACACCAGCCGAGGCGTTGCAAGAAGCACTCCTAGGGTCGATGACATCGATCGAACTCGACGGCCGCCTTCGAAGTCTCCAGTCGGCTCGGGTCACGCTCGAGACGCTCCGCAGCCACCCCCATTACCGAGAGTCGCTGTGACGGCGCCGCTCCTCAAACTCGACGCCGTGAGCAAGCGCTACTGGCGCGGCGACCGTCCGATTACCGTCCTCAAGAACGTTTCGCTCGTGCTCGAACCCGGCGAGTTCGCCGCTGTGGTCGCCGATCGAGGCGCAGGCAAGAGCACGCTCCTGGAGATCGCTGCCGGCTTGCTCACACCAGACAGCGGTGATGTCCAGCTTGACGGCCGGGGCCTGACGGAGACTTCCACGCCGTCTCGGATCGCCATCGCCACACGCCAACCTCCGGACGTGCACGGCATCGCGATCCGCGACTGGGTTGCCATGGCGGTGCTCGCACAGCTCGGTCTTCGCGCTGCCCGGCGACGCGCCAACGACGTGCTCCAGCGCGTTGGTCTCGGCCAGATCGGGCCGGCTTCGTGGGGCGAGTTGTCGGACGGTGAACGGACCCTCGCAACGATCGCGCACGCTGTCGCTCGTACCCCGAGGTTGCTCCTGATCGACGATCTCGTCGCGGGCCTGGATCTTGTGGAGCGTGACGTCATCAAGACGTTGCTGCGCTCGCTCGTCGAGGACCTGGACATGGCGATCCTGATGACGGTTTCCCAGTCCAGCGAAACGGTGGGCGCCCGTCCGATCATGTCGTTGGCCGGCGGGACGCTGGTCGGAGGACGCCGTTCGCGTTCCGACAGCCCGATCGTCGAGTTCCCCAAGCGCCTCGGCAACGCATGACGACGGTGAACGCCCATCCCATCACGCCTGCCGATCGGGCGCCAACGGAGCCGGCGCGGCTGGAGTTCCGCGACGTCGTCAAGCACTACGAGCTCGGCGGCGAGACAATACGAGCGGTCGACGGTGTGTCCCTGACGGTCGGTGCAGGAGAGCTCGTGGCCATCTTCGGGCCGTCGGGATCGGGCAAGTCGACGCTGCTGATGATCGCGGCTGCGGTTCTGCGTCCCGACCGTGGCGGGGTCTACGTCGACGGTCGCGACGTCACGGTGCTCTCCGAACGCGACGGCGCGGATTACCGGATGGGTGAACTCGGTTTCGTGCTCCAATCGGTCGAGCTGCTCAGCGGCGGCAACGTCCTGGACAACGCGCTGCTCAAGCTCGTCGGCGCGGGACTCAGCATCCGGGAAGCGCGTCGGCGTGTGGTGGGGCTTCTGGAGGAGCTGGGGTTGGGCGATCGGCTGAAGCACCGTCCTGATCAGCTCTCGATGGGGGAGCGCCAGCGCGTGATGATCGCTCGTGCGCTCTCCAACGACCCCAAGGTCTTGCTGGCCGACGAGCCGACCGGCAGCCTGGACTCCAAGCGCACCCACGAGGTGCTGGCGATGCTCCGGTCGATGACCCGCGAGCGGCGGATGGCGACCGTGCTGGTCACCCACGACGTGCAGGCGGCCGACTACGCGGATCGCGTCTTCACCCTCGAAGACGGCGTCCTGTCGGCCACGGGACCTGCAGCGATCACCCCGCCGTCGTGAGTGACCTCCAGCAGCTCCCTCGACGCGAGCGGATTCGCTACGGCGGCTTCCTATGGCTCTACATCGTGCGCTTGCGCAAGCGTTGGCCCCAGGAACTCCTGGCGGTCATCGGCATCACCGTCGGCGTCGCGCTGCTGTTCGCCTCGCAGGTCGCGAGCACGAGCCTGTCGGGACCGGTACAACGCCTCACCCACGGGATCGTCGGCAACAGCGAGCTGCAGCTCGTCGCGCGAAGCCCCGCGGGGCTTCCGCAATCGACCTTCGATGCCGTACGCGACCTCCCTGGTGTACGGATTGCCGCTCCGCTGCTCGAGGCCCAGGCGAACCTCGTCGGGCCCGACGGCAGCCGCGGGATCACCGTGTTCGGGGCCGATCCGCGGATCGTGCAGCTCCGCGGAAACCTCTTGCAAGGGTTCACCGCCGACGACGCGGCACAGCAGCGCAGCCTCGCCGTGCCCAAGCCGGTCGCCCGTGAAATCGGGGTGCGCTTCGGCGACCAGGCGCGCCTGCAGGTCAACGGAGAAGCGATACCCGTAGGGGTCGCGACCGTGGACCACGACGACATCGGGGCACTGGCCAACACCTCGATTGCGCTGACGCCACTGCCGTACCTGCAGAACCTGGCGGGTCTTCCCGGTCGTATCTCACGAATCTTGATCGGGGTGGAGCCCGGCCAGCTCTCCACGGTTCGCGACGGCTTGGAGCGCGTCGCGGCGGGCCGTGCGAACGTCGAACGCGCTGATCACGACCTCCAGCTGTTCAACAGCGCGGCCTCACCGACCAGCCAAGCAACCACCATCTTCAGCGTGCTGAGCGCGCTCGTCGGCTTCCTCTTCGCGTTCTGCGCGATGCTGGTGACGGCGGCCAACCGACGCGCGCTCGCGGTCGGCCTGCGCATGAGCGGCTACCGGCCGTGGCAAGTTACGCGCATCATCCTGGTCGACGCAGTCGCACTGGGCACCGTTTCCGTCATCGCGGGACTCGCCCTCGGCGACGCCATCTCACGGCACGGATTCGGCTCCGACGTCGGCTTCCTCAGCGGCGCATTCCCCGTCGGCAACGAACGGATCGTCAATTGGTCGAGCGTCGCGATCGCTTCCGCAGGAGGAATGCTCGCCGCCGCACTCGGCGTGCTTGCACCGCTGCGCCGTTCGATCGTCGCCCGCAACCCGCGCCGCGAGCTGCAAGACCCTCCCGGCCTACGCCCACATGCCCGCACGGTCTTGGGCACGGCTGGAGCCACGTGTCTGGCCGTGGCGATGATCTTGACCGTGGCCGCGCCGGGCACGGCGATTCTCGGCTTGGTCGTGCTGACGCTCGCCCTTGCGCTCTTGCTGCCACTGATCCTGGACGCGGCCATCCGAGCACTGCTCTGGGGGAGCCGCCGTACCGCTCAGGGATGGGTGCCTGCCGTCGAGCTCGCGCTTCGTCAGCTGCGCTCGCCGGAGTGGCGCGTCCGGTCTCTGGCGATCACCATGACCGGGGCGATCGCCGTCTTCGGATCCGTGTCGCTGCAGGGCTCTCGCAGCAACCTCCAGGACGGATTGACGAGCATCGCCCCAGCACTCAACGACACCACGGCTGTCTGGGTCTCCCCGTTCAGTCCCGGCGACCTGTTCGGAACCACGCCCATCGAAGCCACCGCCACGAGTTCCCTGGAGGACGTGCCGGGAGTACGCAGCGTCAGCCTGTATAGAGCGGGTTACCTGGACTTCGCCGGGGGCCGGGCGCTGGTCTTCGGGCCGCCGATCGTCGACCCTCGCCCGGTGCCGCGCAGCCAGGTCGTCGAAGGTGACTGGCAGCAAGCTTCTGCGCGCATTCGTGACAGCGGCTGGATGACCATGTCGCGTGCCCTGGCGAGGAAACTCGACCTGCAGGTGGGGGATCGGTACAGGCTGCCGACCCCCGTGCCGACGACCCTGCGAATCGCGGCCATCACCACCAACCTTGGCTGGTCGGGCGGGGCGGTCATCCTCAACGCCGACGACTACGAGCGGGCATGGGGCAGTGCATCGATCGGCGCTTACCAAGTGCACCTCGACCCAGACGTCCCCCCGGCACAAGGTCGGAATCGTGTCGCTCGGGCACTCGGCGCGGAGTCGCCATTGCGGGCCGAAACGGCCGCGCAGCGCAGCGAGCGCCAGCAGGCCACCATCGTCGCGGGGCTGGCGCGTTTGAGTCAGATCGCGTCGCTTACGCTCTTGGCAGCCGTTCTGGCGATGGCCGCGGCGATCGCTGGCCTGCTTTGGCAGCACCGCAGAACCGTCGCGCGACAGAAGCTCGACGGTCACAAGACGCCGCGGATGTGGGGTGCCCTCTTCATCGAGGCCGGGACCCTCGTCGTGGTCGGCTGCCTGGCCGGCGCGGTGTTCGCCCTGCTGGGGCAGGTGCTCTGCACGCGTGGCGTCGCGGCGGTGACGGGGTTCCCGGTCGTCCAAGGCATACGGTTCGAGATCGTCGCTGGAAGCGTCGTGTCGGTCGTGCTGGCGTCGCTGGCGGTCGTGGCGATCCCGGGCTACCTCGTGGCTCGAGTTCGCCCGTCGCTGCGCGACTGACAACTTCACCCTCCGTTACGCGACGAGCAGGGGCATCATTCACCGTCGACTGTGCCCTCGCACCTCGACGATCCCGCCCCACTGAACGTCCGCCAACTCGCGGCACTCGCCTCTGGCGTAGGCCGCGAACTGGGCTGGGGCCTACGTATCGTCGGACGCGAGGTCGCCACGTGGCAACGGCGGGCCGCCCAGATTCGGGCGCCGGAGATTCGTGCTCTCGCGCTGCACTCGCTGGCGGACAAGCGGTCGCTGACCGAGGGAACGGCGCGGTTCTGGGAAGTCCCAGGCCGTCGCAACGTCCGACTGCTGCGCGCCCTCGTTTCGTTCCAGATTCTGGCGAACTTCCTGGACACCGTGAGCGAACTGGACCTCAGTCCAGGTGCTGCGGCCCCCGGCAGCATCATGCTGGCGTTCATCGACGCCGTGGACGTCGAGCAGCCGACCCGGGACTACTACCGGGACTACCCGGGGTGGGACGACGGGGGATACCTTCTCGCGCTTGTCGAGGTGTGTCGATCGTGCTGCGCGAGGCTCCCGAGCTACCCACGGGCACGGAGCTTGCTCGCCCAGCACGCCCGGCTTGCCGGCGTCCTCGATCTGCACCATGAGCCGGACCCGGCTCGTCGCGATCGAGCGCTGGAGCGGTTTGCGTCCACCGCGTTCGTGGACTACGCGACCATGCCGTGGTTCGAGCAGGCCGCCGCCGCGAGCTCGGCGCTGAACGTCATCGTGCTGCTGACGCTCGCGGGCGAGCCGCGAACCACCGACCACGACCTCGACGCCGCGATCGAGGCCTACACGAACATCGGCGCTCTGAGCATGCTGCTGGACAGCTTTGCCGACCAGCTCGACGACGCCGTCAGTGGCCATGTCAGCTTCATCGGGTACTACGGGGCGGGGCCCGCCGCGGTGAGCCGGATGGGATATCTCATCGACCGCTCGCTGCGGGACGCCGGTGCCCTGCGGAATGGTCCGCGGCACGTGTTGCTCGTGTCGATGATGATCGCGATGTTCCTTTCTCGCGACAGCGCCCGAAGCGCCGCCCTGAGCGCTGACACCCGCACGTTGATCGCGTCGGGCGGCAGCATGACCAGGTGCCTGGTCCCCGTGCTTCGCTTCTGGCGCATCAGCTACCGGTTGAAAACGGGATGAGCGTGGGTCAACCACGAGTGTTCTGACGTCCATCTGCCGCTGGCGAGAGCAGCGATTCGACGCGGACGCCCAGTGCGGTGGCGATGCGCACGAGGTCGGGGGTGGGCAGCGACTCGCCGGCCATGATCGCGTCGGCGGTCTCCGGGTCGACCATGGCCGCGCGCATGATCGCGTCGGTGGGAAGCCCGGCGTTGGCTGCCAGTACGGCGATGTTGTCTGCCGCGATGCGCGCTGACCGAGTCCGTTCGAACAGGTCCATCGTCTCCCGCTCGGCTTCCGAGACCCCTTCGTCGATCCAGGCGCGATAGTCGGCGGGCTCGGTGAAGGTCCCCAGAGGAGCGACGATCACCAGTCGGTCGTGGGCGGCGAAGACGTCGTCGGGGGCAACCCCGACGTTCGCGGCGAGCGCTCGGCTCAGGGCATCGGGTGCACAGCTCCAGTAGCTGCCCGAGACGGTGAGGACCTGGACGCGTCGTAGGAAGTCGACGGTGATGTCCTCCGTCGTCCAGTCAGCTACGGCAGACAGCATGGCAAGAACCGCGCGTAGGCATCTGAGTTTCGAACGACGCTGAACGCGTTCCGGCCAGCCGTCCGCTGAACGACGTCGCGGCGAACCCTGCGAGTGGCGACGGGCGCAGCGGAAGCACGGAGGATGGCTCCGCACCCACGTCCGGCAAGGGGCCCATGGCCATCCTCCATCGCCGCCTCGACGGCTTCTCGACCTGTGTGGGTGAGGTGCAAGGTCTTGCCCGGGCCGTTCGGTGCTCTGCGCGACTCCACCAGTCCGCGGCCGTGAAGCCACCTGACGGCGTGCCGGACGTCCTTGACGCTCGGCGGCATGACCCACCCCGACCGGGCGAAGCGCTCGACGACATCGCTCCCGCGCAACGCCGGAACCGAATCGGCCACGGCCCGGAGGATCGACGTGCGCAGGAGATGGGTCCCGACCTCTGGGCGTCGCTTCGTGCCCATGGCAATCTAGGCCCCCGCAGGCTCGACAACGGGGCGCGTGATCACGGTCAGCACGACGATCACATCCTGTCCTTCGTCACCGAGTTTCGTGTTCAGCACGAGCGCTCGGTCCTGACCGAAGACGAGGTACCGTCGCGTGTCGTCGGTGGGACGACCGGCGGTGGGCAGCCACGACGGTGCCGTGGTCGGAGTTCCCGTCCGAAGCAGTTCGCGGATCTCGCTGCGTGCATCGCCATGCTGGTGGCTAGCGCGAGCTACGACGACCCGCTCGTACCGGTCGACCGCGTGCTGGGTGATCTCGATGGAGGACGGGGTGCCTGACATGGTGCGCTCGAGTCAGCGAAGCGCAGGCCGAACCGAACCCCTCCGAACGGGCAGCCTGCGCTTCGCTAGCTGCGATTCAGCACGCTATGTAGACGCCCATAGCGCAACAAGTACATTTCGGACTATTCCACTTGGACCGGGTGCGTCAGATGTATTGCGAGTCCGCAGCGCGCTAGCGGCTTTGTTGCGTGCGCTGTTGGGGTGCACCGACCGACTACTGACGGTGAGCGCATGCATCGGAAGCCTTGATGCTTCCGTGTACTGAGGCGCAGATCCGGCCCTAGATGAGGGTTCAACCCATCGGCAGTGCCGCGTGGTGAACGGCCGATCGCGTCGGAAACACGAACTCGTCGTGCCGGTGTAGGAGCCCCGACCGGGTGAGGTCGCGAACAGCACGGAGGAGCGAGTCGCGCTCACCAAAACTGTCGAGATCCTCGACGAGCTCCTGGAGCAGCTCGTTGATGCTGAGCTGCGCAGGAGCGGCGAGCAGCAAGTGCGTGAGGACGGCGCCTTGGATCCTGGCATCGGCTTCAAGCCGCGTGCAGTCGAGGGGCCGGATAGGCTCGTGATGCATGGGAGCGTCGTCTCCTGTGCCGGCCCCGGGGACGTTCCAGCGTCGCCCGGGGCACTTGATTTCTTCGGGCAGCGACGACGGTAGCTCGATGCTGGGCACGGAGCAAGTGGCCGCCGACCCAGGTCCTGGCTGCAGGATGAGCCGACTCGTGAGATGTGACTAGTAGTCAGACGTGGTCACTTGAGTCCCGAGTGATCCAGGGAGAGTGCGGATAGAAGTTCGGACGCCTGCTGTGTCGTCCTCGGACGGATGCTCGCGACTAGCAGGGCTTTTGCCCGTAGCTGGTCCGGATTTTCCGTGCTCACACCGTGGTTACTTAGTGAGTAGGTGGGTCTAGCGATAGTCGTAGCGGGAAAATGGAGGAGCGCCGGTAGGGGTTTGCCGTCGGGTTCTTGTGGGGAATCGCGTTGTGAGTAGCGGCATGCCTGATCGCCAGCAAGATCGTCCGTCATCGAGTGCGAGGGCTCCGTTGGAGCCGGGGGTCCGTGCCGCGCGTGAACGGCTTGGCCTGACCCAGGAGCAGGCCGCGGAGCTCCTCAACGTGTCGGTCCATACGTTCCGTGGGTGGGATCAGGGTCGGCACCGGCCCGGCAACCCGGAGCAAGTGCAGCTGCTGGTTTCGCTCCTCAAGACGCCTATCGAGGTGTTGTGGCCACCGCGGGATAACCCGCAAGTTGCCCATGCTTCGGCCCTAGGGACGCCGAAGCGGTCCGGTGGCCCGCGCAGTTCGTCCGTCGATGACCTCCGGGATCCGCAGGTCTCCGGGTTGCCGACCTCTGGAGGTGCTCACGGCGGCGGGCCTACGATGATCGATGGCTCGCGAGCAGCTGAAGCGCACGCCCGTACGGCGACGCAGTCGCCGAGCGCGACGCGACCTACCGACGGGCGTATGCACGGCCTAGACCGAAAGGGCGGGGACCAGGGCGGTGGCATACACGCCGTGTCTGCCGCCGACGCGTCGCCGAGTGCCGGCGAGGGCCCTCTCGATGACTGGGACCAGACTGGGGTCGCCCAAGGGCTGCCGGCATCGGCGGGTGCTGAGGTGAGAACGCTTGGCGGGACCGGGCCTCGAGGTGGGCTCTCGGCGAGGCATGTCTCGGTGGCGCTCGTTGCGGCCGGGGCGCTCGGCTTGGGCGCGATGGTTGCGGCGTCGGCGGTGGGTGACCGCCAGACCGGCTCGGGTGGCACGCCAGCGACATCAGCTGTGTCGTCTCCAGCAGACCAGGAGCGGCAAGCGGAAGCGGCTCGGCGCGAGAGCAAGGCACGAATGGTCGCCGCTGAGCAACGAGGCGACTACGACGCCGCCATACGGCTGGCTCAGCAGTTGAACGATCAGGGCGCGCTCGAGGGCTACCGCCAGACGGCAGCGAAAGTGCTCGTTGGTCGTGCCGAGAGAGCAGCCGCGCGGGGCGACGTGTCACGCGCACGTTCTCATTTGCGCTTGGCGCGGAGCCGCTACGAGACGGCACCGGGCGCCGGGGCGGTCAACGCACGAATTCGACGGATCGAGCGAGACCGCCGTCAACGCGCCGAGCGGCAGCGCCGGGCGGCACGTGAACGACCGGCAGCGCGTACGTCAGTCGCGCCACCGGTGGCGACCCCGTCGGCTCCGCCCGTGGCGCCGGCTGCCCCGCCCTCTCAGCCGGACTTGTCTCCGGCCCCGCAAACCAACGCGCCCAGGGAGCCGTCGACCCGCGAGCCCGAGCAGACCGTCGACCCCGGCCTCTTCTGACCTTTAACGAACAGCGAATGGCAATGACTTCGATACCAGCACCTACGGTCCCCAGAGCCCGCAGTCGATCGGTCTTCATTGCGCTCGTCGGTGTTGTGGTCGCGATAGCCGGTCTGGCTACAAGCTCCGATGCGCGTGGAGCTGCGTACCACGTGTATGGCTGCAAGACACCTTCAGGCGCGCCGGCACCGACATCGGGATGGTCGTCAACGACGAACCTGCCGTCGGGCTACGGTGGCGCGTTCGACGCCTGTGCCCAGGGTGGGGCGATGCAGGCGCACCTCCAGGGTGCCGCGGCTCATGCGGTTGGAGAGAAGGCGCAGTGGGCGTTCACCGTGCCGTCGTCGTTGCGCATCGTGCGCGGCGCGCTTTGGCGCACCGGCACGGTCGGGGGCGCAGGACTCGGCGCAACCGCACTCGTCTACCTCGCCGCACCGGGCGTCGCATACGAGTCGGCGAACGTCTTCGAACAATGCGCTTTCGCATACGGCTGTACGGGCATCGGGGACAGCTCCGTCGCTCGGAGTCCGGCAAATCAGGTCGCAGTGCCGTTGTCGCACATGCGCGACGACGCGGGGATCTTCGCGGTTGCCGAATGCGGCGGCGCTGGCGGGTCGGTGTGCGACGCGACAGGGCTGACGGACAAGGCAGCGGTCGCTGTTACCGCGAGCGACATCGTGCTTGACGATCCGACACCCCCGACGATCAACGCCTCGTCCGGCACCTTGAAGGTCGGCGAGGTTCTATCGGGAACCGTTCACGCGACGGTGCAGGCGTCGGACGTTGGCTCGGGCGTGCGGGCCCTCGTGCTGGAGGTCGATGGCACCAGGATCGCCGAGGCGCGGTTTCCCGATAGTGGCGGCCGTTGCGACTTGGCCGAGGACCCTGGCGACGGACTTCGCGCATACCTCTGGGTCACGCCGTGCCCCAGTAACGGTGCCGCGACGCTCGAGGTCGATACGCGGACGATCGCGGACGGACGTCGCGCGATGACCCTGTTCGTCGAGGACGCGGCTGGCAACCGTACGGCGGTGGGCTCGGCGTCGACGTCGGTCAAGAACTCGGGTCAGATCGGTCCCGGCGACGACATCAGCTTGCGTGGCGACCCTAACGGCTTCCCGGTGACCGACGAGGGCCGTTTGACTGCAACGTTCGTGCGATCGACGCCTCGGGCGTGCCGTCGCGCGGCGTACCGACGCACGCACCGCGCGCGGTGTGCGAGTCGAGTGGCGTCGATCACCCGCAACGCAAGTAGGACGGCGCGAGATCGGTTGGGCGGCACGCTCCGAACGGCCGATGGCGCGCCGATCGTTGGTGCTCGTGTCGGGATCGTCCTCGTCCCCCGGCAAGGCGGTGGTACGGCTCGCGAAGTCGCAACGGCCGTAACGACCGCGCGGGGCTCGTGGTCGGTACGGGTCGCGCGTCAGATGTCCGGGACCCTGCAAGTGCAGTGGCCGGCGCGGACGCGCG
>JBQGEK010000402.1:0-4724 GCA_052039575.1 Patulibacter sp. | reverse complement strand
CGATCGGATACTGCACGGACCCGGTCACGCTACCGGTCCGACCGGCGTCCGGCGGTGCGCCCGACACAGACGACGAGCAGGCCTCGGAAGACCCGGAACGGCAACGGGGCACCCGAAGGTGCCCCGTGCCGAAACGGCTTCGGACGCCGCCGAGCGGCGGCCACGCCGGATCGCTAGAAGATGCCCGGCAGCGAGTCGCGGACCGCTTCGACCGCGTTCATCAGCGGGCCGGGGACGACCCCCAGCACGACCACTGCGGCACCGGCGACGACCGCGACGATCGACGTCGTCCATGGCGTGCGCGACGGCTGGCGCTCGGCCGGCACCGCGGCCGCGCCGAGGTCGCTCGCCACCGGACCCGGTGCGCCGACGGACCCGGACCGCACCACGTCGGTCTCCGCCGACTCGGCCTTCGACCAGACCCGCGCGATCACGCCCAGGTAGTAGACGAACGAGATCATCGAGCCGATCACGAGGATGATCATCAGCCAGGTGTAGCCGCCGTCGACGCCCGCCTGGACCAGCCGCAGCTTGGCGACGAAGCCGACCGTGCCGGGCAGGCCGGCCAGGCCGAGCAGCGCCACGCTGATCGCGACCGCCTGCAGCGGCTTGCGCTGGCCGAGCCCGAGCAGGCCCTGCGCTCCGTCGTGCCCGTGCTCGCGCTCCGACGCGTCGATCACCGCGAACGCCGCCGCGGTCATCACCACGTAGGCGAGCACGTAGAACACCGTCGCCTCGGCTCCGAGCTGGGTGCCGACGAGCACACCGACCAGCATGTAGCCGGCCTGGGCGACCGACGAGAACGCCAGCAGTCGCTTCATCGACTCCTGGCCGAGCGCGCCGACGTTGCCGACGATCATCGCGATCGCGGCGAGGATCGCCAGCAGCGGGCCCCAGACGGCGGAGGCCCCGGGCAGCGCGACGTCGAACAGCCGGATCATCGCGATCAGTGCCGCGACCTTCGTCGCCGTCGCCATGAACGCGGTGATCGCGGTCGGCGACCCCTCGTAGACGTCCGGCGCCCACTGGTGGAACGGCGCGATCGTCGCCTTGAACGCCAGGCCCACGATCGCGAACGCGACACCGGCGAGCATCAGCGGGTCGTTGCCGAGGCCCTGCGAGCTGATCGCCGCGGCGATCCCGTCGTAGTCCGTGGTCCCGGTGGCCCCGAAGATCATCGCGAAGCCGTAGAGCAGCGTCGCTGATCCGACCGAGCCGACGATCAGGTACTTCAGGCCCGATTCGAGCGAGCGACGCCGACGGAGCTCGGACGCGGCCAGCACGTAGAGCGGAATCGACAGCAGCTCGAGGCCGAGGAAGGCGGTGATCAGGTTCTGCGCGCCCGCGAAGACGACCATGCCGCCCGCGGCCACGAGCAGCAGCGCGTGGTACTCGCCGTGCGCGGTCTCGCGAGGGGCGTTGGTCCCGAGCGCGAGCAGCACCGCCACCACGCCGGCGGCGGAGACGCCGACGATCGCGAAGAGGTAGAGCGGATCGAGCGCCAGCGCGTCGGAGACCATCGTCCCCCGCTCGTCCCACTGCCAGATCGCCAACCCGATCGCCGCGGCCAGCGAGACCAGGGTCAGGATCGGGACGACTCCGTGGCGGACCGCGCGCGAGCGCATCAGCCCGACGATCAGGACGACGACGGACCCTCCGAGCAGCGCGAGCAGCGGGGAGAGCCCCGCCCAGCCGATCTCCGGCGCCTGCACTTCAGCGAGCGAGATCACCGGCCTGCCCCCTCGATCGTCTCGGCGTCCTCTTCGATCACGACATCACCGTTCTCGTCGACGGTCAGGTCCTCTTCGTCGATCACCACGTCGCCGTTCTCGTCGACCGTCAAATCTTCCTCGTCGATCACCACGTCGCCGTTCTCGTCGACGGTCATCTCCTGCTCGTCGATCGCGGCGTCGTCCGGTTCCACCGGCTGCCCGGTGGCCGGATCGATCGCGACGTCCTCCGGCAGCTCCTGCTGGCCCTCCGCGGGCGCGACGGCGTCGGTACGCGGGGTCTGGAAGCACGACCAGCCCGTGCAGTCGCGGTAGTGCCCGACCTCGAGCACCATCTCGTCGGCCTCGACCGGGTCGATCACGGCGGCGGCCGGGTAGACGGCCTGCGTGGCGGCGATGTCCGACGCACGCAGGATCTGCTGCGGGTGGACCGCCAGCGCCAGGATCACGACGACCGGCACCGCCAGCAGCGCGAGCTGGACCTTCGACGCCTCGCGCGGCTCGGCCTGCGGGCCGACCCGGTTGTGCGAGCTGAGGATGAACAGCCGCAGCGCGTAGACCGCGGCCAACGCGATGCCGAGCGACGCGACGACCGCCAGCGCGACCGACGGACCCTCCCAGAGGCCGCGCAGGATCAGGATCTCGCCGAGGAAGTTCGCTGTGCCGGGCAGTGCCAGCACCGCGTAGGTCACGATCACGAAGAAGACCGCGAAGACCGGTGCGCGCGTGGCGACCCCGCCCATGTCGCGCAGGTCCTCGGACCCGCCGGCACGTTGCGAGAGGATCGCGACCGCGAGGAACGCGCCGAAGACGGCCACGCCGTGGTTGACCGACTGCAGCAGCGCGCCGGTCGCGCCGTCGGTCCGCAGGCTGAAGATGCCGAGCGTGATGAAGCCGAGCTGGGCGACCGACGAGTACGCCAGCACCAGGCGGGCGTTGGTCGTGGTCAGCGCGATCAGCGAGCCGTAGAGGATCGAGATCACGGCCAGGATCAGCACGATCCAGCGCAGGTCGGCCACGCCCTCGGGCAGCAGCGGCAGCGCGATCAGCAGGAAGCCGAAGGCGGCGATCTTGCTGAGGATGCCGCTGAAGACGGCGAGCACCGGCAGCGGCATCGCCTTGTACCCGTCGGCCAACCAGCCGTGGAACGGGAAGGCCGGCATCTTGACCAGGAACGCCGCGGCGAAGCACGCGAACAGCCAGCCCTGGCTGCCCTCCGGCACGCCCCTCTCGGCGATCGTCTGGATCGAGAAGCTGATCGACTGGCCCGACGGCGTCGACAGCACGCCGATCGCGACGGCCGCCACCAGCATCAGCAGCGAGCCGACGAGCGTGTAGACGACCATCTTGATCACGGCCGGGACCCGGTCGCCGTTCCCGAACATCACCGTCAGGAAGAAGAACGGGATCAGCATCAGGTCGAAGAACGCGACGAAGAGGATCACGTCCTGGGCCATCAGCGCGCCGAGCACGCCGGTCTGGGCCAGCCCGAAGTGCAGGTACAGCTGGCGGGCGCGGTCGCCCTTGCCGTAGTCGGTGGTCGCGAGCCAGCCGGTCGCGAACGCGAAGCCGACGGTGGTCAGCAGGATCAGCCAGACGTTGAGGCCGCTCAGGGCCAGGTCGTAGCCGACCCCGAAGACTTCGATCCACGGCTCGCTGGTGACGCGCTGGAGCGTCCCGGCCGACGTGTCGAAGTCGACGACGAAGGCGATCGAGATCGCGACCGCCAGCAGGCCGCCGCCGATCGCGACCCAGCGCGCGGTGCGGTTGGGCACGAGCAGGCCGAGCAGGCCGACGGCCAGCGGGAGCCAGAGCAGGATGGAGAGGTGCAGCATGGTCGTCCGTTCCCTAGCTCTGGACGAGGACGTAGATCAGGACGGCGGCGGCGCCGATCAGCGTGACCGCCGCGTACGAGCGCAGGTACCCCGACTGCATTCGGCGTGCGAGCGCCGAGGCGCCGCGCACCGTGCCGGCGGTCCCGCCGACCAGCGCGCCGTTGACCACGAACCGCTCGAAGCCGTCACGTGACGCCCGCCCGAGCGCACGCACCGGGCGCACGACCAGCAGGTCGATCAACTCGTCGAAGTACCACTTGTTCAGGAAGAACCGGTGGAGCCCGGCGAACCGCGCCTGATAGCCGGCCGAGACCGTGGTGGCCTCGAACGCGAAGCTCTCGGCGACCCGCTGGCGGGCGGCCTCGTCCTTGGGCTCCGGCGGCGTCGCCCACAGCTTGTAGGCGACCCAGATCCCGGCGACGCCGAGCACGGTGCCGAGCACCAGGCCGAGGATCGTCACGCCCCCGCCGGCCACGTGCTGCGGGGCGGCGTGGTGGAAGACCGGCTCGAGGAAGTGCTCGATCGGCATCAGCACGTGCGGGATCCCGAGCAGGCCGCCGATCGTGGCGAGCACCGCCAGCAGGCTCATCGCGATCCGCATCGGCCGCGCGCGCTCGGCGATGTGGTGCTCCGGGCCGGGGAAGCCGACGTTGGTGTCCTCGACCTCGCCGGTCGCCGGGTTGCGGTGCTCGTCGGCGTGGTGCAGGTGACCGCCCTCGAGCTCCTTCGCCTCTGGCACCGGGGTGCCCCAGAAGACGCGGAAGATCATCCGCCAGGTGTAGACGGCGGTCAGGAAGGCACCGATGTAGCCGACGACCCACAGCAGCCAGAACCAGCCGCCCTGGTCGGCGACGCCGGCCAGGATCTCGTCCTTCGAGAAGAACCCGGAGAACGGCGGGATGCCGGCCAGCGCGAGGCCGCCGATGACGAACGCGGCGAAGGTGAACGGCATCGCCTTGCGGAAGCCGCGCATCTTGTCCATCGACTGCTCACCGGCCATCGCCGAGATCAGCGAGCCGGCGGCCATGAACAGCAGCGCCTTGAAGAACGCGTGCGTGACGAGGTGGAACATCGCGGCGACGTAGACCGACGCCGACACGCCCATGATCATGTAGCCGATCTGGGACATCGTCGAGTACGCGATCACCCGCTTGAGGTC
>JBQGEK010000401.1:0-11806 GCA_052039575.1 Patulibacter sp. | reverse complement strand
GAAGGGGTACCTTTGGGCTGTGCAGGTGTTTTCCGCGGCTCGCCGGGTCTTCGCCGCGGGCTGGGCCACGCGCTGGGCCGCGCTCCGGATCGGCACGAGCTTCGTGATCCCGCTGGCGATCGCTGCTGCGCTCGGCCACATCGACTACGGCGCGGTCGCCACGCTCGGCGCGTTCGCGGCGATGTACGCCCGCGACCAGCCGTACCGACGGCGGATGCGGGTGATGCTCGCCGTCACCGGCGGACTGACCCTGGCGGTGGTGCTCGGAACGGCGGCCGCCGGATCGCCGGTCGCGATGGCGATCGGCGCTGCGGTGGTGGCCGGATCCGCCGCGCTCGCGGGACTGGCGTGGGAGACCGGGCCACCGCGCGAGTTCATGATCGTGCTCGCGTACCTGGCCTCGACGACCTACCCCGGCGACGCCGGCGACATCGCGGTCCGGGCGGGACTGGTGATCGCCGGTGGCCTGATCGTGACCGGGATCGCGGGGCTCGGCTACTTCCGGCGCCCGCGCGGACCGGAGGAGGACGCGATCCGCAGCGCGCTGCTCGCGCTCGCCGGGATGATGGACGCGCTCGGCACCGACCAGATCCGCGAGTCCCGCCACCGCGCGTTGCTCGCCCTGCAGCAGGCGCGGTTCGTGCTGGCGAAGGCGACGACGGTGCGGATCCGCGGCGACCGGCTGGCGGAGATCGCGGTCTCGGGGGAAGCGGTGATGGACAGCACCCTGAGCCTGGCTTGGCACAACGAGGAGCCGCTCGATCCGGTGTGGGCGACGACCCTCCGCACGATCGCGGAGAGCCTGCGCGACCCGAACGTCGCCCGCGGGCTCGTGATTCCCGAGACCGCGCCGCCGGGAGCGGACGGCGCCCGCCTGGCCGCGGCGATCGAGCGTGCGGCGCGCGCGGCCGACCCCGAGCGGGCGATGGACGCCACGCTGGTGCCGTTCGCCCGCCGCAGCAGCCGTCGCTGGAACACGACGATCCGGCGCGCGCTGCACCCGGGGTCGCTGGCCGTCCCGACGGCGGTGCGGGTCGGAATCGCGGTCGGCGTCGGCACCGCGGTCGGTCTGCTGCTCGGCGTCGACCACGGCGTCTGGGTCGGCCTGTCGGCGTCCGCGGTGCTGCAGGCGAGCAACGTCAGCGTGGCGCGGACCCGCACGATGCAGCGGGCGTTGGGCACGTTGGTCGGCGTCGGGTTCGCCGCTGCGGTGCTGATCGGCGACCCGTCGTTCCTGGCGCTGGTGATCACGCTGATCGTCTGCCAGACGATCGCCCAGGCGACGATCCAGGACGCGTACGGCGTTGCCGTCGTCTTCACCACGCCGATCGCGTTGATCATCGTTGAGCTCGGGCAGCCGGGGACACCGGCCGAGAGCCTGCTGCGCGAGCGCGTGCTCGACACGTTGATCGGCGTGGCGATCGGCTTCGCCGCACGGCGCCTGCTCTGGCCGCGCACCGCCGCGACGCAACTGCCGAAGACCCAGGGAGAGGCGATCGAGGCAGCGCACGATGCCCTGATCGCGGCGCTGACCCGCGCCGACGCCCCGTCCAGCAGCCTGGTCCGCCGGACCAAGCGCAGTCTGCAGACCGCGATGCTCAATCTGCGTGCGGTCCACCACGACGCGATCGGGGACCTGGTGTGGTCGACCGCAGCGGCCGACGCCCGCTGGCCGACGACGGTCGCGGTCCAGCGGTTGGCGCACGCGACCATGGCGGTCGACGCGCCGGTCGACGTCCAGCCCGACCGTGAGCTGATCGTGCGGCTCGATGCCGCGCTGACGCTGATGGCGCTGATCGTCCAGGGCCATCGGACGCCGTCGGTCGTGCCGGTGCCGCCGATGCCCGACCACCCGGCGGTCCGGCACGCGCTGATCGAGCTGTCCGACGTGCTGGCACCCGTCGCCGAGGGAACCTGAGCGGGCGGCAGGCCTCGACCGCGACCCGTCCGTAGCCTGTGGCGATGGCGTACGTTCGCACCCGCTTCGCGTGACCGCGTCTACGGCCGGGCCTCCGAGGCTCGGATCGGCGCGTCGGGCGGCGCTGCTCGCGGCTCTGGCGTTCCTGGTCGCGATCAACCTGCGGCCCGCGCTGACGGCGGTCGGGCCACTGCTGCCGCAGATCGGTGCCGACAAGGGACTCGACGAGGCTGCGCAGGGGCTGCTCGGCGCGCTGCCCCTGCTGGGGTTCGCGGTCGTCTCTCCGCTCGTCCACCGGGCGTCTCGTCGCGTCGGGGCGGAGCGCCTGGTGCTGCTGTCACTGCTGGTGCTCGCGGCGGGCACGCTGATCCGGTCGTACACGGGGATCGGCGGCCTATGGCTCGGGACGGCGCTGCTCGGCGGCGCGATCGCCGTCGGAAACGTGCTGGTGCCCGCGCTGATCAAGCGCGACTATGCGGGCGGCGTCTCGGCGGCGATGGGCGTCTACGCGGCGTTCATGGCGTTGCCGGCGGCGTTGGCGTCGGCCGTGGCTGTGCCGATCGCGAACGCCACCGACTGGCGCGCCGCGCTGGCGTTCTGGTCGGTGCCGGCGCTGCTCGTCGCCGCGATCTGGACCGCGCGGGTGCGGGCCGCGGCGAACGGCGAGATCGTCGTCACCGCTCCCGAGCACGACGCGGGGGACGTCCCGGTCAGCGTGTGGCGGCAGCCGACGGCGTGGTTGGTGACGGGGTTCATGGCGCTGCAGTCGACGATGTTCTTCGTGATGGTCACCTGGCTGCCGACGATCTCGTCGGACGCCGGGGCGTCGGCGGGCCAGGCCGGAGTGCACCTCTTCGTCTTCGTGCTCGTCGGCGTTCCGGCCGGTCTCGCGATCCCGCTGCTGATGCGCGGGCCGGGCGACCAGGTCCGGGCCACCGTCACCGCGAGCGTGCCGGTGGTGCTGGGGACCGTCGGCCTGTGGCTGGCTCCGGAGCTGGCGATCGTCTGGGCGGCGCTCGCGGGCGCGGGCATCGGAGCTTCGCTGGCTGCCAGCCTGGCGCTGATCGGCCTGCGGGGTCGCACTCACGACGAGACGACGCAGCTGTCGGGGATGGCCCAGTCGGTCGGCTACCTGCTCGCCGCCTGCGGTCCGTTGCTGATCGGTGCGCTCGCCGAGCGCACCGGTTCCTGGGACGTCCCGCTCGGGGTGATGGCCGGCATCGCGCTGCTCCAGCTGACGATCGCGGTCGGCGCGGGTCGCGACCGACGCGCCTAGAGCGGGCGGAAGGGGCGACGAGCTCGCGCTCGGAGCAGGTCGGGGGGCGAGATTTCCGCGCGTGACGACTCAGCTTGGGCACCATGACCCATCACCACGCCACGCTTCTGATCGTCGACCCGGACGACCTGACCCGCGACTTCCTGACCGACAACCTGACCGCCGACGGCTACCGTCCGCTGGCGGTCGAGTCGCTGGAGGACGCGAGGATCGCGCTCCAGGAGGGGCTCAGCCCGCACCTCGTCGTCTGCGACACGACCCTGCCCGACGGATCCGGCCACAGCCTGGTCCGTGAGATTCGCGAGGCCGACGGGATCGTCTCGCGCGCCGACCCGACCACGCCGGTGGGGATGCTCTCGGCGCGCGGCGACGAGCTCGACCGGATCCGCAGCCTGGAGAGCGGCAGCGACGACGTGCTCGTGCGGCCCTACAGCTACCCGGAGCTGCGGCTGCGGATCGCCGGGCTGCTGCGACGCTCGGCGCGCCGTCCGACCGCCGGCGTGGTGCGGATCGGCGCGATGCTGCTCGACCCGTCGCGCCGCACCGTCGCCGTCCGGGGCACCCCGATCACACTGACCCAGAAGGAGTACACGTTGCTGCTGGCGCTCGTCCGCGAGCCGACGCGGGTGATGACGAAGGCCGAGCTGCTGCGCACCGTCTGGGGCTTCGAGGTTCCCAGCATCACCCGGACGATCGACTCGCACGCCTGCCGGCTGCGCCGCAAGCTCGGGGTCCACGGCGACGAGTTCGTGGTCAACGTGTGGGGCGTCGGCTACCGGCTGATCGACGCCCCGGCCGCGGTCGACGAGCCGGTCGACGACCGGATCCACGCCGACCAGGTCGCCGCGTGACCGCCGCGCGATCGGCCCCCGACGGTGCGCAGCGGTGACGCGACGACGGCGAGCACTGCTGATGATCGGGCTGGCCGTCGTGCTCGGCGCGTTCGCCGCGGCGGACATCGGACGGCGCGAGCGGGCGCTGCAGGCGACGATCGGCCCGAGCACGACGGTCGTGGTCGCGGCCCGGGAGCTGGCGGTCGGCGAGCCGCTGACCCTCGAGCAGCTGACGGTCCGATCAGTCCCGCGCCGCTACGCCCCGCGCGACGCGGCCGACCGTCCGGAACAGCTCGTCGGGCTGCGGCCGCGGGTCGCGATCGACGCCGGCCACGACGTTGCGGTCGGCAGCCTCGACGACGGCGAGCACGGCGTGCTGCGAGCGGGGGAGCGGATCGCCGACATCGTCGCGATCGGCGATGCCGCGCTGGTCCGTCCCGGCGTGCGGGTCGACGTGCTCGTGACCCGAGACGCGGGGAGGCGTGCGGGATCGACGCGGCTGGCGCTCGAGGACGCCGAGGTCGTCGGGGTCTCGCCGGCTCCGAGCGACGGCGGCGATGCGCCGGGCATGCGGATCGCGGTGGCGCTGCGGGTGACGATCAAGCAGGCGGTCTACCTGGCGGCGGCGCAGAACTTCGCCACCGAGCTGCGCGTGCTGCCGCGCAGTCCGGACGACGACGCTCGCGGGTCGACCGGTCTGGCCACCTCCGACGCCTTGGACGGCGTGCGGTGAGCGTGCACCGGCGGATCGCCGAGCGTCTGCACCGCGAGCTCGTCGCGCGAGCCGCGGCACCGGCGCGCGAGGGCGTGCGCCCCGAGCTGGAGCTGCTGGTCGAGCAGGTCCTGGCGAGGGATGCGCCGCTGCTGCCACCCGAGGACCGGGCGGAGGTTCGGCGGCTGCTCGAGGCCCGGACCGTCGGGCTCGGACCGCTCGAGACGCTGTTCGACGATCCCGAGGTCGACGAGATCATGATCAGCGGGACCGATCCGGTGTGGGTCGAGCGCGCTGGACGGCTGCAGGTCACCGCCGTGCGGTTCGCGACCGAGCACGAGCTGCTGCACGCGATCGAGCGGATGCTGGCCGGTGCGGGGCGCCGCGTCGATCGGTCCGAGCCGCTCTGCGACGCCCGGCTGCCTGACGGGTCGCGGCTGCACGTGGCGCTGCCGCCGCTGGCGGTCGACGGGCCGGCCGTGACGATCCGGCGCTTCCGCCCGCGGCGCTGGTCGCTCGACGAGCTGGTCGACGACGGGACCTGTCCGTCGCTCTGGGCCGACGAGATCCGCGCCGCGGTCGCCGCGCGCCGCTCGGTCCTGATCAGCGGCGGTACCGGTGCGGGCAAGACGACGACGCTCGGCGCGATCGCCGGCCTGCTGCCGACCGCCGAGCGGATCGTGACCGTCGAGGACACCGCGGAGCTGCGGCTGCCCCATCCGCACGTGGTGCGGCTGGAGGCGCAGCCGGCCCGCGGTGACGGGCGTGGCGAAGTGACGATCCGCGAGCTGGTTCGCAACGCGCTGCGGATGCGCCCCGACCGGATCGTGGTCGGCGAGGTCCGCGCGGGAGAGGCGCTCGACATGGTGCTCGCCCTGACCACGGGTCATGACGGGTCGCTCTCGACGATCCACGCCCGGAGTCCAGCGGCCGCGCTGCGGCGGCTGGAGACGCTCTGCCTGCTCGCCGACGTCGGCCTGCCGCACGTGGCGATCGCCCGGATGGTCGGTGAGGCGATCGACCTGGTGGTCCAGCAGTCGCGGCAGCCGGACGGCCGGCGCCGAATCACGGCGGTCGGCCGGGTCTCCGGGCGCGAGGACGGCTGGACCGTGGAGCCGGTCGTCCCGTGAGTCCGACGGTCCTGCTCGCGCTGGTCTCCGCGTCGCTGCTGACGGGTGGGATCGATGGGCTCCTGGCCGACGCGGCTCCGTCGATCGCCCGCGTCCGGCGGTGGCTCGACGGGCGTCCGTACGACCCGGAAGCCGCCGACCGCCGGCTGACCCGATTGCTGCCGGTTGCGGGGGCGAGCGGCGTGCTGCTGGTCATGCTCGGCGCGCCGTTGGCCGCGCTTGCCGTGGGCGGTGGGCCCTTCGTGGCGCGCTCGCTGCGGCGGGCCCGGAGGATCCGGCGACGGCGGGCGGTGACGTACGGCGCGCCGCTGGTGGGTCGGGCGATCGCGGACGGCCTCGACGCGGGGTTCGGCGTGCGCCGGGCGATCGCGGAGGCGGCGCGGACCGCCGCCGTCGATGGGCCGGCGGGCGACGACCTGGACGCGGTCGCCGCTCGGCTCGACGCGGGCGACCCGCTTCCGTCGGCGCTCGACGGCTGGCGGCGGCGGACCGACGAGCCGGCCCACGCGACGCTGGTCGCGGGCCTGTTGCTCCACGGTGAGGCGGGAGGCGAGCTGGCTGACGTGCTGCGCGGTCAGGCCGCGGCGTTGGACCGGGCTCGCCGGCAGGCGGCCGAGGCCGAGAGCGCGATCGTCCAGGCCCGAGCGGCGGCGCGGATCGTCGGTGGCATCCCGGCCGCGACGATGGTCGCCGCGGTGCTGTTCGCTCCGGATGCCGTGCGCCAGGTCACGGGGTCCCCGCTCGGCGCTCTGTTGGTCGGCGCGGCGGTCGGATTGCAGGTCGTGGCGATGCTGGCCGTCCGCCGGTTGACGACGAGCGAGGCGTGGTGACGGCTTCGTGAGCGTCCTGGTCGGTCTGCTCGGCGGCGCGCTGGCCGGTTGGGGGATCGGGTTGCTCGTCGCAGGCTGGGCGTCGAGCGGCTCCCGATCGGCGGGACGCGGCCTCGGTGGTTCCGCGGCGAGGTTTCCTGGACACCCGGATGCCTGGTGGTTGCGGGCGGCCCGTACCCTGGCGCCCTTCGTGCGGCGTTGGACCCCGACCCCGACCGACGCATCCCGGCGGATCGAGGCGGCGGGACTGTCGCTGGCGTTGCGGCCGTCGGATCTGCGCGCCGTGCGTGGAGCCGGCGCGGTCGTCGGGCTCGGCCTGGGCGTGGTGCTCGTCCCGATCGCCGGAACCCGAGCGGTGGCGCTGGCGCTGGTGATGATCCCGCTGGCTCTGGGCCTGCTGCCCGACCTGGTGCTGCGGCGACGTGCCGCCCGTCGCGCCGCGACGATGCTGCGGTCGCTGCCCGACACGATCGACCTGTTGCGGATCGCGATGCGCAGCGGACGCTCGGTGCCGGAGACGGTGGCACGGGTCGGTGCTCACCAGCACGGCGCGCTGGGTGAGGAGCTCCGGCGAGCCGCGGCCGAGATCCGGCTCGGCGTCGCCGTCGAGTCCGCGCTGACCGGCATGCGGCGGCGCTGTCCCGCCGAGGGCATCCCGGAACTGGTGGCGCTGCTGCTGCGGGCGCACCGGCACGGTCGCACGGTCGCGGATGGACTCGAAGCGCTGGCCGACGACCTGCGTGACCGCCGGGCCCGCGAGGCGATCGACCGTGCGGCGCGAGCGGCGCCGAAGATCCAGCTGGTCGTCGCGCTGCTGCTGGTCCCCGCGGCGATGCTGCTGATCGCAGCGGCGCTGCTGCAGTTGCGAACCGGCTGACCGGGCGGTCCGCTGCTCGCGTGCTCAAAACGAACGGTGTACGGTTTGGGCCGATCCGCCGCCGATGGCGGTCTCCAACCAAGGATTCCCGTGGTGCGTATACCTCGCATGCAGATCGCTGGCTCGCTGGTCGTCGTCGCGGTCGGGGTCGCCGGAGCGGCGTCCCCCGCCGGTGCTTCGGCCGCCGTCAGCTTCGGGCCAGCCGCCGTCTACCCGTCGGACGGGTTCGACATCTGGACGATGAACGTCGACGACATGGACGGCGACGGGCGTCCCGACGTGATCGTTCCCGGACACAACTCCAGAACGCTCGAGCCGCCCTCGGTCCGCGTGCTGACCTCGCGTCCGGACGGCCGGCTGCGGCCCGCGCTCTCGACCGCTGGGGCGCAAGCGGCGGGCGACAGCACGACCGGTGACTTCAACGGTGACGGGATCCCGGATCTGATCGTCACGACGATGCTCGGCGATGCCTTCCTCAGCTTCGGGACCCCGGCCGGCAGCTTCGGTCCACCGGCAGTGGTCGCTGGTCTGGGTGGCCAGGCCGTGAAGGCCGCGGACGTCAACGGCGACGGACACCTCGACCTGGTCGGCTCGAGCCCGAGCGTGCTGGGCGTGCAGGTGCTGCTGGGCAACGGCGACGGCACCTTCACGCCGGGCCCGAACACGCCGGTGGTGAACGACGGAATCAACCCGACCGCGATCGCCGTGGCCGACTTCGACGGCGACGGCGGCGTCGATCTGGCGGTCGGCGACGGGATCGAGAACCGCATCTACATGCTGCGCGGCGCGGGAGACGGGAGCTTCGCCCGGATCGGCACGTCGAACTTCACGTGGGGCTCGTACAACATGATGCCCCAGGCGCTGCAGGCGGCCGACCTCGACGGGGACGGCCGCGACGACGTCGTCGCGATCAACCGGTTCAGCGGTCGGCTGCTGCGGTTCGTGCAGAACGACAGCGGCACGTTCACGTCGGTCAGCGGCACGATCAGCACGATCGGTCAGCCGTACTCGCTGAGCGTCGCCGACGTCGACGGTGACGGCCGCCCGGACGCCACGATGATCCACTACATCAGCGGCAGGTTCAGCTTTTACCGCGGACTGGGCAACGGGACGTATGCCGCTCCCGTGACCGGCGACGCGGGTGACGCGCCGCACGCGCTCCACGTCACCGACATGAACGGCGACGGCAAGCCGGACCTCGTGATCGGCGACGACGCGGGCGAGGTCCGCATCCTGCTCAACACGAGCATGCCGACGGCGAGCACGAGCGTCACCGAGCTCGCGTTCGGCGCTCAACCGCAGACCACGATCAGCCGGCCGCGGACGGTCGAGCTGCGCAACACCGGGGCGGCGCCGCTGCACGTCGGTGCGGTGCGGTTGGCCGGTGACCACGCCGACGACTTCCTGGTCGGTGCGAACGACTGCACCGCGCCGGTCCCGCCCGACGGCAGCTGCCGGATCAGCGTGCGGTTCGTGCCGTCGGCGGACGGCTCGCGCAGCGCGTCGCTCGCGGTGTCCAGCGATGGCGGGGCACCGCTGTCGGTCGCGCTGACCGGTACGGGCGAGGCGTTGCCGGTGGGGCCCGAAGGTCCGGTCGGTCCCGCGGGGCCCACCGGTCCGGCAGGTCCCGACGGTCCGATCGGTCCTCAGGGCCCAGCCGGGCCCACCGGCCCGTTCGGGCCGGCTGGTCCCACGGGTGCGCTCGGTCCGGTGGGCGAAGCCGGTCCCGTCGGCCCGGCCGGCGCCGATGGCCAGCACGGCGCGATCGGTCCCCAGGGCCCCGTCGGTCCCGTCGGCGCGACCGGCCGCGCGAAGCTGAGCGTGGTGCTCGGCGACCGTCGTCTTCGCGGCGCCGCGAAGCGTCGGGTGCGTGTGTCGTTCGGGACGACGCTGCCGGGTCGTGTGGTCGTGACCACCAAGCGTGGCAAGCGGACCGTGGCGACGACGCGGGCGACCACGGGCACGTCGGGGGTGCGGTCGGTGACGTTGCCGCCGCTGGCGCGGGGGAACTACTCGGTACAGCTGACGTTCACGGCAGGCGACGGTCAGCGGGCAACGGCGAGCGCCCGGCTGCAGGTGGGACGCTAGGCCTCGTCGGCGGGCTCGGCGCCGGGTCCCGGAGGTTCGGGGACCGTCGACCACCACCGGCCACATGGTTGCCGGATGCACATAGGCTGTACGCATGGCCATGCCAGGAAACAGCCACATCGGCGCGAGCTCGGCGGCGGTGGTCGCCGGGGTGTTCGCTGTCCTCGCAGCCGGGATCTGCCTGCTGGTCCCCGCCTCCGCGTGGTCCGAGGTCCGGTTCGCCGAACCACGGTCCTACGTCACGGCCACCGGAATCGTCCGCACGTTGGACGTGGCCGATCTCGACGGCGACGGTCGGCCCGAGGTGATCGTTCCCGGTGACGGCTTCACGCTGAACCTGCTGACCGCGCGCCGCGATGGTTCGCTGCGGTCACCGGTCTCGACCTTCGGGACCCCGATGGGCCTGGACTCCGTGCTCGCGGACTTCGACGGCGACGGGACGCTCGATCGCGCCGTCGGGACGATTCAGCAGGGTGTCTGGGTCGCTCTGGGCGACGGGGCCGGGAGCTTTCGCGCGGCGGCTCGGGTCTCGGGCTCGGGTGAGTACGAGACCTCGATCGCGGTGACCGCCGCCGACATCGACGGCAACGGTGACGTCGATCTGATCAGCGCGAGTGGGGGCCGGGTGCAGGTGCTCTGGGGGAACGGCGACGGGACCTTCTCCGACGGTCCGTCGGTGCTCGTGAGCGACGAGGAGTTCGTGGGCGCCCTCGTGACCGCGGACTTCGACGGCGACGGTGGCATCGACATCGTCGCGGGCGTTCCCGCCGAGGAGCGCGTGCATCTGCTGCGGAGCGGATCCGACGGTTCGTACGACGAGCTGACGACGATCACGGTGCCGGCGCTCGCGCACAGCTCGCAGGCGCTCGACGTCGCGGACATCGACGGCGACGGCCGCGACGACGTGGTGGCCGTCGCCAGTGATGGCCACGAGATCATCCCGATCTCCCGAGTCGACGGTGCGTTCTCATCGGGCGCCGCGATCTCGGCGGGGCATGAATCACCGTTCGCGGTCTCGACCGCGGACATCGACGGCGACGGGAGACCTGACCTGACCACCACGTCTCCGACCGGGGGCAGCGTGGCCGTTCGGCGCGGGATCGGCGACGGGGCCTTCGAATCCGCCGAGGTCGTCGGTCTCGGAGCGGTCCCTCTCGACGTGGAGCCCGCCGACGTCAACGGCGACGGCAAGACCGACCTCGTGATCCTGGACGACCCGGGTCGCGTGCAAGTCGTCCTCAACGTCAGCCGACCCGTGGCCGTGGCGGACGAGACGGCGATCGCCTTCGGGGAACAGCCCACGAGCACGATCAGCGGGTCCCGGTCGGTGACGATCCGGAGCACGGGATCGGCGCCGGCGCTGGTCGGCGTGCCGTGGGTGCGCGGATCCGACGCGGCGGAGTTCCTGATCGCCGCCAATGCGTGCGTCGCCGCCGTCCCGATCGGGGCCAGTTGCCGGATCGACGTACGCTTCATGCCGTCCGCGGAGGCGGCGCGCAGCGCCACCCTGGTGGTGCCCAACAGCGGCGGGACGCCGCTCGAGGTCGAGCTGAGCGGCACGGGAACCGCTCTTCCGGCGGGCCCGCCGGGTCCGGAAGGCCCAAGTGGCCCGCAGGGTCCAATCGGCCCGGGAGGCGCTCTCGGCCCGTCCGGTCCGCTCGGCCCGGTCGGTCCGGCGGGCCCTTCCGGTCCGGCAGGCCCTCCCGGGGGCAGCGGTCCGGCCGGTCCGGCCGGACCTCGAGGCCCGGCCGGCACCTCCACCCGCGCGAAGCTCAGCGTGGTGTTCGGCGACCGACGTCTGCGGGGGACGGCGAAGCAGCGGACTCGGCTGTCGTTCGGTGCGACCCTGCCGGGGCGGGCCGTCGTGACGATCCGGCGCGGGAAGCGAACGGTGTCGACCGTGCGAACCACGGTACGCAGGGCAGGGGCGCGCTCGGTAACGCTGCCGCGCCTCCGGAGCGGGAGCTACACGGTGCGCCTGGCCTATACGGCGACCGACGGGCAGAAGGCGACCCGGACGGTGCGGCTGCGAGTCGCGCGTTAGCCGTCGTCCCCAGCAGTTTGGCGGTTAGCCCCCCGCAGTTGCATAAACCCCCAAACCTCGGGGGGTGGTGCTACCGGCCGGGGTGGGGGGCGGGGGCC
>JBQGEK010000400.1:0-3172 GCA_052039575.1 Patulibacter sp. | reverse complement strand
CCCGTCACGCCCGGGGACGACGCCTGAAACGTTCGGACACCAGGGTCTGGTGGCAGCTCCCGGGTCGACGAGACGCGGGAGGGCCAGCTCGATGACGTCGACGGTGCGGGTTCGCGACCTCCGGGTCGTCGGTCCCGTCGTACGACGCCCTGACTCGGAGGTTCGTCGTCCCCATGCCATCCCCCCTCGCGAGGAGTCGATCCCGGCTCCTCGCTCCCACCGCGCTCGCCGGAGCGCTCATCGCCGGTGTGCTCGCGCAGCCGCCGGCGACCGCCTACAACTCGGTCACCGTCGCCCAGGGCGACCGCTGGATGTTCAACGACGCGGGCGCGCCCGGCGTCGACACCGGCAGCGTCCGCTCCACCAGCGCCTCCGCGCTGCAGGGGTACGGCGGCCTGCGGATGGACGTCGCGAACGCCCAGAGCCCGCTCAACAAGATCCTGCTCCGCGGCTTCGGGCTGAAGTACGACGGCATCGACACCTTCACCAGCATGCGATCGGTCGAGCTCGACGGGGTGGCCGTCAGGCGGGAGGTCGTGGTCGACCCGGCCGGCAGCTACGGGCGGTTCGTCGACACCTTCACGAACACCACCCGCCAGGACGCGCGGGTCGACGTCGCGTTCGGCGGTCAGCTCGGCTACGACACCGGCACCAACCAGTCCGCCATCGCCGGGACCGGGAGCGGCGACGCGACCATCACCGCCGCCGACGGCTGGGCGTCCTGGTACACGCCGTTCTCCGGGCCCGGGTCGGCCAGCCACAACGGCCCCTCCGCCACCGTGTTCGGGACGCCCGGCTTCGCCGGCAGCCTGCACCGGATGGGCAACTTCCTGCGCGACCCGTTCGCGAACCCGATGGCGGCCGACGGCGACGAGGCGAACCACCCGGGCTTCGTCAACCGGCTGCTGCTGAAGCCGGGGGAGACCCGGACCGTCGCGCACTTCGTCGTCACGGGCCTGTCCGAGCGTCGCGCGGCCCCGGACGGGTCGGGGACGCCGGCGGCCGGCAGCCAGGTCGCCGCCGTCGAGGCGCGCGCGGCCGCGCTGAGCGCGGACCCGGACTTCTCGGGCATGACCACCGGCGAGATCTGCGCGCTGGCCAACTACGACGTGGCGGCGCTGCCCGGCTTCGACGAGACCAGCTGCGCGGCGACCCAGGGCGAGCCGTTGCCGGGCGCGGTCGGCGCGTCGTACTCGCCGCCGGTGGTGCGGACGACCTCGCCGTACGACGTCGTCGGCAAGACCATCACCGACCTCCGCTCCGACCTGCAGGCCGGGACGACCACGGCCGAGCAGATCACCCGCGCCTACCTCGACCGGATCGCGGCCTACGACCAGGGCCCCCTCGGCCTGAAGTCGGTCATCGCGGTCGCGCCCGACGCGCTGGCCCAGGCCCGGGCGATGGACCGTGCCCGCGCCGCCGGCGACACCCGCCCGCTGCTGGGCATCCCGATCCTGGTCAAGGACATCGTGGACACCAAGGACATGCCGACCACGGGCGGCTCCTTCGTCTTCGACGGCTACCGCCCCACCAAGGACGCGTGGCAGGTGCAGAAGCTGCGGGAGGCCGGCGCGCTGATCCTCGGCAAGGCCAACCTCGCGGAGTTCGCCAACGACGGGCACTACAGCGCCAGCGCCTACGGCAAGGTGTGGAACGCCTTCGACCCCTCCCGCAGCGCCATCGGCTCCTCGGGCGGGTCGGGGACCGCGGTCGCGGCCAGCTTCGCCGCCGCCGCGATCGGGACCCAGACCGGTGACTCGCTGTGGGGCCCGTCGGGCGCCATGAGCCTCTACACGATGCGCGGCACCGACGGGATGCAGAGCGGCGACGGCACCATGCCGCTCAACGTCATCCAGGACTACGTCGGCTTCATGACCAAGTCGCTGCCCGACCTCGCCCTGCTGCTCGAGGCGGCCGCCGTCGGCAACCCGGACGACCCGCTCGACGACGTCGCCGACGGCAAGCGGCCGGCCGCGTGGACGCCGTACCTCGACGGTGACGCGCTGCGCGGGAAGGTCATCGGCATCCCGGCGGGCGCCTTCGACGACCCGTTCCAGACCACCTACGTCAGCGACGCCATGCGCGAGCAGTTCGTCCACTTCGAGGCGGCCGGCGCCACCTTGAAGGAGATCCCGGCCGCGCCCTCCGCCCCGCCGTCGGTCCCCGGCGACACCGGCTACGAGGGCTGGCGGCAGTGGATCGCCGCGCATCCCGACAACCCGTACGACACCCCGGAGCAGATCACCCGCAGCCCGCTGCGGCTGGCGGACCGGCGCAACACCACGCCGTACACGGGCACCGGGCCGATGTCCGCGGCCGAGCTGAAGGCGGCCCTGGACCGGCGCGCGACGTACAAGGAGCTGCTCGGGACCTGGATGGACGACCACGGGGTCGACGTCGTGCTCTACCCGACCCAGCTCAGCGAGGTGCACCTCAACGACTCGAGCGGGAACAGCTTCGGGCGTCTCGACCCGCAGTCGTCGGCCTCCGGCGTGCCGACCGTCGTGGTCCCGGCCGGGCTGAACGAGAACGGTCACCCGATCGGCTTCCAGCTGCAGGGCAAGGCGTTCGAGGACGCGGAGGTGATGGGCATGGCCTACGCGTTCGACCAGCAGGCCCAGGGTCACGTCGTCCCGGTCGCCACCACCCCGCCGCTGGCCTACGACGCGGGCGCCATCCCGACGCCCGTCAAGCCGGTCGCGCCGCTGCCCGTCCCGGTCAGCCGCGAGCTGACGGTCCTCTCGCGCCGCGCCGTACCGAACCGCGCGGGCAGGTTCCCCGTGCAGATCGGCTGCGCCAGCGCGGCCGGTGCCTGCACGGGCCGGGTCGTGGTCCGCACCGGCGGCAAGGTCGTCGGCTCCACGACCGTGTCGGTCAGGCCCGGCATGCGCCGGGTCGTCCGGTTCACCCCGAAGGCGGCCGTGAAGAAGCGGCTCCGCAACGGACGCGCGGTCAAGGTCCGGGTCTTCCGCGTCGGCACCGGCCCCACCGTCACCTCGACGCCTGCGGTCGTGACCGTCAAGCGGCGTCGCTGACGACCGTCCGACCCCCTCGGCTGGCGGGGGGGCCCCGGCCCCCCGCGGCCCCCGGGGCGCCCCGGCCCCCCCGGCCGCGGGCCCCCCCTGGGCCCCCCGCCCCCCCCCCCCCGGGCGGGCGCGCGGCGGCGCCGCCG
>JBQGEK010000399.1:0-25048 GCA_052039575.1 Patulibacter sp. | reverse complement strand
GCAATCCGCCGTCGGCGTCCTCGTGGAAGACCCGGACGCCGGCGTCGGCCGAGACCTGGTCCGCCTCGTCGCGCAGCCCGGCGCCGGCCACGAGCAGGGCGACGTCCGCGTCCTGCACGAGCGGCACCATCTCGCGCGGCTGCAGTCGCGCGTTGAGCGGGACGACGACCGCGCCGATCCGCCAGGCCGCCCAGACCGCGACGACGTACGGGATCCCGTTGGCGAACAGCAGGGCGACGCGGTCTCCCGGGCCGACGCCGACCGCGGCCAGCCGGGCCGCGAGGCCGTCGACCTCCCGCGCCAGATCGGCCCAGCCGATCGTCCTCCGCGCATCGACGAACGCGAGCTTGTCGCCGCGCTCGCCGGCGGTCACGGCGAGCATCGCCGCCAGGCTGCGGTGGCGGACGCCGGCGTAGCCGCGCGAGCCGTCGGGGCGGCGGACCACGGAGGGATGGACCGTGTTGGCCACCATCATCCGCCCGTCACCGCGAACCGGTCGCCGTGCGCGTCGCGCAGCGAGCGCTTGAGCACCTTGCCGGCGGCGTTGCGCGGCAGCGCGTCGACGACGACCACCGCACCGGGCTTCTTGTACCCGGCGAGCCGCTCGCGGCAGAACCCGATCAGCTGCTGCTCGTCGACTTCCGCGCCCTCGGCCGGCACGACCACCGCCATCGGCGTCTCGACCCAACGCGGGTGCGGGACGCCGACCACCGCGACCTCGGCCACCGCGGGGTGCTCGAGCACCGCCCGCTCGACCTCGGCCGGATAGACGTTCTCGCCACCCGAGATGATCATGTCCTTCATCCGGTCGACCACGGTGATGAAGCCCTCGTCGTCCACCCGGACCAGGTCCCCCGAGTGGAACCAGCCACCGGCGAACGCCTCGGCGGTCGCCGCCTCGTTGCGGTAGTAGCCCTGCATCACCGTCGCCCCGCGGTAGACGATCTCGCCGACCTCGCCGACCGCCACGTCGTGGCCCTCCGGATCGACGACCCGGACCTCGACGTTGATCGCCGGCTTGCCGACCGAGCCCATCTTGCGGACCGCGTCGTCCCCCTTCAGGAAGCAGGTGTTCGACGACATCTCGGTCTGGCCGAAGGCGTTGACGATCTCGACCGACGGAAACGTCCGGACCAGCGACTCGAGCACCGAGGGCGGTGCCATCGACGCGCCCCACAGCGCCTTGCGCAGCCGGCTGGTGTCGACCTCGGCGATCTCCGGCAGCGCGCAGATCTCGGCCCACTGGGTCGGCACGAAGTAGCAGAGCGTGGCTTCGTAGCGCTCGAGCTGCCGCAGCGACTCGAGCGCGTCGAACCCGGTCGACGGAGTGATCACCACCGTGCCGCCGACGTAGAGGAACGGCAGCACGCCGTTGATCCCGCCGATGTGGAACAGCGGCAGGCCGGACAGCCAGACGTCGTCGCGCCCGGCCTCCATCTCGTGGGTCCAGTTGAGCGTGTTCGCGACCAGGTTGAGCTGGCTGAGCATCGCGCCCTTCGGCCGCCCCGTCGTGCCCGACGTGTACATCAGGAAGGCCAGGTCCTGCTCGCTCAGCTCGACCGCCGGCGGCGTCCGGTCGGCCGCAGCGAGCACCGCCTCGTACTCCTCCGCCCCGTCCGGCACGACGCCACCGACCGCCAGATGGAACCGCAGGTCGCCGTTGCGGTCGCGCGCCGACGCGGCCGTCGCGGCCAGCCGCTCGTCGGCGATCACGCCGACCGCGTCGGCGTTGCCGAGCACGTAGTCGACCTCCTCCTGAACCAGCCGGAAGTTCACCGGCACCGGGCAGGCGCCGATCTTCTGGCAGCCGAACCAGGCCTCGACGACCTCCAGGCCGTTGTAGAGCAGCAGCGCGACCTTGTCGCCCGGCTGCACGCCACGCGCGGCGAGCGCGGCGGCGAGCCGGTCCGAGCGCTCGTCGAGCTCGGCGTAGCTGCGGCTGGCGCCCTCGAAGATCAGGGCGGTGTGGTCGGGCCGCAGCCGCGCGTTGCGCGACAGCATCTCGGGCAGGACGAACCGGCGGGATCGCCGCAGCGCGGCGTGCTCGGAGTCGGAGCTCATCGGGCCTACTTGATGACGATCGGGTTGAGCGGCGTGCCCGAGCCGTTCGTGAGGTTCAGCGGCTGGGCGGCGACGAAGAACTCGTAGCGGCCGTCCTCGGCGCACGACTCCGACAGCTTCTCGAGGTCCCAGATCTCGCCGATCGTGAGGCCAAGGTCGCGGATCAACCGCGAGTGCATCGGATAGACGTGGTCGTAGGGCTCCTCGTGGGGCGAGACCTCGCAGGCGATGTTGTCGACCGCGATCGCCGCGATCTGCTTCTCGTGGATCCAGTCGACCGTGGTGATCGACATGCCCGGCTCGCCGTCCCAGAAGCTGAGCTTGTCCTTCGCTTCCAGCTCGTACCAGAGGCCGAGGTGCCCGGTGCGCACGATCAGGATGTCGCCGGTGCGGACCTCGACGCCCTGCGCGGCCATACACGACTCGAGGTCGTCGACGGTGATCGCGTAGCCCTGGTCGAGCCGCCGCACGCCCTTGTGCCGCGCGATGTCGAGCAGCACGCCGCGTCCGCAGAGCTGCTCCTTCATCTCGTGGATCGAGCAGCACTTGGCGCCGGCGTACTGCTCGACGTTGCCCATCCAGAAGCCGTTGTAGAGCGTGTTGTCGTAGCCGAAGTGCGACAGGCCGTCCCACTGGGTCGACGCCTGGGTGGCCATGATCAGGTAGTCGTCCGTCCCCTGGAAGTTGGGGAACTGGGTGGCCATCTCGGTTCCGGCCACGAAGTCGGAGCCGGTGTACGAGTAGTAGTGCGTCATCCCGTTGCGGGTCGGGTGCACCGGACCGGTCGCGTCCAGCGGCGCCGCGCAGGAGATGATCTCCCCGGTCCGGATCAGGCCCGCGGCCTCGCGGACCAGGTCCGGCGTGAGGAAGTTGACCGTGCCCCGCTGGTCGAGGTCGCCCCAGCGCCCCCAGTTGTTCGGTTGCCGCTCGTTGACGTAGTCGACCACCTTGCCGTTCTCGTCGACCCGGTAGGTCGGCGGGTTCCAGCTGAGGTCGGCCTTCGGGTTGGACTCAGTGGCCATGATCTGCTCCTTCGGTGGTACGGACCCCGGTCGCGTCCGGCCGACCCGTGGGCGCGGCCGGGACGCGGTCCCGGGAGGCGGAGAGCACGAGCTCCCGCTGGACGATGGTCGTGATGGTGGGGTGGGTCGTCGGCGGGACCGCGGACCCGATCGTGCCGCCGCGCCGAACCAGCCGGGCGGCGCCCGCCAGGTCGCCTTCGGCGGCGATCACGACGTCGGCGCGGCCCGACGGGCTGAGGACCGAGAGCCGCTCGCGGACCGCTTCGGGCGTGAGCGGCCCGAGCACGCGGGGGGCGTGGAGCCGCAGATCGGCGTCGTTCACCGGGCTCGGCCGTCCCTGGACCAGCACGGTGGCCGCGCCGGCCTCGAGCGCCGCCGCGGCCACGGCCCGCGCCACGGTTCCGTCGCCGGCCACGAGCACGACCGGCGCGGCGTCCGCGATCGGGCGCAGTACGTCGTCGACGACCCGCTGCGCACGCAGCAGCACACCGTCGACCTCCGGGTCGCTCTGGTCGGTACTCACTCTCGCCCTCTCCCCACGTCTCCCGACCGACTGGTCGGGTGGGTGTCTTATACCATCACGGAACAGACCCAGTCAACCGTGCGAGGCCGACCGGCGAACGCGCGGCCCACCCGTCCCGGCAGCGACGCCCGACCCGAGGCCCACCCATGCTCCAACGCCCTCCGACCACGACCACGACCGACGAGAGCGGCGGCCGACGCGACGAGGTGATCCGCATGGCCGCGTCGCTGTTCGACCGCGGCGGCTACCACGCCACGTCGATGGAGGACATCGCAACCGCGGTGGGCCTGCGCAAGCCGACGCTCTACCACTACTTCGGGTCCAAGGACGAGATCCTGTTCTGGGTCCACGAGGAGTTCATCGACCTGCTGATCGAGCGTCAGGACGCTCGATCCGGGACCGCCATGACACCGGCCCAGCTGATGCTGGAGACGATGGGCGACGTGCTCGAGCTGATGGAGACGCACCGCGGTCACGTGCGGGTGTTCTTCGAGCACCACCGCGAGCTGGCCGCACCCGAGCACGCGGCGATCGCCGCCAAGCGCGCCCGCTACGAGGCGGGCGTCGCTGCGGTGATCCAGCGCGGCGTCGACGAGGAGCGATTCCGACCGATCGACGTCAAGCTCGCGACGCTCGCAGTCTTCGGGATCTGCAACTGGGCGTACCAGTGGTACCGGCCGGACGGACTGCTCCGCTCCCGCGACATCGCCTACGTCTTCTGGGACCTCCTGCTGAACGGCATCGACAACCGGCCGGCCGACCGGGACGTCGCCAGCTGAATCGTTCCCGACCGCCCAGTCGGTCGAGGGTGTAGTCTGGCGCTCGAAGCAGCACGAAAGCGGAGGGCAGCGTGAGCCGTATCGAGGTCAAGATGCCGCAGATGGGCGTGTCGGTCACGGAGGGGATCGTCAGCGCCTGGCACCGGAACGCGGGGGACGAGATCCGCGAGGGCGAGCCCCTCTGCGCGATCGCCACCGACAAGGTCGACACCGACGTGCCGGCCCCGGCCGACGGCGTCATCGACGAGCTCGTGGCGAGCGAGGGCGACACCGTCGAGATCGGAGCGGTGCTCGCGTTGCTGCGGGTCGCCGGCGACGTCGAGCTCGAGGTTCACGGCACCGGCGACGGGCCCGCACCAGAAACGGACACCACCCGCGCGACCGACGAGGACCGCACCGCTGCCGTGGCCGGCAATCCGCCCGGCGACGGCGAGCCGTCCGCACACCGCAACGGCTCGAGCGCGCCGGCCTTGGTCGGGGCCGCGCCGTTCGACCACGCCCGGGCGATCAACGACGTCGCCGGCCGCGGCGCGCGCGAGAGCCACGCACCCGCGTCCCCGGTGGCACGGCGAGTCGCCGACGAGCTCGGCGTCGACCTGGCGCGCGTGACCGGCGGCGGCGCGCGCGGTCGGATCCGCAAAGTCGACGTGCTCGCCGCGCACGAGCGGGGCGACGCCGCCATCGCCACCGCGCCGGAGCCCCCGCGTCCCGCGTCCGCCACTGCCCACCAGGCGGCGCCGCCCGAACCGACACCGAACGGCGACGACGACGTCCTGCCGCGCGGCTACGAGGACGTCCCGCACGAGATCGTCCCGACCTCGCGGATCCGGCAGGTCACCGCCGACCACATGATCCGCTCGCGCCAGACCGCGGCGCACATGACGACCGAGGTCGAGGTCGACATGACCGCGGTCGCCGGGATCCGCGGCGCGCTCAACGCCGAGCGGATCGCCGCCGGTCAGCCGAAGCTCTCGTACCTGCCGTTCATCACCCGGGCGGCGTGCGCCGCGTTGCGCGAGTACCCGAACCTCAACGCCACGTTCGAGCGCGAACGCTACGTCCGCTGGGGCGAGATCAACGTCGGGATCGCCGTCGACACGCCCCAGGGGCTGCTGGTCCCGGTGATCCGCGGGGCCCAGGAGCTGACCGTCGAGGCGCTGGCCGAGCGGATCGCCGACCGGGCCGCCGCCGCGCGCGACAAGCGGCTCGACGCCGACGCCTTCCGCGCCGGCACCTTCACGATCTCCAACCCGGGGTCCGTGGGCGCGGTCTCGGCGATGGCGATCATCAACCAGCCGCAGGTCGCGATCCTCGGCGTCCCGGCGATCGTCCGACGGCCATGGGCGGTAGCGCTGCCCGACGGCGGCGAGACGATCGCGATCCGTCCGATCCTCAAGCTGGCGCTGACCTTCGACCACCGCGCGATCGACGGCGCCGAGGCGACCCGCGCGGCGGTGACGATCAAGCAGCAGCTGGAGTCCTGGGACGCGCAGGCGTACCGATGAGCTTGCGCACCCGCGAAGTCCACCTGGCCGCCCGGCCGACCGGGACACTGACCCGCGACGCCTTCCGCACCGTGACGGTCGAGCTGCCCGACCCCGGCCCGGGCGAGGTGCTGGTCGCCAACACGCTGATGTCGGTCGATCCGTACATGCGCGGACGGATGGACGCCGGCCCGTCGTACATGCCGGCCTACGAGCTCGACCGCCCGCTGGAGGGCGGCACGGTCGGTCGCGTGGTCGCGTCGAGGTCGGACGACGTCGCGGTCGGGACGCTGGTCACGCACGGGCTCGGCTGGCGCGAGCACAGCCTGGTCCCGGCCCGCCACGTCCGCCCGATCGACGATCGTGCCGCGCCGCCCGGAGCGTACCTGGGGGTGCTCGGCTCGCCGGGCTGGACCGCCTACGTCGGACTGCTCGAGATCGGCGCGCTGCGCGACGGCGACGTGGTCTTCGTGTCGGGGGCCGCCGGTGCGGTCGGGAGCATCGCCGGCCAGATCGCGCGGATCCGCGGGCACCGCGTGATCGGCAGCGCAGGGTCGGCGGCGAAGGTCGCCTACCTGCGCGACCAGCTCGGCTTCGACGCGGCGTTTGACTACCGCGCCCAGCCGTCCGCGGACGCGCTGGCGGCGGCCGCGCCGGACGGGATCGACGTCTACTTCGACAACGTCGGCGGCGAGCAGCTGGAGGCCGCACTCGACGCGATGCGGATGTTCGGCCGCGTCGCGGTCTGCGGCGCGATCGCCGGCTACGACGACGAGCGACCGCCGGGGCCATCCAACCTGCACCTGCTGTTCGCCCGCCGGATCACGATGCGCGGGTTCATGGTCCGCGACCACCGCGACCGCTTCGCCGACTTCCGCCGCGACGTCACCGCCTGGCTGGCCGACGGGCGGCTGCGCGCCGACGAGACCGTCGTCGACGGCGGAATCGACGCCGCCCCCGACGCGTTGATCGGCTTGCTGCGCGGCGACAACGTCGGCAAGATGCTCGTGCGCCTGGCGGAGGACCCGGGGCCGGCGGCGGGCTGAACACGACAAAGCCCCGGCCGCATGCCTCTCGACGAGAGACCAGGCGGTACCGGGGCGTCTCGGCGATCGTACAGGCCCGGACACTCCGCGACGGTGTGCGGCTCGCCCGAGGTCGTCGCGGGTGCGCACGCCCCCAGGCTGCGCACCCGCAACGGTGGATCGCGCTCAGGTCCTCAGAGCGCGACGAGCTGGCGGACCCCGTCGACGATCTGGTCGACGCTCGGGATGCAGAGCTGCTCGAGCTGCGGGTCCTGGGGAATCGGGGTGTCGGTGCCGGCGACCCGCCAGACCGGGGCGTCCAGCGCGAAGAACGCCCGCTCCTGGATCTGGGTCGCGATCTCGGCCCCGATCCCGCCGGTCCGGACCGCCTCGTGGACGACCACGGCACGTCCGGTCCGCTCGACCGACCCGACGATCGTGTCGATGTCCAGCGGCACGATCGTCCGCGGGTCGATCACCTCGAGTGAGATCCCGTCGCCGGACAGCCGCTCGGCCGCCTCGAGCGCCCGCGGCACCATCAGACCCGTCGCGACGACGGTGACGTCGTCGCCGGCGCGGCGGACCGCCGCCTGGCCGAACGGCACCAGGTGGTCCTCGACGTCGGGCACGTCGCCCTTGTCGCGGTACATCCCCTTGTGCTCGAAGAACAGCACCGGGTCGGGATCGCGGATCGCGGTCTTCAACAGCCCCTTGGCGTCGGCCGGGGTCGCCGGCACCACCACCTTGACCCCGGGCACGTGCATCGCGATCGCCTCGAGGCTCTGCGAGTGCTCGGCTCCCGCGCCCCCGACCACCCCGGTCGGCAGCCGGACCACCACCGGCAGCGCGAACCGGCCGCCGTGCATGTACCGCCACTTGGCGAGCTTGTGGAAGATCTCGTCCGCGGCCGTGAACAGGAAGTCGGCGAACTGCAGCTCGACCACCGGGATCGTCCCGGTCATCGCCGCACCCGCCGCCCCGCCGATCGCGAAGGTCTCGTTGATCGCCGTGTCGCGGACCCGCGACCAGCCGAACTCCTCCTGCAGCCCGCGGGTCACGCCGAAGACGCCGCCCATCCGGCCGATGTCCTGGCCCATCATCCAGACGCGTTCGTCGCGCCGCATCTCCTCGGCCAGCGCCTCGTTGATCGCCCGCGCGTAGTTCAGCCGCTTGGTCGCGGTCTCGGTGGTGCTCATGCCGCCGCCCAGACGTCGTCGAAGATCACCGCGTCGTCGGGGCGCGGCGCGTTCAGCGCGTGCTCGAACGCGGCCTCGACCGTCGTCCGTGCCTCGTCGTCGAGCGGTCCGGTGACGTCCTCGCCGAGGATCCCGCGCAGCTGGACGATCGGGTCGTCGGGGATCTCGTCCGGGTCGGTCAGGTCGTCGCGGTAGGGCTGCCGGTCACCCTCGTAGTGGCCGCGGATCCGCAGCGTCTTGGCCTCGATCAGGCTCGGCCCCTCGCCGGCCCGGGCCCGGTCGACCGCACCCTTGACCGCCGCGAAGACGGCGAGCGGATCCTGCCCGTCGACGATCATCGACGGCACGCCGTAGGCCGCCCCGCGGTCGGCCACGTTCGGCGTCGGGCTCTGCTCGCCGAACGGGGCGGAGATCGCCCAGCCGTTGTTCTCGCAGATCCAGACCACGGGCAGCTTCCAGGTCGCCGCCTGCAGCGCGGCCTCGTGCCAGGTACCGCGCGACGACGCGCCGTCGCCGAAGAAGATCGCGGTCACCCGGTCGTCGCCGAGCAGTTGCGACGAGAGCGCCGTGCCGGCGCCGAGCACGAAGTTCGAGCCGAGCGTGCCGCCCTGGCCCATCACCCCGACCGACGGATCAGCGAAGTGCGCGGTGCCGCCGCCCTTGCCCCGGGTGCTGCCGCTCGCGCGGCCGAGCAGGTCGCCGAAGATCTCCTCCAGCTTCATGCCCTTGGCGTACGGGTAGCCGAGACCGCGGTGCGCGTAGAACAGGTAGTCGTGCGGAGCCAGCGCGGCGACGGCCGCGGCCTGCAGGCCCTCCTGGCCGATCCCCGGGTGCCAGAACCCCCCGAACCCGACCTCGTCGATCTGCCGGCGCAGGCGCAGCTCGGCGGCACGGATCGTCGCGATCGTCCGGTAGAGCTCGATCAGGCGCTCGCGGTCGAGCCCCTCGGGCAGCTCCGGCGGCGGTGGGGTGCGGTTGGCGCGCGTTCGGGCCACGTTTCGACTCCTCAGTCGGTTGCTCGCGACAGTGTTCGCCCGTCGGGACCGGAGACCGGTGCACCGACCGAGCGGTCGAGACGGTGCCATTCACACGCATCACCCTTGAGAAAGGGGAAACACGCGGAACTCTCACCGTCCAGACCACGGCGGCACGATACCGCAGAGGGTGCCCGACCGTCCAGTCGGTCGAGACAATAGAGCCTGGGGCGCAGCGTTCAGCAATGAGATCCCGCGAGATCACTGCCGGCCGCGTAGTACATCTGCTACGGTCGCTGGATGGGCACGATCCCGCAGCGTGAGTTGCGCAACAACGTCGGTGAGGTCCTGCGGCGCGCAGAAGCCGGCGAGCGGATCGTGGTCACCGTCAACGATCGTCCGGTCGCCGAGCTCGGTCCGGTCCTCGGTGGACGCCCGGTCGCCACGCTGCGGACGCTCCGAACAGCGGTCGGCGCGGTCGACGACGACTGGCTGGCCGATCAGCAGCGCGTGCGTGACGAGGACCGCGAAGTCGCGGTCGACCCCTGGGCGTGACCCTCGTCATCGACACCAGCGTGCTGATCGCCCCGCCGGCCGACGGCGACGACGGGGAGCCGATCTTCATGAGTGCGATCAGCGTCGGTGAGCTCCACGCCGGCGTCGAGTTGGCGCGGGACGACGCCACACGCAGCGTGCGGCTCGCGCGATTGGCGTCGCTGGTCTCGTCCATCCCGGTGCTCCCGGTCGACGGCTCGGTGGCGGCACGGTACGGCGAGCTCCGGCGACTGGCGGGCCGTGGACCGTCGAACGATCTGTGGATCGCCGCGACCGCCCTCGCGCACGACATGACGCTCGTGACCCGGGACGACCGACTCGCCGCCGTCCCGGTCGTTCGCGTGCGCCACGTGCGCTGACTGGGTCGATCGAACCGAGAAGCCGGCCAGCCCCAGGTCATCAACCTCCTGGCCAGCCCCCTGCGTCATCGGGCCGCTCACCGCGCCGCCATCCGGATCGCGCCGTCCAGGCGGATCACCTCGCCGTTGAGCATCCGGTTGGTCACGATGTGCTCGACCAGGTCGGCGTACTCCGCCGGACGGCCGAGCCGCGCGGGGTACGGGACCGTCTGTCCGAGCTGCTCCTGGACCTGCGGCGGCAGCCCCGCCAGCATCGGCGTCTCGAACAGCCCCGGGGCGATCGTCACCACGCGAATCGCCTTCGCGGCCAGCTCACGCGCGACCGGCAGCGTCAGACCGACCACGCCGCCCTTCGACGCGGCGTAGGCGACCTGGCCGATCTGCCCGTCGTAGGCCGCGACCGACGCGGTCTGCACGCAGACGCCGCGCTCGCCCTCATCGTCAGGTTGGTTCCCGGCGATCTCCCCCGCAGCCAGCCGCAGCGCGTTGATCGTGCCGAGCAGGTTGACTCGAATCACCGCATCGAACGTGTCGAGTGCGGTCGCACCCTCGCGACCCAGCAGCTTGGCCGGCGTGCCGATCCCGGCGCAGACCACCGACACCCGCAGACCGCGCGGGGCCTTCGCCGCCGCGTCGACGGCGGACTGCACGCTCGCCTCGTCGAGCACGTCGGTGCGCACCGACGTGCCACCGATCTCGGCGGCGACCTCCGCGGCCCGCTGCTCGTCGATGTCGGCAACGACCACCGATGCGCCCTCGACCGCCAACCGCCGCGCGGTCGCCTCGCCCAGGCCGGAGGCCCCGCCGAAGACGACAGCGCCCGCTCCCTTGATCTCCATCTGCTGCCTTTCGTACCGTTGCTCGTCGCGACCGCGACGACCGCCGCCGCGCGGGCCCTACGCCGCCGCCGTGGACTGATCGCGCCGCAGGTGACGACTGATCACCATCCGCTGGATCTGGTTGGTGCCTTCGAAGATCTGCATGATCTTCGCCTCGCGCATGAACCGCTCGACCGGGAACTCGGTGGTGTAGCCGGCGCCGCCGAGCACCTGGACCGCGTCGGTCGTGACGCGCATCGCGGCGTCGGTGGCGACCAGCTTGGCGACCGACGCCTGCCGCGCGAACGGCCGCTCGCGGTCGCGGCGGCGCGCCGCGTCGAGCACCGTGGCGCGGGCCGAGTCGACCGCGGTCGCCATCTCGGCCAGCAGGAACCCGAGCCCCTGGTGCTCGATGATCGGCTGGCCGAAGGTCTCGCGCTCGCTGGCGTAGCGGACCGCGTGATCGACGGCGGCCTGTCCCAGACCGACCGCGACCGAGGCGACCCCGAGCCGTCCGGAGTCGAGCGCCGAGAGCGCGATCTGCAGCCCCTGCCCCTCGTCGCCGACCCGGCGGTCCGTGGCCACGAAGACGTCGTCGAGCTCGATCGTCGCGGTCGTCGACCCGGTCAGGCCCATCTTCGACTCGGGCTTGCCCGCGCTCAATCCGTCGGCGTCCGCCGGGACCAGGAAGCACGAGATCCCGCGACTGCGGTGGTCGGACGTCCGGGCGAAGACCGTGTAGAAATCCGCCTCGCCGCCGTGGGTGACCCACGCCTTGCTGCCGCGCAACCGGTACCCGCCGTCGACGGGAACCGCCGCGCAGCGCATCGCCGCCGGGTCCGACCCGGCGTCGGACTCCGACAGGCAGTACCCGCCGAGCAGATCGCCGCCGACCATCTCGGGAAGCCAGCGCTGGCGCTGCTCGTCGGTGCCGAACTGCTCGAGCGGATAGCAGGACATCACGTGGACGGACACGCCGATCGCGACGCTCGCCCACGCCGCGCCGAGCTCCTCCAGCGCCTGCAGGTACACCTCGTACGACAGGCCGGCCCCGCCGAAGCGCTCGTCGTACGGCATTCCCAGCAGGCCGAGCTCGCCGAGCTGCGCGAAGACGTCCCGCGGGAACGCGTGGTCCGCTTCGGCCGTGACCGCCCGCGGCGCCAGCTCGGCCTGGGCGATCTGGCGCGCCACGTCGATCAGCTGCTCGGCTTCTGGTGTCGGTAGGAGTCGATCGACGCCCATACCGAGAAGAGTACCAGGGGACGTACGTTAGTACTGCAGTGGTACCGGCCCACGCACGCCGGCGGGAGGCCACCGAGCCACGCGAGCACCACGACGCGCCACCGCCGAACTCACGGATCGACCGGATCTCGGCACGGCATGCTAAAAATATTGGCATGCCAAATCTTTCGGTGAGCCGACCGACAACGGGTCCGTGGCGGTGGCTGATGCCGCTGGCCGCGCTGTTCGCCGTGGTCGTGCTCGCCGGCTGCGGCAGCGACAGCGACGCCAACGAGAGCGACAAGCCCGTCGCGCTGACCACCTTCACGGTGCTCGCGGACATGGCCCGCCAGGTCGCCGGCGACCGGATCGAGGTCCACTCGATCACCAAGCCCGGCACCGAGATCCACGGCTACGAGCCGACGCCGAGCGACCTCAAGCGTGCCGCGATGGCCGACCTGGTGCTCGAGAACGGGATGGGCCTCGAGGCCTGGTTCGAGAAGTTCATCGAACGCTCGCGGGCCACGCGGACGACGATCACCGAGGGCATCACGCCGATCCCGATCGCCGGCGAGACCGAGTACGCCGGCAAGCCGAACCCGCACGCCTGGATGTCGACGACCAACGCCGAGATCTACGTCGACAACATCGTCGCGGCGTTCAGCGACCTCGACGCCGCAGGCGCCGCGACCTTCCGCGACAACGGCGAGCGGTACAAGCGCGAGATCCGCAAGGTCGGGGAGCAGGTCCGCGCGCAGCTGGCCGACCTCCCCCGACAGCACCGCGCGCTGGTGACCTGCGAGGGCGCGTTCTCGTACCTGGCCCAGGACTTCGGTCTCGACGAGGCGTACATCTGGCCGATGAACGCCGAGCAGGAGGGCTCGCCGCAGCAGGTCGCCAACACCGTCCGGTTCGTCCGCGATCGCCAGGTCCCCGGGGTCTTCTGCGAGTCGACCGTCAGCGACAAGGCCCAGCAGCAGGTCGCCCGCGAGGCCGGGTCCCGGCTGGCCGGCACGCTCTACGTCGACTCGCTGTCCGACGCCGACGGCCCCGTCCCCACGTACCTCGATCTGCTGCGCGTCGACGCCGAGACGATCGTCGCCGGCCTCAACCCGCAGGCCCGCTGATGTCGGCGCCGCCGGTCAGCCCCGCCGCAGCCGTCCGCAAGGTCGACGTCCGCTACGGCACGACCCCCGCCCTGGAGGGCGCCGACCTGACGATCGAATCGGGTCTGGTCCACGGGTTGATCGGCATGAACGGGTCGGGCAAGTCGACCCTGTTCAAGGTGCTGATGGGGTTGGTCCGACCCGACCACGGCAGCGTCGAGCTGTTCGGCGGCTCGCCGACCGCGGCCCGCAAGGCCGGCCGGGTCGCCTACGCCCCGCAGACCGAGGACATCGACCAGAGCTTCCCGGTGTCGGTCCGCGACATCGTCGGGATGGGTCGCTACAACCGGCTCGGCCCGACCCGCCGGATGCGCCCCGAGGACCACGCCGCCGTCGACGCGGCGCTCGAGCGGACCGAGCTCACGGCACTGGCCGACCGTCAGATCGGCGCGCTGTCGGGGGGCCAGCGCAAGCGGGCGTTCATCGCCCGCGGGCTCGCCCAAGGCGCCGAGCTGCTGCTGCTCGACGAGCCGTTCGCCGGGGTCGACAAGCGGACGGAGGCGACGATCACCGCGCTGCTGCGCGATCTCGCCGCCGAGGGTCGAACGATCCTCGTGTCGACCCACGACCTGATCGCGGTCCCCGCGCTCTGCGACGAGATCGCGCTGATCAACCGGCGGATCATCGCCACCGGCACGGTTCAGCAGACGCTGCGACCCGACCTGCTCGCCGAGACGTTCGGCGGCTTCGTCCCGGCTGAGGCGCTTCAGGACCCATCTCCGGGAGTCTCTGCATGAACGACCTGGTCAACTGGATCGTCGATCCGCTCGAGTTCGCGTTCATGCAGCGTGCGCTGCTGGTCGCGGTGGTCTGCGGAATCGCCTGCGCGGTGCTCTCCTGCTGGCTGACGCTGCTCGGCTGGTCGCTGATGGGCGACGCGGTGTCGCACGCGGTGCTGCCGGGCGTGGTGCTGAGCTACGTCGTCGGCGCCCCGTTCGCGATCGGTGCGTTCCTCTTCGGGTCGGCCGCGGTCTTCCTGGTCGGCGGGCTCAGCCGCACCAGCCGCGTCAAGGAGGACGCCGCGATCGGGATCGTCTTCACCGGGCTGTTCGCGCTCGGCCTGGTCCTGGTCAGCGTGATCCCGTCGCAGATCGACCTCTTCCACATCCTCTTCGGCAACGTGCTCGGCGTCTCCGACGCGGACATCCGCCAGGTCGTGATCATCGGCGCGATCGTCACCGCGGTGCTGTTGTTCAAGCGGCGGGACCTGGTGCTCTACGCGTTCGACGCCACGCACGCCCATGCGATCGGGATCTCGCCGCGCAAGCTCGAGGCGCTGCTGCTCGGCGCGCTGGCGCTGACGGTGATCGTCGCGCTGCAGGCCGTCGGCATCGTGCTGGTGGTGGCGATGCTGATCACCCCCGGCGCGACGGCGTACCTGCTGACCGACCGGTTCGACCGGATGATCGCGATCGCGGTCGCGGTCAGCGTGCTGTCGTGCGTGATCGGCACCTACGTCAGCTTCCACCTGGACGCGTCGACCGGCGGCGCGATCGTCGTCGCGCTCACGGCGCAGTTCGTGCTGGCGTACCTGCTGGGTCCGCGTGGGGTGCTTCGGCGGCGGGCGGTGGCCGAGCCGGCAGGTGCCGCGTGAGCCAGAGCGCCAGCAGCGCGGCAAGCGCGACGCCGCCGAGCGCCAGCCGCAGCGCGTTGAGCTCGGCGGCGCTGTAGTCGCTGGCCACCGACTGCGCCTCGGACGCGCTCAGCCCGCCCTTCTCTGCCGCACTCTGCACCTGCGACAGCGGAACGATGTCGATTCCCGCCTGGGCCTTGGCCCCGATCTGCTGCTGGGCCGCCGGTGGGATCGAGGCGTTGTCCTTGATCCGCTCGCTGAAGCCGGTCGACAGCGACGCCAGCAGGATCGCGCCGATGATCGCCGTGCCCAGCGACGACCCGAGGTTCTGCGCCGTCCCCTGGAGTCCGCCCGCCTCGCTCGTCTGATGGGGCTCGACCGACGACATGATCACGTTGCCCAGCTGCGACGCCAGCAGTCCGGCGCCGGACCCCATCAGCACGAGCGCGATCCGGAAGCCCCAGGCGTCGAGCTGCACCTCGAGCGTCGCCAGCATCACGATCGCCCCGACGCTGAGCAGCAGCAGGCCGAACTGGGCCACCGTCCGCGGAGATCGCCGACCCGCGATCTTCGGGCCGAGCAGTGCGAACACCAGCATCGAGATCGACATCGGCAACAGCCGCTTGCCGGTGTCGAACGAGCTGAGGCCGACCACCACCTGCAGGTAGACCGGGACCACGAAGAACGTCCCCATCAGCACCAGCTGCTGACCGAGCAGCGTCGACAATCCGGCGCGCAGGTGCGTGATCCGCAGCAGCCGTGGGTCGACCAGCTCGTCCTCTCCCCGTCGGGTCCTCCGGTCCTCCCAGAGCACGAACGCGGCGACCAGCGCCAGACCGATCAGCACCAGGAACGGCACCGGCGAGAACCCGAGCGGCGTGACCTCGTGGCCGCCGATCTTGGGCGGCGTACGGGGTTGGACGAAGCCCCAGACGCTGGCGCGCAGAACCGCGAAGACGACCAGTCCGAGACCGCTCGCCGACAGCACCACGCCCACGACGTCGAGCCGCGGCTTGCGCTCGGCGCGCGGAGCGCGGGCGATCTGCCCGCGCAACAGCAGGATCACGACCATCACGACCGTCTCCCCCGCGAAGACGTAGCGCCAGCTGAACTGCGTCGTCACCCACCCGCCGATCAACGGACCGGCGGCGACCGCGATCGCCGAGGCGCCACCGAGCATCGCGTAGGCCAGGGCACGATCCTTACCCTCGTAGTTCGCCGCGGTCAGCGCCGCGATCGCCGGAATCACCAGCACCGCGCCCAGCCCCTCGATCCCCGACCAGCCGATCATCAGCACGGCCAAGTCGGGGCTCAGCGACGTGATCAGCGACCCCAGCCCATAGACCATCAGGCCGATCGCGAACGTGCGGTTACGACCGAGGATGTCGCCGAGCTTGGCCCCCAGCAGCATGAACGCCGCCATCACCAGCGCGTACATGGTGATCGCGGTCTGGACGCCCTGGATCGTCGTGTCGAGATCCTTCACGACCTGCTCGATCGACACGTTCATGACGCTCGTGTCGAGCACCATCACGAACTGGGCGGAAGCCAGGATCAGCAGCGGGATCCAACGTCGCACGCGGGTTCCCCGATCTCCGCTCGGCGGCGACGTTCCTGGGACTTCGGAGCGGTGGAGCGGGCCGGTCATCGTTGCCGTTCACGCGCTCGGCGGTCACCGCGAGCGCTGCCGTCTAGGGATACCTCCCGCCCTGCGCGCGATCGGTGGGAGAAGCTGCCGCAGATTCGGCACGATCCTGCTCCAACGGGGTGCGTACCGATCGCGGCGCCAGACCCCGTCGAACGGTCCGGACGATCCGGGGTCTGGCGAATACCGGCCGATCCAGTGGGTACCCGATGAGTAACCCCACCCCGACACGGAGGCCGAGCATGACGCAGACTCTTGCCGATCACACCGTCGCGATCCTCGCGACCGAGGGCGTCGAGCACTCCGAGCTGGACGAGCCGCGGAAGGCGCTGATCGACGCTGGCGCCACCGTCGAGCTGGTCTCGCTCGACACCGAGCCGTTCCGGGCCTTCGACAGCCTCGATCCCCGGAACGACGAGCAGCCGGACGTGGCGATCGCCGATGCCGACGTCAGCCGCTACGACGGCCTGCTGTTGCCGGGTGGCGTGGCCAACCCCGACAAGCTGCGCCAGGATCAGCGTGCGGTCGAGTTCGTCCGCGGGTTCTTCGCGGCGGGCAAGCCCGTGTCAGCGATCTGCCACGCGCCGTGGTTGCTGGCCGAAGCCGACGTGCTCAAGGGCCGTACCGTGACGTCGTTCCCGTCGTTGCGGACCGACCTGGAGAACGCGGGAGCGCACTGGGTCGACGAGGAGGTCCACGTCGACCAGGGGTTGACCACCAGCCGCAACCCGGGCGACATCCCGGCGTTCATCGACAAGACGATCGAGGAGTTCGCCGAAGGTCGGCACCGCGCCCAGGCTCGGAGCGTGTGATGGTGGGCCGACGCGTCAACCGCCGGGCCGTGGGAGGCGGTCCGGTGGGCGGGTGCCGGTCGCCACCGCCGCCGTCCCGGATCAGGACCGGGACGGCCGAACGAGACGACTGATGCCGGTCTCAGCGGCCGATCCGTGGATCGAGTTGCGTCTGCGCCATGGCGATCAGGCGCTGGATCTCGGCACCTCGGCTCGCATCGAGCGGATCTTCCGCTCCACGGGCCACGGTGACGAACCGACGACGTAGCTCGATCAGCGCCGGGACCCGCTCGGGGTCACCTCCGGGCCGGAGCAGTCCCTGCGAGTACTCCTTGCCGACCGCTTCGGCGACGTCCAGCCGCAGCTGACCGGCCGGCCCGAACAACTCGACGTCGATCCGCAGGTCGGGCACGGGACTCTCTGAGCAGAGCGTGATGGTGCTGGTCGCGCCTCGCGCGTGGCGGAGCATCAGCGTGACCCAGCGGGGGTCGCGGTCAGCATGGACCGCGGTCACCGAGCCGAGCGCCGCGTCGAGCAGCTCGACCAGGTGCGGGCCCGTGTCGAGCACCGCCCCCGTCGCCAGACGCCAGTCGGTGGCGAAGGCATTGCCGGGCAGCAGCGAGTCGGTGAAGAACGACGCCCACGCGCCGAAGTACTCGCCGCTCCGCGCCGCCGCGACGAACCGCTCGGTGGCTTCGAGGAACCGGTACGTGAAGCCGACCATCGATCCGACGCCCGCGCGCGCAATCGACGCGGCGAGCCGGTCCGCCTGTGCGACCGTCGCCGCGATCGGCTTCTCCAGCAGCACCGGCTTGCCGGCGTGTGCCGCCTGCGCCGCCGCCTCGGCTTGCACGGCCGGCGGGACCGCGAAGACGATCGCGTCGGCGTCTGCGAGCAGCTCGGCGAAGCTCGGGCACGCTCGTGCGCCGTACCGAGCAGCCAGCGCCCGCGCCGCCTCGGGTCGACGGGCCCAGACCCCGACGAGCGCGGTCTCCGGCCCGGCGGCGAACAGCGGCGCGTGGACCGCGCGGGCCCACGGTCCGGCCCCGGCCAAGCCGACGCGCAGCGGTGCATGATCACGGCTGACCATGCACGACGTCCTACCCGCTACAGCGCTCCGAGCACCTCGAACGAGCGCATCTCACCACGCATCTTCGCGGGGAGGTACCCGGTGAACAGGACGTACGAATGGACCGGGCCGCGGCGCAGGTCGATCGCGGTCAGTTGTCCCGGGGTGAGCGGTTCGTCGAGCCGCCACGTGCCGTTGGCGATCCGCGCGTTCCTCTGGAGCGTCGTCGTGGCGCCGTTCGCGAAGTACTCGAGCTGGACGCGTACGACGCCACGGGCCGCGCGACTGACCGTTCCGCTGGCGCGCAGGCGCCCGTCGGTCAGGCTCGGACGCTCGGAGCGCAGAACCGCCGGAACGTTGGCGGCCCGCAGCCGCACCGTCTGCGGACGGGTGAGGGCGTTGCCCGCGTACCGGATCGTCAGGATGCCAGTGCGCTTCGCCGCCTGCGCAGCGGGGATCGACGCGCGCTGCCGGATCTGTCGGTTGGCCGCATCGACCGGAGCGTCCCAGCTGTGGCGCTGACCGGCGGCGTGCAACTCGATCGAGACGGCACCGGACGCGCGCTGGGTGATCGGGGCGAGGATGTCGATCACGTTGGCCGACGAGGAAATCGTCGCCCGGGCCAGCTGCAGCTTGGACGGCTCGGGGGCCGGCGCCTCGACGGGCGGAGGCTCGGTGGGCGGGGACTCGACCGGCGGCGTCCCGGCGGTCACGAAGCTGCGGATCTCACCGGCACCTCCGGAGCTCAAGTTCACCACGAGTTGGTAGTAGTAGCGCGTCCCGGGCGTCAGGCCCATGCGAAGGAAGGTTTGCGTCGATGCACCCGGTCCCGGGCCGACCGGAGCGAGCGGCGAGCGCATCATCTCCAGCTCGGGCGTGGTGCCGAAACGAAAGAAGGCCGACGAGATCCCGCCGCCCATGTCGACCGTCCCGGTCATGACCGCTTGCGTCTCGGTGACGTCCCGCACGTCTCCGGTGACGACGAGCGGGTTCTCGGGGGTTGGGGCCGGGGCCGGGGCCTGACCTGGGATCGTGCCCGGCTCTGGGACCGGAGCCGCGGTGGCTGGGACCGCGGCGCCGAGCGCGAGCGCCAGGGCGATCGTCGAGATGCGTTTGTACATGCCTATGGAACCCGAACCGGTGCTGCAAGTTGCGCGGCGGCGCGCCCGAAGGGCGACCGGTCGAGGTTGAGCACGGACAGCGTGTCGAACCTCGACCGGTCGACCGTGATCCGGCGGAGCGCACCGCGGTCGCAACTCCTCTGCGACACTCCCGCGACAGATACACCGTCAACGGGAGGTCGTGGTGCAACAACTACGAGAACAGTGGAACGCCTGGTCCACCGGTCGTCAAACCGCCGTGATCGCCGGCGTCGTGGTGGTCCTGCTGGTCTTGGTCGTCGCCGTCAGCGGCGGCTCCGACTCCGACTCCGAGCTCTACGACCTCCGCGCCGACGGCGGCGCCGAGGTGTCCGCGACCGCTCCGGACGACCCTGGGTCGGCGGGTCCGGACGCACAGCAGGACTCCGACGAGACGCCCGAGGAGCCGCCCGCCGCGACGGCGGCCGACGCCCGCGCCGCGGTCGACGCCGGCGACTACGACGAGGCGCTGGAGATCGCCGTTACGATCAGTCCCGCCACCGAGCGCTCGATCGAGCGGCGGATCGCCAACCGCGCCGCCCGCGCCGCGCAGCGCGCGCTCGACCGCGGCGACCGGCGCGCCGCCAGCCACGCGCTGCGCACCGCGGGCGACGTGGAGCCGACCACGGCGTTCACGTCCGCGGAAGCCAACCTCCGGGCCGCCCAGGCACGGGCATCCGCGCGTCGGGCCGCCGAGCGTCGGGCCCGGGCCGCGCGTCGGGCCGCCGCTCGCGAGGCACGGCGTGTCGCTCGCGAGCAGGCCCGCGCCGCCAAGGCGGCCGAGGCCGCGGCGGAAGCAGCCGCCGAGGAATCGAGCTCGGACTGCCACCCCAGCTACGAGGGCGCGTGCCTCGATCCGACCGCGTCCGACTACGACTGCGAGGGCGGCTCCGGTGACGGCCCGATGTACACCGGCCCGGTGCGGGTCGTCGGCCCGGACGTCTACGACCTCGATCGCGACGGCGACGGCATCGGCTGCCAGAGCTGACCGCTCCCACCCCGACGCGCACCGCGCACGCCCGGCCCCGCTGTGGCTGGTGTGCGGTTGACCCGGTCATCGCGGGCAACCTGCACACCAGTCGGCACCGGCAGCGCGGCGGTCAGTCGGGGTCCCGAATCGCTCGCGAGATCCGCTCGACGAGCTGCTCGCGGAAGGCGGGGTCCAGCGGATCGCTGGCGACCGAGTCGTAGATCCACAGCCCGTCAGCCGCCAGCCGCAGTACGAAGAGGTCCAGCTGCTCCTCGGTCGGCGGCGTGTCGAGCTTCGGCAGCGCCCAGCGGTCGACGACCGCCGTCCATGCCGCTCGCGCCTCGGGGACGTCGGCGCTCTCCATCAGCATCCGCAGCTCGGCGTTGGTCGTGCCCTGGATCGACTCCCGCGCGTAGACGACCATCCGCTCGCGCTCGGTCAGCTGCTCCGCTGGGGCGCCGGCCGCCGCCACCATCGCGGACTCCCAGTACGCCGCGATGAACTCGGCCAGCGCGGTCACGAGCTCCTCGCGCGACCCGAAGTGGTAGATCACGCCACCCTTGGTCAGCCCCGCTTCCTCGGCGACCGCCTCGTACGTGACCCCGGCGAGACCGTCCCGGGTCACGATCCGGTGCGCCGCCTCGAGAATCGCCGTCCGTTTGCTGGGTCGCATCCCGTAAGCCTCTCAGTGAGAGACGAACGACTCACTGCCGGGTCCGTAGCGGCGCAGCAGCCAGCCGGTGGCGATCGCGCCCGCCGCCAGGATCACCGCGACCACCACGAGCACCCAGACGTAGGCGGTGTCGTACGCCGCGTTGGCGGCCGAGACCAGGGCAGGATCGCCCTGTGCGATCGCCAGCGCCCCGACCAGGCTGTCCTTCGCCTGGTCCGGTGCACCGGCGGGCAGCGAGATCGTGGCCGTGTAGACCGCGGTGGCCAGGCTGCCGAGCAACGCCACCGCGGTCAGGCCACCGAACTCGTAGGAGACCTCCTCGACCGACGCAGCCATCCCGGCTCGCTCCGGGGGCGCGTTGCCGATGATCGCCGACGACGCGACGGCCATCGCCGCCCCCATCCCGCCGCCGACGACCAGCAGGCCGACGACCGTGCCGACCAGCCCGTGGTCGAACGTCAGCACCGTGATCACCGCGCCGGCCGCGCTGGACGCCAGGCCGCCGGCGATCAGCACCCGCAGTCCGATCCGGTGCAGGTACGCCCCGCCGAGAACGGCCGTCGGCAGCGCGCCGATCGCCACCGCGGTGACCAGCAGACCGGCTTCGAGCGGCGTGAACCCGGAAACGAGCTGGAACCGCTGCGTGGTGATCAGCTGCAGTCCGGCGGCGGCGAACATCGCGAACGCCGCGGCGAGCACGCCGGACGAGAACGCCGGGTTGCGGAAGAGCGAGAAGGCGAGCAGCGGCCGCTCCAGTCGCTGCTGGCGCCGGACGAAGACCGTGAATCCGGCGACCGACGCGACCAGCGCCGCGGCCACCGCCGGCCACGACGGCGGCTGCTTGGCGAGCTCCTTGATCACGAGCACCGCGCCGACCAGGCCGACCATCACCTGCAGCGACGAGACCAGGTCCCAGCGCTTGCTCGGATCGGGGACGCCCTTCGGCACGATCAGCGGCGTCACGATCAGGGCGACGAGCACGACCGGCACGTTGATCAGGAAGACGGAGCCCCACCAGAAGAACTCGAGCAGGCCGCCGCCGACGATCGGACCGAGCGCCGCGCCGACGATCGCGATGCTGCCCCAGACCCCGACCGCGAGGTTACGCTCGCGATCGTCGGTGAAAGTGACCCGGATCAGCGCGAGCGTGGCCGGCATCATCGCTGCGGCGCCGAGCGCGAGCAGCGCCCGGGCTCCGATCAGCACGTTCGAGGACGGCGAGAACGCGGCCAGCGTCGACGCCAGGCCGAAGATCACCAGGCCGACCAGGAACATCGTGCGGTGCCCGATCCGGTCGCCGAGCGTGCCGCTGCCGAGCAGCAGCCCGGCCATCACCACCGGGTAGGCGTTGATGATCCAGAGGGTCTGGGACGAGTTGGCCCCCAGCTCCTGCGTCAGCGTCGGCAGCGCGGTGTAGAGGATCGAATTGTCGAGCGTGATCAGCAGCAGCCCGACGCTGACGATCACCAGCACCGACCAGCGTTGAGCGGCCGACAGGCCTTGAGCGTCCCGAGTCATGGCGATAACTATACTGTGCGTCCAGTAAAGTTACTCGGGCAGATCGCGCACACAGCCCGACGCCGGGGCCGTCAGGGCGCGACGCCGGGGCGCCGCGCCCTGACGGGCTACGAGTAGTCGTAAAGCCCGTGGCCGGACTTGCGTCCGAGCCGTCCCGCCGCCACCAGCCGCTGCAGCAGCGCCGGCGGCGCGAACAGCTGCTCGCGCTGCTCGGCGTAGAGCGTCTCGGCCACTCCGAGCACGGTGTCGAGCCCGATCAGGTCGCTCAGCGCGAGCGGCCCCATCGGGTGCGCGCAGCCCTTGACCATGCCCTCGTCAATGTCCTTCGCGCTGGCCAGCCCCTGCTCGAGCATCCGGATCGCCGACAGCAGGAACGGGATCAGCAGCGCGTTGACCGTGAAGCCGGCACGGTCGGGAGCGCGGATCGGGTCCTTGCCGAGCACGTCGCGGGCGAACGCCCACGTCCGCTCGGTGACCGCCTCGCGGGTCAGCAGCGACGGGATCACCTCGACGAGTGAGAGCACCGGCACCGGGTTGAAGAAGTGCAGGCCGAGCACCTGTCCCGACCGATCGCCGACCGCAGCGCCGAGCTCGACGATCGGGATCGACGAGGTGTTCGAGGCGAGGATCGCGTCGGGATCCTCGACGACCTCGGCGAGCCGCCGGAAGACGTCGAGCTTCGCCTCCTTCTGCTCGACGATCGCCTCGACCACGATCTGGCGGTCGGCCAGCGCGTCGAACGCACTGCTCGCCCGCAACCGGCCGAGCGCCTGGTCGGCGTCCTCCTGCGTCAGCTTGCCGCGCTCGACGCCGCGGCCGAGCGACGCGACGATCCGCTCCCGAACCGCGGACGCGCGGGCGTCGTCGACTTCGACGATCACGACGTCGCAGCCGTTGCGGGCCGCGACCTCCGCGATCCCGATCCCCATCTGCCCGCCACCGACGACCCCGACCCGCCGGGGGTGATTGCTGTCGCTCATGTTCCCTCGTTCACCTGCCTCGCTCGCGGCCACGGTCGTGACCCTCCGACCGTTCGATCATCGACCGTCGAGGGACTGGTATACAAGTGGCGCTCGCACTCTTCCCCCCGGTTGTCCCACCCGCCGGGACCACGACCCGTGCCGCGGGCGAGATCCCTGCCCCGAGCGCGGCTCGGGGCAGGATGCCGCGAAGCTCAGCCCCGGTCGAGCACGGCCTCGGCGCGCTCGGCCAGCATGTCGATCACCGGATCCAGCTGATCCGGGTCGACGTTCGCGTTCTCCGGCGTATCGCGGAACCGACGGACGACGCCCTGGACGATGATCGCCAGCTTCCAGCACCCCTGGGCCTCGTAGAACGGCAGCGCGTCGAGCGCGTCACCGGTCGCAGCGGCGTACCGCTCCGCGACCTCGGCACGGGTCGGGAACCCCTCCGCGCGCGTCGGCGCGGACATCCCGTTGAGCGCCCAGCCGACCGGATCGCCCGGCTCGATCCAGTACGTCAGCAACGTGCCGAGGTCGGCGATCGGATCGCCGAGCGTGCACAGCTCCCAGTCGAGGATCGCGCGGACCTCGCCGTGGTCGTCGCCGACCACGTTCTCGAGCTTGTAGTCGCCGTGGACGACCGCGACCCGGCGCTGCTCGGGGATCGATGCCGCGAGTCGATCACGGACCCGATCGACGGTCGGGATCTCGCGCGTCTTCGACGCCTCCCACTGCCGCCACCAGCCCTTCAGCTGCCGCTCGGCGTAGCCGTGGTGGCGGGCCAGGTCACCGAGCCCGACCGCGTCGACGTCGACCGCATGGAGCTCGGCGAGCGCATCGACCAGCGACGCGCCGGCCCGCGCGCGGGCCGGCAGATCGAGCGGACCCAGCTCGGCGACGTCGGTCACCACGTGCCCGTCGGCCAGCTCCATCGCGTAGAACGGCGCGCCGGTCACGGCGTCGTCCTCGCACAGCCCGTACGGCTCGGGCACGCGCACGCCGGCCGGGTGGAGCGCCGCCTGCAGGCGGTATTCGCGGGCCATGTCGTGGGCGCCCTTCAGCAGGGTTCCGAGCGGTGGGCGCCGCACGATCCAGGCGGAGCCCGCGGCGTCCTGCACCCGAAAGGTCAGGTTGGACCGGCCGTCGCCGATCCGCGCGAACGTGAACGGCGCGGACGCGCCGGGCAGCACGCCCGCCAGCCAGTCGGAGACCCGCTCGACGTCGATCCCGGGGGGAGCGCTCACCAGATCGCCCCGCAGCCCTCGGCCGTCGACTGGCCGTTGCGGGTGGCGCGGAGCAGCGTGCGGGCGATCGTCATCCGGTGGACCTCACTGGCCCCATCGTAGATCCGCGCGGCGCGCGCGTCGGCGTACCACTGCCCGATCGGCAGGTCGGTGGCCATCCCGTGCGACCCGAAGACCTGCACGCAACGGTCGAGGATCCGGCCGAACGCCTCGGCGACGAAGGTCTTGACCATCGCCACCTCCTGGCGGTGCTCGAGCCCGTGCTCGACCTTCCAGGCCGC
>JBQGEK010000398.1:0-6274 GCA_052039575.1 Patulibacter sp. | reverse complement strand
GCCTCGGACGGGAAGCTGCCGAGCTTCGACGTGAAGCCCATCGCCTTCGCCGTCTTCGTGACGTTCTCGGGCCCGACGTCGAGGTCGAGCTGGACGAAGACCGTGTTGGTCGACTTGAGCGTCGCGGTCTTCATATCCTGTCGGCCGCCTCCGCCGCCGCTGAAGTTCTTGACCGTGCATTCGCTGCCGCTGCACCACGGCGGCGGGATCGTGACGTTGCCCGGCGCCGGGTAGCTCGTGCTCGGGCTGATGCCCTGCTCGAACGCGCTCGCGAGCACGATCGACTTGAAGGTCGAGCCCGGCTGACGCTTGCCCTGGATCGCCAGGTCGTACTGGCCCTGCCGGAAGGTCGTCGACGACGCGGCGGCCTCGATGTTGCCGTTGCGCGGGTTGATGGTGGCCACCGCTGCTGACGGATCGCCGGCCGACGGATCGAGGTGCTTCGCCATCGCCTCGCGCGCCATCTTCTGCTTCTTCAGATCGAGCGTGGTGTGGACGACCAGCCCGCCCTCCTGGACCTTCTTGCGGCCGTACTTCTTGATCAGCTCGGTCCGTACGTAGTTCAGGAAGTAGCGCTCGCGCTTCGCCGAGAAGTAGGTGCTCTTCTCGACCCCGAGCGGCGCGTCCTGGGCTTTCGCGGCCTGCGCGGTGGTGATGTAGCCCTGCTCGGCCATCCGCCGCAGCACGTCGTTGCGTCGCGCGAGCGCCCGGTCGGGGCTGTCGTACGGGTTGTACTGCGAAGGCGCCTGGGGCAGACCGGCGATCATCGCCGCCTGCGGGAGCGTGAGCTTCGCCGCGCTGGTGTTGAAGTACGCCCGGGCGGCGGCCTCGACGCCCTTGACGTCCTTGCCGTCGACGGTCCCGTAGGGCGCCGAGTTGAGGTACGTGGTCAGCACCCAGTTCTTGCCCTTGGGCCCCGGGTGCCGCTCCTCCAGCTGACCGGCCAGCTTCGCCTCGCGGATCTTCCGCTTGAAGTTGCTCGAGTCGTCCTCGGTCCAGAGGTTGCGGATCAGCTGCATCTCGAGCGTCGACGCACCCTCCGTGTTCGCCCCGGTCGAGAGGTTGCGCGTCGCGGCGCGGAACACGCCCTCGACATCGACGCCCTTGTGCTCGTAGAAGCGCCGATCCTCGACGGCGACCGTGGCGTGGCGCACCATCTCCGCCTGCCGGGTACTCGGGACCGGTTGGCGCAGCACCGGACCGGGCAGGAAACCCAGCCGCGTGCCGTCCGCGGCGTAGACCACCGACGTGGTGCCGGGATCGACGCGGTTCATGTCGTCGAGGTCGACCTCGTCGGCGACGCTCATCACGTAGCCGACGCCCGCGGCGCCCGCCACGGTCCCTCCGACGAGGAAGACGGCGAGGAGGACGAGGACGACGCGCGCGGCGCCTCCCTTGGAGCGGCGCTGCCGCCGCTTTCGGGCTGCATGGGACATGGGGCTACGCCAGAGTACCGGGCCGACGACCGAACTCCTGCCGGTTGCACCTCTCGGCCCGTCGCTGCGTCGAGCGTCGGCTGCAGCGCGTACACCGCCCGGGTCCGCCACCATGCACGGAGATGGCGCGCGACTCCCAGGTCGACTGGACCGCCGCATTGACGGTGCCGACCCCGGCACCAGACCGCGGCGAGACGCCGCCGCTGACCTGGCGTCAGACGGCGCTCGCCGTGCTGCCCGCGTTCCTCGTGACCCGCTTGGTGGTGGTGATCTCGGGGATCGTCGCGATCCAGATCTGGGGGGTCAAGGCGGTCCAGGAGGTCTTCGACCCGGCCGGCTACACCACCCAGCTGGGAGACCTCTTCAGCACGGTGGTCGCACCGCTGGCCCGCTGGGATGCGGTCTGGTACGTCGACATCGCGGAGGTCGGCTACCCGACCGACTATCCGCCGCGGACCGCGTTCTTCCCGCTCTACCCGGTGCTGCTGCGCCTCGGCGGCTGGTTCGTCGGGTCCCCGCTGGTCGCCGGTCTGCTGATCTCGCTGGTCTGCGCGTTCGTCGGCGCGATGCTGTTCCACCGGCTGACCGATCTGGAGCTCGGTCGCCCCGCCGCGAAGGCCGCCACCTGGGCGCTGCTCGTCTTCCCCGGGTCGATGTGGTTCACCGCGGTCTACTCCGAGGGCCTGTTCCTGATGCTGTCGGTCGGCTGCCTGCTGGCCGCGCGCCAGAACGCCTGGGCGATCGCCGGCACGCTCGGCGCGCTCGCGTCGGCCACCCGCAGCGCGGGCGTCGTGTTGATGGTGCCGTTGGCCCTGATCGCCTGGGACCAGTACCGCCACCGGCCCCGGCCGAAGGACCCGCGGGCGGAGATCGGCTGGCGCCAGTGGCCGTGGAGGCAGCCGGCGATCGCCGTCGCCAGCGTCCCGATCGGAATCCTCACCTACATGCTCGTGCTGCGCGTGATCGGGCACGGCTGGACCACGTCGTTCGACCAGCAACAGGAGTGGGGCCGCGAGAACGTCGGTCCGATCTCGGGCCTGCTGCGCGCGATCGGCGCGGCCGGCGACGGTATCGCGCAGCTGCTCGGCACCGCACCGGAGGCCAGCGCCGCGACCCCGGGCGCGGAGTGGATGAACCCCCTGCTGCTGGTCTTCCTGATCGCCGGACTCGTCGCGCTGGTCGGCGTCGCGCGGCGGCTGCCGATCGCCTACGCCGCGTACGTCGGCTGCGCGCTGCTGCTGCCGCTCAGCGCGCCGGCGGTCGGAGGCGGCGAGCCGCTGATGTCGCTGCCCCGGTTCCTCGGGGTCCTGTTCCCGCTGGCGATGTGGCTGGGGTGGTGGGTCTCGCGTCCGACGCACGCCCGCCACCGCGGACCGGTCCTGCTCGCGGTCGGCCTGTTGATGCTGGCCGGCGTGTCGATGCTGACCGCCCGCTGGGTCTTCGTCGCCTGAGCCCGACCCTCCGGCGGCGCGTGCGGGCGCCCAGCGGGCCGCGGCCTCGCTAGCCTCGTGGGCGTGACCACCAGCGTCCCCTCGTCGTCTGCGCCGCCCCCGGAGCCGGACACGGCCACCGCGAACGACGACGAGGACGCCACCGAGGAGACCAGCTGGGGCGCCGGCGCCGCGTTCCTCGCCCTGGTCGCGACGTTCGGGATCACGCTGTTCGTCGGGATCCCGGCGCTGCTGATCGGCGAGGACACGACGACCAGCAAGATCGTCGGCAACGTCGTCTCGTCGATCCTGCAGAACGCGGCGTTCGTCGCGATCCCGGTGCTGATCCTGGCGCTGCTCGCGATCGGCCGACTGCGACGCCGTGACTTCGGCTTGCGGGTCCCGCCCCGCAAGTGGGTCGTGGTCGGGATGATCGTCGCCGCGTTCTTCGCCTATCTGATGCTCGCGGCCGGGCTCGGCGTGCTGCTGGGAGTCGAGGGCGAGCAGGACGACCTGCCGGAGAACCTCGGCGCCAAGGAGACGGTGCTCGCCGGCCTGGCGATCGCGTTCTGCGTCACGGTCTTCGCGCCGATCGGCGAGGAGTTCCTGCTGCGAGGAGTGCTCTTCCCGGGGATCCGCAACAGCCTCAGCAAGGTTTCGCCGCTCTGGGTCGCGGTGGTGCTCGCCGCCATCATCAACGGTCTGATCTTCGGGGCGCTCCACATCGCGGGCTCGAAGCTGATCTTCCTGCCGATCCTGGCGCTGTTCGGCACGATCCTCTGCCTGCTCTACCAGTTCAGCGGGACGCTCTACGCCCCGATCGTGCTGCACGCGACGAACAACACGATCGCGATGACCAACGCGCTGGACTGGAAGTTCCACCAGGGCGTGATGCTCTGGCTGGTGGCGCTCGCGTCGCTCGCGCTGATCGGGCTGCTGGCCAAGCGGATCGGCCTCTCCGTCGGCCCGCTCGGGCGCGACCGACCGGTTCCCGAGACCGCCGAGGACTAGCCCGATTCGGGCGATCGGACCGGGGACCGAACGGGTATAGGATCCCCCGATGATCCGCCCCGGGAGCCCGCGCCGCAGAACCTTCACCGCGATCGGCGCCGGGTTCCTGTTGAGCGTCGCCGGGGCGTCGGGCGCGTCCGCGCAGACCCCGGAGACACCAGCACCGCCCGCCCCGGCTCCCCCTGCCGCTCCGGAGGCACCAGCGCCCGTCCCCGCAACGCTCAAGCTGTCGACCCAGGGGACCGGTGGCGGCGTGCTCAAGGGCGACCGCTGGCGGGCTGTGGTGACGATGACGCCCGCCGTCCCCGGAACGTCCGCGACGGTGACCTTCACCGCCAAGGGCGGCAAGCTCCGCACCCGCACCGTGGCGCTGCGCCCGAGCAAGGACGGCAAGCGCTCCGTCGGTCGCCTGGACTACCGCAACCGCTCGACCCACCGGGTCGTGGTCCGCGCCACGATCGCCGAGGGCCAGCCCGCCGCCCCCGCCCGCGCGAAGGCCGTGGCCGTCAACCAGGCAACCCCGTCGCTGAAGCCCGGCCAGCGCGGACCGGCGGTGCGGATCCTCCAGTCGATGCTGCGCAAGAAGGCCTACGTGGTCGGCAAGACCGGCGTCTTCGACGCCCGCACCCAGCGGGCCGTGATCGCGTTCCGGAAGGTCGCGGGGATGCAGTGGAACTCGGTCGCCAACGAGTCGGTCTTCCGCGCGCTGCGGGCCGGCAAGGGCACGTTCAAGGTCCGCTACCCGCAGCACGGCCGCCACGTCGAGGGTGACATCCGGCGCCAGGTGCTGGTGCTGGTCGGTGCCAACGGCAAGCCCGAGCGGATCTACCACACGTCCCCCGGCAAGGGCAGCACCCCGACGATCCGCGGCAACTTCCGCGTCTACCGGTTCGAGCCGGGCACGAACAACGTCGGCATGTACATGTCGGCCTACTTCATCCGTGGCTACGCGATCCACGGCTACCCGTCGGTCCCGCTCTACAACGCCAGCGCCGGCTGCTTCCGGATCCCGATGTCGGACGCCGTGTCGGTCTACAACTGGATCACGATGGGCATGCGGGTCGACACCTACTAGGCGTTCGGGCCCGATGGGCCCGAGCCGATTCGGCGGACCTTGAGCGCCAGGTGCAGCAACGAGCGGCGCTGCCCGTCGTCGAGCGGCGCGCCGAGCAGCTCCTCGATCCGGCGCAGCCGGTAGTACAGCGTGGCCCGGTGGACGTTGAGACTGCTCGCGGTCCGTTGCACGTCGCCGGCGTGATCGAGGTAGCTCTCCAGCGTCGCCAGTTGCTCGGGCGACGCGCGGTCGAACAGCCGGTGCAGCTCGGGCACCCGGCTCGCCAGGTCGATCCCGGACCCGCGGAACGCCGACGCGACCCGCAGCAAGCCGAGCTCCGAGAACCAGGCAACCCCCTCGTACGCCGGGTCGGACAGTGCCACGTGCGCGGCGTCCTCGGCCACCGCCAACTGCTCGCGCAGCGCCGGACCGGCGGGTCCCGCGAGACCGACACCGATCCCGACGGCGACGCCACCGGCGTCCGAGCCGGCCGCGCGCGCCGCAGCCAGGGCCTCGATCACCGCGCGGGTGTCGGACTCGGCGGAGTGCTCACGGACCGCCAGCAGCAGGTATCCCACGCTCGCCATCACCCGTGCGACCGGGCGCCGATAGGCGAAGCGCCGCCGGCCCTCGGCGCAGAGCACGTCGAGCCGGTCGTCGGTCGACGTCCCCCGGGCGACCAGCGCGACCGGCACCACGAGGTCGGACGACTGCATCTGCAGGTCGGTCACCGCCGCAGCGCGGAGCTCCGGACGGTCCGACAGCAGGCCGGCGAAGTTGCGCGCCTCGGCGGCCGCCTGCGGCGCGTCCCGCGAGACCTGCTCGTGCAGCAGCCGTGCCAGCTCGTGCTGGTGCTGCTTGACGGCCGCGGAGATCGTCGCGTCCGCCCCGGCGTCGTGCTCCGGCACGGTGATCCACGCGCTGCCGACCAGGTGGTGGGCGAACCAGAGCGGCGCCACGACCCGGGCCCCCATCTCGACCCCGACCGGCGGCTGCACCCGCTCCGGGTCGGTCATCTGGTCCAGCCGCAGCGAGTCGACCCACGACCGAACCGGATTGGTCACCACGCGGATCAGGATCGACTCGATCCGAACCGGATCGACGGCGGGACCGACCACGCTGTAGGCCTTGAGGGCAAGCGTACGGTCGAAGACCGCCACCGAAGCGTTGAGCTCGACCGCGATCTCGTCCACCAGACGTTGCAGTGACACGCCCACGAGCGTCCCACGCCGCGGCCCCCACGTCGACCCGCCGTGCGGGTGCGGCCCAGCACACCCGCACGACGCGGTCGGCGCTATGGCACCGCGACGATCGCGTCGCTCTCGACCAGCGCGCCGAGCGGC
>JBQGEK010000397.1:0-1900 GCA_052039575.1 Patulibacter sp. | reverse complement strand
GTGCGGCTCCAGCGCGTCGTAGGCGTAGGGGAGCGGGGGAACGGAGAAAGCCATCTGATCAGCGTCCTTGGTGTCGGATCGGTCGGAGGGGAAGCGGTTACGGCGATCGTGCCGGGTTTCGTCGTGCCGTGCGCGTTCGGTAGCCCTCACTTCGCACCGCGACGCACCCGCCTCACGATCGAGCTACCCACTATGCAGGTTCAACCATGGTTGAAGTCAAGCTGCCTACCCCGATCGGGGGGCGTCCGGCCCTGCGCGTCGGCCGCCCACCGAGAGATCAGGTCGTCTCGAGCACGCGGAACCGCATGTCAGCCGCGACCAGCCTGTCGAGCAGCGCGCTGCCCATCGCCTGCGCCGTCGTGACCTGCCCCGACGTCTTCGGCAGGTCGTCGAACGCCAGGCAGAGCGCCGATTCGGCCAGCATCTTGGCCGTCTCGTCGTAGCCAGGGTCACCGCCGGAGACTTCGGTCACGACCCGCTTGCCGCCGCCCTCTCCGACAAACCGGACGCGGAACCAGCTCTTCGCGCGCGTCGCCGGGGACGGCCCGTCACCCGCCGACTTGACCTTGAGCAGCGCCTTGCGCAGGGGCTTCGGCTGCGACAGCACCAACAGCGATCCGACCAGCCCGCCGGTCCCGACGATCGTGGCCAGGCGCTTGGCCGACATGTAGTGGCCGTACGAGAAGTCGGGACCGTAGCGCTCGATCGCCCGCGCCGAGCGCAGCACGATCTGCGGGTCGATCGTCGGCAGCGGCGCGATCCAGGCCTCCGCCGTCGGGTCGCGACGGACCTTGCTCTTGACCCCGGAGACCCGCCGCGAGGCGTCGCGCGGCTCAGCGGCCCGCCGCTGCTTCGCCGCCTGCAGCGTCTGACGCCCGCGGCCGAAGGCGTTGACCGCCGAGTGGAAGGTGCCGCCGGAGAACATCGCGCTCGCGCGCACGCTCCCCTCGACCTTCAGCGGCACGCCCTCCGGCAGCTGCTGGACGGTGAAGTACGCGCCGAGGTCGTGCGGGACCGAGTCGAACCCGCAGCAGTGAACGAGCCGCGCCCCGGTCTCCCGCGCGCGCTCGTGGTGCAGCAGCCAGGTGCGGTCGACGAACTCCGGCTCGCCGGTGAGGTCGACGTAGTCGGTCCCCGCCTCGGCGCACGCCGCGACCAGCGGGCCGCCGTGCAGCGCGTACGGACCGACGGTGGTGATCACGACCCGCGCGCTCTCGGCGACCGTCCGCAGCGATGACGGATCCTCGACGTCGGCGATCAGCAGCTCCAGCTCGGCGGCTGCCGGCTGGAGCGCGGCGAGCCGCTGACGCAGCGCCTCGAGCTTCTCCCGGTTGCGACCGGCGAGCGCCCAGCGCAGTCCCTCCGGCGCGCGCCGGGCCAGGTACTCGGCGGTCAGCCCGCCGGTGAACCCGGTGCCGCCGAACAGCACGATGTCGAACCGCCGCGTGTCGCTCATGCGCGGAGTCTCTCAGGTACGCGACTCGGGGTAGGAAGCGTGGGCGGCGACGATGTCCCCCGGAGGATCGGGCTTCCGGCACAGGCGCGGGGGCGTACCTGCGACGATAGGTCGATGAGCGACGAGCAGCCCGACCGCGAGCGCAGGAGCCTGGAGGAGACGCTGCGCGCCATCGCCGACGAGGTCACGAAGGGGGCCGAGCGCTTCGCGTCGGGCAACCTCGGCGACCTCGAGGATCTGGCCCGCGCCAGCGGCATCGACGCGGAGCCGATCAAGCAGTTCGCCGAGGAGGCCGGCGAGTGGCTGCGCGACCAGATCTCCGCCGCCACGGAGAGCGGCAGCGAGGTCGAGCCGATGCCGGCGTCCGACCCCAGCGACCCGCGCGACGGCACGCCGTCGGCGACGCCGCCCGCTCCCCCGGCCGCGCCGAGCCCGGCCGCGCCC
>JBQGEK010000396.1:0-40810 GCA_052039575.1 Patulibacter sp. | reverse complement strand
ACAACTTCCTCGGGGACGGAGCAGCCGGGCCGTTCCGGCCCAGACCTCGACCCGACAAGATACGGCCGCGGCGTCCCTCGTCGGTGCCCGCGCCACCGGCTGTGCCGCTCTCAGCCAGCTCCCAGGTACCGCTTACCCCTGCTGGAGCTTCCGGGCGCACACTGCATCCATGGTGCGACATACGGAGGATCCCCGTCACGGCACCACTGCCCGCGGAACGTCCTCGGACGACGGGGCTCGCCAGCGTCGTGACCGCAACCTGAGGGTCTCGCGGCGTCTGACCCACGGCCTGGTCGCCTCGACCGCGGCGCTGATCCTCGGCTTCGCCGTCCTCGCGGCGACGACAACCGGTGCCTCCCACGGAACCAAGGCCACGAGTGCCCCCGACGGCCCGTCCGGCGCACCCGCAACGACCTCGGACGGTTCCGCCGGCACCACCTCATCGCCGACCAGGTCCAGCTCCGACGACCCCGCCGGCATCCCGTCCAGCAGCGGGGACGCCAACGCCCCGGCTCCGACGAGCAGCTCCCCCACCGTGACCTCGGGAGCGTCATGACCGCCCTCACGCGTTGGCCGGCCCTCGGCACCACGGCGGTGGTGGTGGTGACCGAGCCGTCGCAGCTGTTCGCCGCCCGCGGTGCCGTCGAGCGTGAGATCCGCGATGTCGAGCAGGCCTGCAGTCGGTTCCGCGACGATTCCGGTCTCTCCCGCCTCAACGCCGCGGCGGGCTCCGGTCCGCAGCCCGTCTCCCCCGGGCTGCTCGAGGCGATCTCCGTAGCGCTCGAGGCCGCCGCCCGCACGGGCGGAGCCGTCGATCCGACGGTCGGCGCGGCGATGATCGCCGTCGGATACGACCGCGACTTCAGCTCCGTGCCGGCCGAAGGGCCCCCGATCACCCCGGCCCCGGCCCCCGGCGTCGACGCGATCATCGTCGATCGCTTGCGTCAGCGCGTGAGCCTGCCCGCCGGGGTGACGCTCGATCTCGGCGCCACCGCGAAGGCCCTGGCGGCCGACCACGCCGCAGCCGCTGCCCGGGCCGCGATCCGCGATGGATCGGTCCTCGTCAGCCTCGGCGGCGACGTCGCCGTCGCGGGTCCGGCACCCGACGGGGGCTGGGCCGTCGGGATCGCCGACGACCACCGCGACAGCGCCCCGGCACAGGTCGTGGCGATCGAGCGCGGCGGGCTGGCGACGTCCGGCTTGACGCATCGTCGCTGGCGGCGCGGCGACCGCACCGTCCACCACGTGCTCGATCCGCGGACCGGCGAGCCGGTGCGCCCGGTCTGGCGGACCGTCAGCGTCGCGGCTTCGACCTGCGTCACGGCCAACTCGTGGAGCACCGCCGCGTTGGTGAACGGCGACGCCGCACCCGACCTGCTGCGACGAGCCGGCGTCGCGGCCCGCCTGGTCGATGTCCGCGGCGCGCTGACCACCGTCGGCGGCTGGCCCGCGGAGCAGCCGCGAGCAGGAGCAGCCTGATGGCCCTCTGGTACCTCGCTCGCGCCACCGGCGCGGTGACCCTCGTCCTGCTGACGCTGACCGTCGCCCTCGGGATCGCCAACGAGCGTCGCTGGGCACCGCGCCGCACGCCGCGCTTCATCGTCGACCACCTGCACCGCTTCGCGTCGCTGCTCGTGGTCGCGGTGCTGACGATCCACATCCTGACCAACGTGATCGACGGGTACGTCCAGATCCGGCTCGTCGACGCCGTCGTGCCGTTCGTCGGGAGCTACCGACCGCTCTGGCTCGGGCTCGGGGCGGTGGCCTTCGACCTGCTGATCGCGTTGATCGTGACGAGCCTGCTGCGCGCCCGGATCGGGGTGCGCACGTGGCGCGCGATCCACTGGCTCGCCTACGCCTGTTGGCCGGTCGCGTTCGCCCACGGACTGGGGATCGGGACCGACGTCGGCGGCGGCGGGTGGATGCTCTGGCTGTCCGCGGCGTGCGCCGCGATCGTGGTGGTCGCGATCTGGGCGCGGCTCGCGCTCCCCAGCCGTCCCGCGGCGTCGTCCGCACCGACCGCCCGGACCGTGCCGCCCACGGCCCATCTCGTCCCGAACGTTCCCGACCGCAAGGACCGCCGATGACCGCGCGCCTGCTCGCCGCCGCACCGCCGACCGGAGCGGTGGAGCTCACCCATCACGTCGCGGTCCACGGCGCGTTGCCCGCGGTCGGCCCGTCCGACGCCGACGCGCTGATCCGGATCGTCGACGACGCCGGGCTGCGCGGCCGCGGCGGAGCAGGATTCCCGACCGGCCGCAAGCTCGCGGCGATGACCGCGAACGCGTCGCGACGGCACCGTCCGGCGGTGGTGGTCAACGGCACGGAAGGCGAGCCCGCGTCCAGCAAGGACCGTCTGCTGCTGGCGACCCAGCCGCATCTGGTGCTCGACGGCGCCGCGCTCGCCGCCGGCGCCGTGCGCGCCGACGAGATCCACGTCGTCGCGGCCGCCGACCTGCACCCGGCGCTCGCCGCCGCCGCAGCCGCGCGCGCCGCCCGCGGTGCACCGCAGATCCGGCTCCACGTCGCCGCCCCCGGCTATGTCGCCGGCGAGGAGACGGCCGTCCTCGCGCACCTGGAGGGGCGCCCGGCGCGGCCGCGCGTCGCTCCGCCGCGCCCCGCGGAGCACGGGTTGCACGGGCACCCCACGCTGCTGCAGAACGTCGAGACCTTCGCGCACCTGGCGCTGATCGCGCGCCACGGACCGCAGTGGTTCCGGGCCGCGGGGACCGACGAGCGTCCCGGAACGACGCTCGTCACCGTGACGGGATCGGTGCACCACGCCGGTGTCCACGAGGTTCCGGTCGGCTTGCCGATCCCCGACCTGGTCGCCCGCGCCGGCGGCCCCACCGAGCCGTTGCGAGCGCTCCTGGTCGGCGGCTACTTCGGCGCCTGGGTCGACGGCCGGTCGACGTCGGCGCTCACCGACTCCGCGCTCCGGCCGCTCGGAGCATCGGTCGGCGCGGGCGTGATCGTCGGGCTCGGTGCGTCGAGCTGTCCGGTCCACGCCGCCGCGAGCCTGAGCAGCTGGATGGCGGGGCAGTCCGCCGGGCAGTGCGGGTCGTGCGTCCACGGACTCGCCGCTCTGGCCGGAGCACTCGACGCGTTGGCCACCGGGGCCGGCGGGCCCGGCGACCTGCGGCGGTTGGCTCGCTGGACGGCGATGGTGGAGGGACGCGGCGCCTGCGCGCACCCGACCGGCACGGCTCGGATGATCCGCAGCGCCACGCTGCTCTTCGCCGACGAGCTCGCCGACCACGCGGCCCACGGCGCCTGCCGCGCCTGCGCCGCCACGGCCCGCCCCTCCGCGGCGTTCCGACGACTGGCGCCGGCATGAGCGTCCGCCGCCGCAACCCCGCCCCGACCGACGAGCCGCAGCTCGTCCTCGACCCGATCGCCTGCGCCGGCCACGGGCTCTGCGCGGAGCTCTTCCCGGAGGGCATCGTCCTGGACGACTGGGGCTACCCGATCCTGCTCGACGAGGCACACGATCCCGCGCTGCGCGAGCACGCCCGCCGCGCGATCAGCGCCTGCCCGACCGTCGCCCTGCGGTTGCGAGCGCGGGCACGGTGACTCGGCGTCGCGGGCTCAGGCTGCGCTCGCGGCGTCGACGGACCGACGACGGCGACGCAGACGCCAGCGGCGCAGCTCGTCGGCACCCCAGACGACGAGACCGAACGGCGCGATCATCCCGACCATCCAGAGATCGAGCGACGCGGTGCCGAAGATCGCCTGGCCAACCGGCGTGTAGATCACGGCCGCCGTGAACAACAGCTCGAACGCGATGCCCCACAGCAGCAACCGGTTGGACCACACACCGACCGACCGCAACGAGGCGTGGTCGGTCCGTGCGGCGAACGCGGTGCCGATCTGGCACGAGACGATCCCGGCGAACGTGATCGTCGTCGCCTGCAGATAGACGTCGTGCAGCGGTGCGCCCTGTCCCGTCGGATCGCCCGGGCTCCAGCCCGCCGCGAGCAGCACGACCAGGAAGGCCGCGAGCACGAGCGCGGCTGAGATCAAGCCGAGGAACGCCCATGCGCGAACGAGCATCGGCTTGGTGATGACGCCCTCCCCGCGTCCCCGTGGCGGCCGCTGCATCGTTCCGGGCTCGGCGGGATCCCGGCCCAGCGCGAGGGCCGGCAGCGTCTCCGTCCCCAGGTCGATCGCCAGGATCTGCAGGGCGGTCAGCGGCAACGGAATCGCGCCTCCCGACAGCGCGAACGCCAGGAACGGCACGACCTCCGGCGTGGCATGGGCGAAGATGTAGACGATGAACTTGCGGATGTTCTCGTAGACCCGCCGTCCTTCCTCGACGGCCGTCACGATCGTCGAGAAGTTGTCGTCGGTCAGCACCAGCGCGGCGGCTTCTCGCGCGACGTCGGTGCCCGAGCGGCCCATCGCCACGCCGATGTCGGCGCTGCGCAGCGCAGGCGCGTCGTTGACGCCGTCTCCGGTCATCGCGACGATCTCGCCGTGCGCGCGGAGCAGGTCGGCGATCCGCAGCTTGGCTTCCGGCGAGCTGCGCGCGAAGACGAGCTCGTCGCCCGCGGCGAGCAGCGCCGAGAGCTCGTGGTCGGTCATCGCGTCCAGCGCGGAGCCGGCCACCACCCGGGGCGTCTCGCCGTGCCCGATTCCGACCTGTCGCGCCACCTCGGCGGCGGTCAGACCGTGATCGCCGGTCACGATCACGATCCGGATTCCCGCGCTGTGACAGTTCGCGACCGCGTCGTGCACCTCGGCTCGTGGCGGATCGATCAGCGCGACGAGCCCGAGCAGGACGAGCTGCGACTCGCTCTTGTCGCGGTCGGGAAGGACCCCGTCGGCGAGCGGCCGGCGGGCGATCGCCAGGACGCGCAGGCCCGATCCCGCAAGCCGCTCGACGGCGGCCAGCACCTCGGAGCGACGCGCGGCGTCGAGCGCTCGTGGCTCGCCGTTCTCCACGGCGATCGTCGCGCAGCGGTCCAGGAGCCGATCCGGCGCGCCCTTCGCGTGGACCCACCAATCTGCGCCGACCTCGTCGATGGTGGCCATCCGCTGCAGGCGGGGATCGAACGCGAACACGGCCCGCCGGACGCTGCGCCGCCAGTGCGCCGTCGCGAACCCGCCCATCCGCTCGGCGAGCGCGAGCAGCGCGACCTCCGTCGGGTCCCCCGTCGGCGTCTCCGAGCCGTCGGGGTGCAGGTCGGCGTCGCTGCACGCGGCCAGCGTGGTGGCGATCGCCTCGCTCAGCGGGCCGCCGCCGACGACGCCGGACCGGTCGACGGCCTGTTCCCCGTCGAGCGTCCACAGCGCGACCGCTCGCATCCGGTTCTCCGTGAGCGTGCCGGTCTTGTCGGTGCAGATCACCGTGGTCGATCCCAGGGTCTCGACGGCCGAGAGGCGCTTGACCAACGCCCGGCGCTGGGCGAGCCGGCGCACCCCGACCGCCAGCGCGAGCGTGATCGTCGGCAGCAGGCCCTCGGGCACGTTGGCGACGAGCAGCCCGATCGCGAAGATCACCGCATCGTCGACCGGCAGACCAGCGACGAGCGTGCCGATCGGGATGAATGCGATACCCACTCCGACGGCCACGAACGCGATCAGTCGCGCGACGCGGTTGACCTCGCGCTGCAGCGGGCTGGTCTCGCCACCGACGCGCTCGCTGAGCGCCGCAAGTCGTCCGAGCTCGGTGTGCATACCGGTGCTCTCGACCAGCGCGTGGGCTTCGCCGCCGACGCAGCTGGTGCCGCTGAACACGAGATCGGTTCGTTCGAGCTTCGGCAGCGACGGGTCCGACTCGCCCGCGACGCGCTCCACCGGCTGGGACTCGCCGGTCAGGGCCGAGGCATCGATCTCGAGCGCACCCTCGACCAGCCGGGCGTCGGCGGAGACCCGCTGCCCCTCGGTGAGCACCAACAGGTCCCCGGGGACCAGGTCGACCGCGGCGGTCTCGAACCGACGACCGTCGCGGACGACCACGGCCTGCGGCGGAAGGTAGGCCCCGAGGGCCTCGACCGCGCGTTCGGCCTGTTGCTCCTGCCAGAACGCGAACAGCGCATTGAGCAGGACGACGGCGACGATCGCGACTGCGAGCGCGGGCAGCGCGGCGACCAGGGCGAGCCCGGCGGCGGCCCACAGGAGCAGCGCCAGCGGATGCAGGCACTGCTGCGCCAGCTCCCGCGGCCAGCGTCGACCGCCGCGGCGCTCGAGCTGGTTCGGTCCGAACTGGACCAGCCGGCGCCGGGCCTCGGCGGCGCTCAGTCCCGCTTGCCCTGTCGGTTCCGTCCTGGTCGCTCGCGCCACATCGGAGTCCTCCACCTCGACGACCGTACGGTCGTGCGGAGGGCGATCCATCCGCGGGGACGGCGGGCGCGGGTGCGGGAATCTACGGACGTCCGCCCGGCCTCACGACCTCAGCGCACGCAGCGCGTTGAGGATCACGCCGACGTCGATCAGCTCCTGGAACAGCGCGCCCGCGACCGGCGGCAGGTAGCCGAACGCGGCCACGAGCATCGCCGCCGAGCTCAGGCCGATGCCGACCACCACGCTCTGGCGCGCGATCGCCATGGTGCGACGGCCGACCCGGACCGCATCGGCGACGCGATCGACGCGATCGACGGTGATGACGGCGTCGGCGGCCTCGCTCGACACGGTGCGACTCTCGCCGGCCAGCGCGATGCCGACGTCGGCGAGCGCCAGCGCCGGGGCGTCGTTGACTCCGTCGCCGACCATCACCACGGGACGGAGGTCCGACCGCTCGCGCAGCGCCCGGACCACCGCGAGCTTGTCCTCCGGCGACTGCTCGGCGTAGACCCGGTCCAGTCGTGCCTCGGCGGCGACCGCATCGGCGACCTCCCGTCGGTCACCGGTCACCATCGCCACCCGACGCACCCCCGCGTCGTGCAGGGCAGCGACCAGCTCGGTCGCGTCGGCGCGCAGCGGATCGGCCATCACGAAGGCACCGACGATCCGCCCGTCGACTCCGACGTGCACGCGTGCGCGGCCCGGCGTCGCGTTGTCCTCGACGTCACCGCCGTGCGCCGCGGCGAAGCCGCGCTCGCGCAGCCACGCCCGATTGCCGACAGCGACGCGGTGGTCTCCGACGCGTGCCTCGATGCCGTCGCCCGGGTCCTCGTGCGGCACGGTCGGATGAGGGAGCGTGATTCCCCGTCGAAGCGCGTCGTCCACGATCCCCTCGGCGAGGGCGTGCGCCGAGAGCTGCTCGACCGCAGCTGCGAGCGCGAGCAGCTCGCGCTCGTGGTACCCGTCGAGCACGGCGATGCGCTCGATCCTCGGTCGACCGATCGTCAGCGTCCCGGTCTTGTCCAGCAGCACCGTCGACGTCGAACCGAGACGCTCGAGTGCGGTGCCGCCCTTCAGCACGATGCCCGCCCGCGCGGCACGGGAGAGCCCGGCGACGAGCGCGATCGGCGCGGCCAGGATCAGCGGGCACGGCGTGGCGACGACCAGCACCGCAAGCGCCCGGACGGCTTCTCCGCTGAGCGCCCATGCCAGGCCCGAGGTCACCAGCGTGATCGGCAGGAACACGAGCGCATAGCGATCGGCCAGCCGCGTGAACGGCGGCCGCTCCCGCTGGGCCTGCTCGACCAGCGCGACGAGCGCGGCGTAGGAGCTGTCGGCTGCCGCACGGGTTGCCCGCAGCTCCAGCGGCGCGCCCGCGTTGACCGTCCCGCTGCGCAGGTGCTCGCCACGGCGCAGCGTGACCGGCAGCGACTCCCCGGTCACCGATGACGCGTCGATCGACGCGCGATCGCTGCTCAGCAGGCCGTCCACCGGAATCACCTCGCCGGTCCGCACCAGCAGCTCGTCGCCGACGGCCACCGCTTCGACCGGCACCTCGTCCCAAGCGTCGCCGACGCGTCGGTGGGTGACGTGCGGTGCACGGCGCAGCAGTGCCGTCAGCTCGCGTTGCGCCCGCCCCGCCGCGTAGGCCTCGAGCGCGTTGCCGCCGAGCAGCATCACCGCCACGACCGCCCCGGCCAACAGCTCGTCGCCGACCAGCGCCCCGGTCATCGCCAGGAGCGCGATCACGTCGACGCCGACGTCCCCCCGGGCGAGCGCGGGCAGCACCGCCGAAGCCGTCCACGCCAAGGTGGCGACGATCGTCGCCGTCCAGAGCACGTCGCCGGCATGCGAGAGCCCGATCGCATGGCCGATCGCCCCGGACACCAGTGCGCCGAAGCCGACCGCGGCGGCGAGCAGCCGTGCATTGTCCGCCGTCCAGCTGCGCACCCCGGTCTGCATCTCGTCGTAGCCTGCTCCGGACCGTGCGAGCCTCCATCCGCGTATCGCCACAGTCCGACCGGTGAACTACGTCCGGGCGGCGGGCGAGAGGTGACATCGCCGCCGGCGCCCCGCCGCCCGTCACGGGCTCCCACCGCTCCGTACTTCCCCGCAGAGGACGGCGGGTCGGCCCCGATGGTGCGCGACGGTCGTCCGCCTAGCCTCGGTGCCTCGTCGCTCTCGCCACGTCTGGAGAGTCCCATGTCGGTCACCGAGGCCTCAGCACCCGAGCACGTCACCGATCCCAGGCCGTTCCGGTCGGTCGTCGTCGGCTTCGACGCCCCGGAGCACGGCCACGACGCGCTCGCCCTGGGCGAGATGCTCGCGAGATCCGACGGTGCGAGCCTGACGGCCGTGTCCGTCTACGTCTACCGCCCGGTCTACCGTGGTGGTGATGCGGAGTTCGAGCGGTTTCTTCGATCGGAAGCCGAGGACCGACTCGCACCCGCGACGCGGCTGGCCCGGGATCCGCGACCGACGCTGGCGGTCACCCGCGGCCACTCACGGGCCGAGGGGCTGTACCGCTACGCGCTGGAACACGATTCCGACCTGATCGTCGTCGGAGCGACGCGGCACGGCCGCGCCGGGCGGATGGTCACCCGCAGCGTTCCCGAGACCCTGCTGCACGACGGGCCGTGCGCGGTTGCCGTGGCTCCACGCGACTACGCCCGTTCGCGCCCGAACCGGCTCCGGACGATCGGCGTCGGCTTCGACGGCGGCGAGGAGTCGCGTGCGGCGCTGCGGTCGGCCGCGCGGCTCGCCCGGACGACCGGGGCCCGCCTCGACGTCGTGGGCGTGCACGAACGGTCGGCCGATTTCACCGTGGCCGAGGGCACCGGGCTGTTCCCGTACTTCGAGTACGAGGCGCTCGCCCGCCAACAGGGCGAGAAGCAGGTCGTCGCCGCGGTCTCCGAGCTGGAGGACGTCGACGCCACCGCGATCACCTGCGACGGCCGGGCCTCCGACGTCCTGGTCGAGCGTTCCCGAGAGCTCGACCTGCTGGTCGTCGGGTCGCGTGGCTTCGGCGCGGTCCGCCGCGTGCTGCTCGGCTCGACGTCCAGCGCCACGCTGCACCACGCGCGCTGCCCGGTGCTCGTGATCCCGAGAACCGGCGGCATCGCGGATTCGACCGTGGCCCCCGCCGACACGCGTGCCGGATCACCTACCACGTAGCCCGCCACGACGGGCCACCCCTGTTCCCCATCCCGAAAGCGCAACGCCATGTCCACCGCCACCATGAAGGCCGCCGTGTTCGAGGGACGCGAGCGGATCATCCTCGAGGAACGGCCGCAGCCGCGGTGCGGTCCGAACGACGCGATCGTGAAGGTCACGCTGACGACGATCTGCGGAACCGACATCCACATCTGGCGTGAGGAGTACCCCGTCGAGCGGGGCCGGATCATCGGCCACGAGCCGGTTGGCGTGATCCACGAGCTGGGAGACGCCGTATCCGGCTACGAGGTCGGCGACCGCGTCCTGGTCGGAGCGATCACGCCGTGCGGCACCTGCTTCTACTGCCAGAACCACGTCTCGGCGCAGTGCTCCGGCCACGAGGACGACTGGGAGATGATCGGCGCGTGGCGGTTGGGCAACGCGATCGACGGCGTGCAGGCCGAGTATTTCCGGGTGCCCTACGCCCAGGCGAACCTGGCCAAGATCCCCGACGACATGAGCGACGAGCAGTGCTTGATGCTGGCCGACATCGCATCGACCGGGATCTCGGCCGCGGAGAACGGAAACGTCGGCATCGGCGACACCGTCGCGGTCTGCGCGCAGGGGCCGATCGGGCTCGGCGCCACGGCCGGGGCGAGGCTGAAGGGCGCGGCCCTGGTCGTCGGCATCGACACGATCGAGCACCGATTGCACCTCTCGAGCCAGCTCGGTGCGGACGAGGTGATCGACTTCAACGACCAGGATCCGATCGCCGCGATCAAGCGGTTGACCGGCGGCCGTGGCGTCGACGTCGCGATCGAGGCGCTGGGGAAGCAGCAGACGTTCGAGTGGTGCCTCGAGGCCACCCGACCCGGAGGGGTCGTCTCCAGCCTCGGGGTCTACGGCGGCAAGCTCGAGGTCCCGCTCGAGCCGTTCGTCTACGGAATCGGCGACAAGCGGATCACCACCACCCTCTGCCCCGGTGGCAAGGAGCGGATGCGACGGCTGATGGAGATGGTGCGGCGGGCCAAGCTCGACCTCTCGCCGCTGATCACGCACCGCTTCGCGCTCGACGAGGTCGAGGACGCGTACGACCTGTTCGGCCACCAGCGGGATGACGTGGTGAAGGTCGCGCTGACCCCGTGAGCGTCCTCGCTGGGCGACGGGGGTGGACGGGCGCACCGGCGCGACCGCCCACCCCCTCGGGCCCGCTACTCCCCTTCGGGGACGACCTTGACCGTGCGGTGCTCGGGCTTCGCGGGGAGCGGGACGGCGATCTCGAGCACGCCCTGGTGGCTCTTGGCGGTCACCGCGGACGGATCGGCGCCAGCCGGCAGCGCGATCGACCGGCTGAACGACCCGAAGCGACGTTCGCGGCGCACGTACGTCTCGTCCTCGCGGTCCTCCCGTTCCTCGTGGTGGCCGGAGATCGTCAGCATGCCGTCGGAGACCTCGATCTCCACGTCGTCGGGCTCGACGCCGGGAACCTCGACGTGGACGCTCAGTCCGCTGTCGTTGCGGACCACGTCGATCGCCGGGGTCCACGGAGCGTGGCCGCCGTCGGTGAACTCGGCGAACACGCGGTCGAATCGGCTGCGCAGGTCCGCCAGCTCGGCGATCGGCTGCCAGCGCGTGATGGTCTTCTGAGCCATGGGGGCCTCCTGGTCGGGGGGGGGTACGGCCCGGAAGGTATGTTCGGACGGACTCCGGCTCATCCGGCGATGCTGCCCCTCGCCATCCGTAGAAGTCCGCGTTCAGCGCACGTCTCGGCCGCTGTCCGCCGGGTGGCGGGTCAGCCGTGCGGCGCGCACGGCACGTCGCACGTCCGTGATCGAGACGACGCCGATCGGGTGCTCGAGGTCGTCGACCACCACCGCCCGCCCGGACCGCCCGAACGCCGGCCGCTCGAGCAGCTGGGCGACGTCATCCGGACCGTGCAGCGTGAGCTCCCGGTCGGTGTCGGCGATCTCGGCGACGGGATGCCGATCACGGACGCCCGCCGGCATCCGCTCGATCGCGTCGAGGGTGACCAGACCGACGAAGCGGCCGGCGTCGTCGATCGCCGGGAACGCGGTGTAGCGGTAGCGCGAGCAGTACTCCGTGACCGCACGCTCGACCGGGATGTCCGCGGGCAGAGCGACGGCCGGACTGCTCATCAGCTCGCGTGCCGAGACCCCGGCCACGACGGCCTGAACCTCGGTCGCCGCCTGCTGCGCGCTCGCCGAGAACAGCAGGAACCCGCCGACCAGCACCAGCCAGATCCCTCCCGGCCCCCCGGCGATCACCTCGAGTCCGCCGATCGCCAGGAGCCCGTAGCCGAACGCCCGGCCGACCGCGGATGCCCGCGCCGTCGCCTGCACGATGTCGCCGCTGCGACGCCAGAGCAACGCTCGCAGCACCCGGCCGCCGTCGAGCGGAAAGGCCGGCAGCAGGTTGAAGACGAGGATCAGGCCGTTGATCAGCAGCTGATACGCGAGCAGCGCGCCGACGATCGAGTCCGTGTGCAACCCCGTGGCGCCGATCACCAGCGCGAGCAGCACGACGATCGCGGCGGTGACCGCGGGACCCGCGAGGGCGTAGCGCAGTTCGTGAGCCGGGACGTGCGCCTCGCCGCGGAGCTTGGACACGCCTCCGAGCAGCCAGAGGTCGATCTCCTCGACCTCGATTCCGTAGCGCCGGGCCACGATCGCGTGGCCGAGCTCGTGGGCGAGCACGCCGGCGAAGAGCAGCAGAGCGCTCGCCAGACCCATCGCGTAGGCGACGCCCGGGTCGATCCCCGGCACCGCGTCGGGGAAGTACGACGCGCCGAGGAACCAGCTGATCAACGCGACGATCACCAGCCACCACGGGCTGATCCCGATCGGAATCCCGGCGATCGTCGCGACTTTGACGCTGCGTAGCATCGAGGCTCTCCGGGTCGGGCAGGTGAACGGTACGTCTCGACGTCACCGCGGCAATCCGCCGCTTCCCGCGTGGTTGGTCGGTAGTTCGCCGACCCGGCGCGCACGGTTCCCGGCGCCGCGTCGGTAGCCGGCCGACGATCGCTGCGGAAAGCTACGGACGTGCGGCGCGTCGGCGCGGGCGAGCATCAGGCCATGACGGTCCTGGTCGCCGAGCTCGTGTCTCCGCTGTCCCGACTCTCGCGCGACGACGTCGCCTGGGCGGGCGGCAAGGGCGCCAACCTCGGCGAGTTGATCGCCGCGGGGCTGCCGGTGCCGGACGGCTTCGTCGTCGGGGCCCCGGCCTATGCGGCCAGCCGGGACGAGAACCGCCTGCTGAACCGGCTGCAGGCCGCGCTCGCCGACGTCGACGTCGACGACACCGCGGCACTGGGTCGGGCCGCGGACGAGGCCCGCCGGATCGTGTCGGAAGCACCGATCCCCGCGCACGTCGAGCGCTCGATTCGCCGTGCCTACGAGGCGCTCGACGACGCCGAGCACGCTCCGCCGGTCGCGGTGCGCTCGTCGGCGACCGCCGAGGACACCGCCTCGGCGTCGTTCGCCGGCATGAACGAGAGCTTCCTCAACGTCCGGGGAAGCGATGCCGTGGTCGACGCGGTCCGTGCCTGCTGGGCGTCGCTGTTCGCCGCCCGCACGATCTTCTACCGGGCGAAGCGCGAGCTGCCGCTGGCCGGCGTCGAGATCGCCGTCGTCGTCCAGCGCCAGATCGACGCGGTGCGCTCCGGCGTGATGTTCACGGCCGATCCGGCCGGCGACCCGCGCGCGCTCGTGATCGAAGCGGCTCTCGGGCTCGGCGAATCGGTCGTCTCGGGGGCGATCACGCCCGACCGCTACGTGGTCGAGAAGTCGGGGCCCGCGATCCGCCGACGCGAGGTGCACGAGACGGGATTCGCGATCGAGTCGCTGCCCGGAGGTGGCACGAGCACCCGCCAGGTCGCGGGTGCGGAAGCCGCCGCGCCGGTGCTCTCCGACGCCCAGGTGCTCGCGATCGCCGATCTCGGTCTGCGGATCGAGGACCACTACCACGCCGCCCAGGACATCGAGTGGGCCTTCGACCACGACGACGCGGCGTGGATCGTCCAGTCGCGACCGATCACCACCCCGTCCGGGGACCGGGGGTCGCCGGCGCCCCACGACGGAGCGCGCGGCACGCATCGCGACGCCGAGCCGCTCGTCCGAGGCCTCGCAGCGGCACCCGGTCGCGCCGTCGGCCCCGCCCGGGTGGTCGGCTCGCTCGACGCCGGCGGCGCGCTCGACGAGCACGACGTGCTCGTCGCACCGATGACCGCTCCCGACTGGGTCCCGTTGATGCGTCGCGCGGCCGCGCTCGTCACCGACTCCGGCGGGATGACCTGCCACGCTGCGATCGTCGCTCGCGAGCTCGGCATTCCCTGCGTCGTCGGCACCGGCAACGCCCCGCAGGTGCTCCGGGACGGTGAGCTGATCACCGTCGACGGCGCTCGCGGAGTGGGGAGCGCCGGCGAATCGGCGCCGGCCGCGGCGCCGCGCCCGGCGCCCTCGGTCACGGCACCGTGCGTGTCCGCGTGCTCGACCGGGACCCGACGGCTCGTCAACCTCTCGGTACCGTTGCTGGCGCAGCGCGCCGCGGAGCTGGCGGTCGACGGGGTCGGCCTGCTGCGCGCGGAGATGATGACGCTCGAAGCGCTCGACGGCGAGCACCCGAAGGCGATGCTGGAGGCCGGTCGCGGCGAGGAGTTCTCGGAGCGCATGGCGCGCGGGCTGACGACCTTCGCCGAGGCCTTCGACGGCCGACCGGTGACCTACCGGACGATCGACTTCCGCACCAACGAGTTCCGCGGGCTGCGGGGCGGCGATCGCTTCGAATCGGTCGAGGCCAATCCGATGATCGGCTACCGCGGCGCGCTCCGCGCGATCCGCGAGCCCGAGGTCTTCGCCCTCGAGCTGGACGCCGTCCGACATGCGTGGGACGCCGGCCACCGCAACGTCCATCTGATGGTGCCGTTCGTGCGCAGCGTGCGCGAGCTGCGCCGCGTCCGGTCGCTGGTCGCCGACAGCGGCCTGCTCGACCGTCGCGGCTTCGAGCTGTGGATCATGGCGGAGGTGCCGTCGGTGCTGTTCGCGCTGCCCGCGTACGCGGCGCTGGGCATCTCCGGCATCTCGATCGGGTCCAACGACCTGACGCAGCTGCTGCTCGGTGCCGACCGCGACTCCGAGCTGCTCGGCGACACGTTCGACGAGCGCGACCCCGCCGTCCAGGCCGCGATCCGTCAGCTGATCGAGCAGGCCCGGGATCTCGGCCTGCGGACGTCGCTCTGCGGGCAGGCTCCGTCGGTCCACCCCGAGTACGCCGAGCTGCTGGTGCGCTCGGGGATCGACGCGGTATCGGTCAGCGTCGATGCCGTCGACCGTACGCGCCGGCTGCTCGACCAGGCCGAACGCCGGCTGCTGCTCGAGTCCGCCGCGGACCGCCGAGGCCCGTCCGAAGGAGCACGACGATGAACGACGACCGAGCGTTTCACCATCCCCACGAGGACCTGGACGGCGCGGCGCCGGGTGACTGGCTGGAGGTCGACCGCGTCGGAGGCGGTCCCCGGCGACGCGGCCAGATCCTCGAGGTCCTCCGGTCCGGCCGCGGCGTCCGGTTCCGGGTCCGCTGGAACGAGGAGTCCGAGACGCTGCACTTCCCCGGTCACGGAGACCGCCTGGTGAAGCGGGGCGCGGTGCTTCACCGCTGAGATCGCCCCGCTGACGAGAGGAGCCCCGAATGCTGGCGTACCGAATGACCGCGTGGCAAGCACCGCCCGAGCTGACCGACGTCCCCGTGCCCGAGCCGCGCGCCGGTGAGGTGCTGATCCGCGTCGGCGGCGCGGGCGCATGCCACTCCGACCTCCACCTCGAGGAGTGGCCGGAGGGGCAGCTGCCGTTCGAGCCGCCGTTCACGCTCGGCCACGAGAACGCCGGGTGGGTCGCCGCGGTCGGCGACGGCGGCGACGGGCTGGCCGTGGACGACGCCGTCGCGGTCTACGGTCCGTGGGGCTGCGGACGCTGCCGGGCCTGTCGCGCCTCGCGGGAGAACTACTGCGAGCGCCAGAGCGAGATCGGACCGTTCGGTGGCGGGCTCGGACGCGACGGCGGCATGGCTCCCTACATGCTGGTCCCGTCCCCGCGGCTGCTGATCCCCCTGAACGGCCTCGATCCCCGCGACGCCGCGCCGCTCGGCGACGCCGCGCTGACCCCGTACCACGCGATCCGCCGAGCCCTCGATCGGCTCCGGCCCGGAACCACCGCGGTCGTGATCGGCGTCGGCGGCCTGGGACAGATGGCGGTCCAGCTGCTGCGGACGCTGACCTCCGTCCAGATCGTCAGCGTCGACCCGAACTCCGAGCACCTCGAGCAGGCCGATCGGTTCGGGAGCGACGCGCAGCTCGCACCCGGCGACGACACCGCCGACGAGATCGCCGAGCTGACCGCCGGTCGTGGCGCCACGCTCGTCCTGGACGTCGTGGGAAGCACCCAGACCCTCGCGCTCGCGAGCTCGGTCGTGGCGGTGGATGGCCAGCTCACCGTCCTCGGCCTCGCTGGCGGTGCGCTGGAGTGGGCTGCGATGGGCGTCCTCCCCTGGGCGACCAGCCTCAGCTCGACCTACTGGGGCACCGCGATCGAGTTGATCGAGGTCCTCGACCTCGCGCGGGCCGGTCGAATCAGGACCGACACCGAGCGCTTCCCGCTCGACGACGCTGCCGCGGCCTATGCCGCCTTGCGCGACGGACGGATCCGCGGTCGAGCCGTGATCTGTCCCAACGGGTGACGGCCGGATGAGCGCTCCCGCCGACCTCACGCGCCCGTTCGTGATCCGCGACTTCGGCGAGCTGCGTCGTACCGATACGGCGCTCGCCGGCGGCAAGGGCGCCAACCTCGGTGAGCTGCAGCACGCCGGGTTCCCGGTACCCCCGGGGTTCGTCATCACCGCCGCGGCCTACGCCGCGGTACGGGACGACGCCGGAATCGGCGACCAGGTCGTGATGGCCCTCGATGCCTGGGCGGCGCGCGACGACGGCTCGCTCGACCAGGTCACCGCGACGATCCGCGAGGCGATCCGCTCCGCAGCGGTCCCGGCATGGCTCCGCGACGCGATCGTCCAGGCACACCACCGCCTGACCGGAGGCGACGAGCGGATCGCCGTCGCAGTGCGGTCGTCGACCACCGTCGAGGACGCCCCGTCGGCGTGGGGCGCGGGGATGACCGACCCGTTCCACACCGGCGGCGGCCCCGACGACGTTGTCGACGCGGTGCGCCGCTGCTGGGCGTCGCTGTTCGACCTCCGCAGCGTGTCGTACCGCACCGGTCGTGGGTTCGACGAGACCGCGATGGGGATCGCCGTGGTCGTGCAGCGACTGATTCCCGCCACCCGGTCCGGCGTGCTCTTCACCGTCGACCCGGCCAGCGGCGACCGTGACCGCATGATCATCGAAGCCGCCCGCGGGCTCGGCGAGAGCGTCGTGTCGGGGCGGGTGGTGCCGGATCGCTATGTCGTCGAGAAGGATCCGCCGCGGATCCTCTCCCGCGAGCAGCACGAGCAGGCGGTGCTCGTGCTGCCTCGCGACGGCGGCGGGACGACGTCGCGCGCTCCGCGTCCGGAGGACGCCGGACGGCCGGCGCTCGACGACGGCGAGGTCATGCGGCTGGCGCACGCGGCCGTCCGCATCGAGCAGCACTACGGATTCCCTCAGGACGTCGAGTGGGCGCTCGACCCGGACGGGGCGCTCTGGGTGCTGCAGTCGCGCCCGGTCACCACGTCGCTGCCGCCGTCGTCGCCCCGCGATCGACCGGGCACCCCGGCCCCGGGGACCGTGCTCGCCCGTGGTCTCGGCGCGGCACCGGGTCGGGCCAGCGGGTCCGCCAGGATCGTGGCGAGCGACGAGGACGCCGCCGACATCGGGCCCGGCGACGTCGTGGTCACCCGGATGACCTCGGCCGACTGGGTCCCCGCGGTCCGCCGCGCCGCCGCGATCGTCACCGACATCGGCGGCATGGCCAGCCACGCTGCGACCGTCGCGCGCGAGCTCGGGATCCCGTGCGTCGTCGGCACCGCGATCGCCACGACCACCCTGCCCGAGTGGGAGACGATCACCGTCGACGCCACGTACGGCACCGTCACGGCCGGGCCCCGGACCGCAGCGCCCCCCGGCGAGGACTCGCGGTGATCCCCATCGCTCGGGCTTCGCGCTCCAGGTGCTCACGGTGGGCCGGGTCCGCGATCGCGATCAGCGCCCGCGCCCGCGCCGCGATCGAACGCCCCCGCAACGACGCGATGCCCCACTCCGTCACCACGTGATCGACCGCGTTGCGCGATGTGGTGACGACCGATCCCGGGGCCAACGTCGAGCTGATCCTGCTCTTGCCGTGCCGGGTCGTCGCGTGCAGGACGACGAAGGCCGTGCCCGACCTGGCCCACAGCGCACCGGTGGCGAAGTCCGCTTGGCCACCGCTTCCCGACCACGCGCGCCCGGCCACCGTCTCCGAAGCGCACTGTCCCAGCAGGTCGACTTCGGTCGTCGCGTTGATCGACACGACGTGACGTTCCCGGGCGATCGTCCGCGGATCGTTGACCCAGTCGACGGCGTGAAGCTCGACGGCCCGCTGGTGGTCCAACCAGCGGTACAGCGCCCGGGATCCCAACGCGAACGTGGCGATCGCGATGCCCGGCCCGATCGTCTTGCGCGCTCCCGTGAGCACGCCACGCTCGATCAGGTGCATCGCGCCGTCACCGAGCAGCTCGGTGTGCAGGCCCAGGTCCCGGTGACCTTCGAGGGCCCCGCAGACGGCGTCCGGCAGGGCCCCGATGCCGATCTGCAGGGTCGCTCCGTCGGGCACGCGCTCCGCCACGGTCCGCGCGATCGCCGTGTCGCGTGCGTCACCCTCGCGCCGTCCCGGCTCGACCAGCTGCCGGTCCGCGCGGTACCACCCGGCGGCGTGATCGAGCCGCACCCGATGGCTCCCGGGCACGAACGGCATCCGCTCGTTGACCTCCAGGAACATCGGGGCGTCGGGCAGCAGCGCGGCGACGTACTCCGCGTTCGTGCCGAGGCTGCACCACCCGTCCTCGTCGGGCTCGCTCGCCGTCGCCAGCAGCAGCGAGCACCGCGTGCGCTCGCGCAGCACCCGCGGCACCTGCGAGAAGTCCGCCGGAACGACGTCGCAGGCTCCGGACCACGCGGCCTCGCGGGTCGCGGCGGTGAGGAAGTAGCTGACGTGCCGCAGCCGGTCGCCGCACGCCCCCGCGATGTGCGGACGACGGCGCAACGCGTGCATCTGGTGGATGCGGACGCCGCGCAGGCGGCGGTGCTCCCGCTCGAGCGCATCGATCGCCCCGACCGGCTCGCCGTTCGCCATCGCGACGACGAGGTCGGCGTCGGGACCGACCAGGTCGAGGACGTCTTCGGGTCGACCGTCGCCGCGGCTCATCCCCCGTCCTCCGTCCCCGGTCCGGACGCGTCGAGCAGCGCCGCGATCCGGTCCACGATCCGGTCGACCGGCATGTCCGTTCGCACCGTGATCGCGCGCTCGGCCGGGACCTCGTCGAGCGGCTCCGCGACCGGCCGCTGCTGCTCGAGGATCTCGATCGTCGCGTCCGACACGCGGCTCGGGTCGTCGGCCCGTCCCGCGACCCGGTCGCGAAGGACGTCGAGCGGTGCCTCGCAGCGCACGAACCACGCCTGACGCCGGTGACCGCGCAGCGCTCCCAGCAGCGTGGCGCGGTGGCTGCGGGCGAGACACGTCGCATCGATCACGACCGAGTCACCAGCGGCGAGCGCCGCGGCGGCGCGGACACCCAGCTCTCGGTAGGTCCGCTCGGTGACGGACGGCTCGTAGAGCTCGATCGGCGCGCGTGCCGTGGGTTCCAGGCCGGCACGCGCCTTGCGGACCCGATCCGCGGCGACGACCTCGATCCCCGCCCGCGCCGCGAGGGCGTCCGCGAGGCGGCTCTTGCCGGATCCGGAGAGCCCGCAGACCACGTAGGCGCGTGGTCCGAGCGTCCGCCACGAGATCCGCTCCGCGAGCGCCAGCAGGCGTCGGCACTCGACCAGCGATCCGGCCGTCGTCCCGCCGTCGCGGAGCGCCGCGACCTTGCTGCGGACACAGGTCCGGTGCACGCCGTAGAACGCGCGCAGGCGAGCGGGACCGGGGTCCCCACCGTGCGCTCGGTAGGCGTCCAGCAGCCGCGTCGCGGTGGGCCGCGCGTCCCGTGCCTCGAGGTCGCTCGCCAGGAACGCCAGCTCGTCCGCGACGTCGACCTCCGCGAGCTCTCGCGAGAACTCGATCGCGTCGACGACCCGGATCCGGTCGGGATCCACCAGCACGTGGTCCGCTCGCAGGTCACCGTGGAGCTCGCGGACGCAGCCCTCGCGGTTGCGGGCGGCGATCAGCTCCGCGTGGTCACGGAGGTACGCGTGCAGCCGGCGCCGGATCCGGTCGATCGCCACGCGATCTCGCTCTCCGGGCAGGACGCCGGAGAGCTCGTCGACGTTCGCGTCGATCGCCGCGGCGACGCGTGCCACGGCCGGGGACGCCGCCGCCGGCGCCGCCACCCGCCGTGCTCCCGCGTGGAACTCGCTCAGCCGCGCGGCGATCCGGTCGACGTCGCGCTGCGGGATCTCCCCGCGCGCCAGCCGGTCGGCCAGCGTGCTCCGCGGGTCGAACCGCCGCATCTCGAGGACGTACTCGATCGCACCGGGGTCGTCCTCGGCGGAGAACCGGAAGCCGTCGACGTCGGACACGACCGACCGCACGCGCAGGTAGATGTCGTCCGCGAGCGCGCGGTTGCGCCGCAGCGCCGCGTCCTGCGTCCGCCTGCGGGCGGCGAGGGACCGGTGGTCGACGAACGCGTACGCGACGGCACGTTCCGCCTTGTAGGCCCGCTCCCCGCAGAGCAGGACGACGGAGAGGTGGGTGTCGCAGCGCGAGATGGCCCGGGCGTCGGCCTGCTCCTCCCGCGCGACGGCAGCGGTGACCGCGTCGATCATCCGGCCGCCGGCTCCCGCTCGGCCAGGTAGTCCGCGAGCCGGCCCCCGGCGATCTTCCCCGGCGGGGACCAGAGCGGGTCCCACGAGACGACGCCATTCCAGCCGGCACCCGCTTCCTGCTCCGCACGGAAGTACAACGCGCGGTCGCCGTCCAGCAGCGTGGCCCGCATCACCATCGGGGTCGCGGGGCTCGCGCCGCGCTCCGGCGGCGCGCCCGACAGCGTTGCCGCGACGTCCGCGCTGACCACCTGCGCCTGCTGCATGGCGAACCCACCCTGCTTCGTCGCGCGGTCGGTGGCGTCGCCCGCCGCCCACACCCGTCGCAGCCCGCGTACGGCACCGGCGGCATCGACCGGAATGAATCCCAGGGCGTCGTGCGGCAAGCCCGCGACGAGCGGCCCGGCGGGGCGGGCGAGCGCCACGACCGCGTCCACCGGCATCAGGCCGCGCAGCGGGATCCACAGCTCGTCGCCGGCGATCGGCTCGGGAACGGTCCGCGGAAGCAGGTCGACGTCCCGGTCGTGCAAGCGATCGCTGATCGCAGCGGCGATCTCGGGTCCGAACTCCTCCATCGGCGCGGACTCCGGGGTGGTGACGGTGACCCGCATCGTCGGCAGCGACGACTCGTGTCGCAGCAGCAGCGCGGTCTCGTACGCGGGGAGCGTCCAGCTCAGATGGGACGGCTCGACCACGACCACCCGTTCGAGGGTCCCGTCGCGCACGCGCCCGACGAACGATTCGAACGCGGCCTCCTGGCGCGGCATGCCGAGCGTGACCGCGCTCGGGAACGGATCGAGCCCGATCGCGCCGATCGCGACGACCAGCGCCTCGTACTCGATCGTCGTTCCGCTCCGCGTGATCGCCTCCGCCCGATCGGCGCGGACCGCCGAGAGCTGGTCCCGCAGGTGCACCGCGCCGAACTCGGCCGCGATATCGCTCAGCGGCAGCGAGGTCCGCAGTCCGGGGGCCAGCCCGACGTACGCCGCGAGCGGGCGATAGCGGAACTCGGCGTGTGGGGCCAGCAGCGTGATCCGCTTCGAAGCTCCGAGCCGCTCGTGCAGCGTCATCAGCGTCTCGAGCGCCGCCACTCCCCCGCCCGCGATCAGGACGTCGGTCTGGGAACGCTGCGGGTGGTGCGCCACGGTGCACCACGTCTCACGACGGCCGAGGATCGGGGTCCGCGACACGGTCGAGCGGGATCGTCGCGTGGACGACGCCGCTGCGGATCGAGCGCTCGACCGGCAGACCCGACGCGGCGAGCATGTCGAGCATGTCGCGGTTGCCGGGCAGGACCTCCGCGACCAGCTGGCGGTACCCCGCTCCGGGCGCTCGGCGCACGAGCTCGCCGAGCAGCACGCCGCCGATCCCCCGGCGATGCTCGCCGTCGACGACCTCGAAGGCGATCTCGGCGACGTCGCCGTCGATCGGCACGCACATCCCGTGGCCGAGCACGCGGTCGCCGTCGAGCGCGAGCACGCCCAGCGAGCGGACGCCGTCGGCCAGCGCCTCGAGCGCGGCGACGCGATCGACGTCGGCGCCACCGCTGAAGAACCTCATCCACCGCGAATCGCCGGTGACGTGGTCGAGCATCCGGCGGAGCAGCGGCTCGTCCCCGCGCCGGACGTCGCGCAGGACGATCGCGGACCCGTCGGGCAGGAGCACCCGACGGGAATCGGCTGCCGACGAGGGCCCTGCAGGCATGGACGGACCGTACGGGGCACCGGAGGGCGCGCCATCCGTGGTTTTCCCGGTACCGGCTCAGCCCCCGTCGGACCCGATCAGGCGGTGCTCGAGCGCGTAGGCCACGAGCGCGGCACGCGTGGTCCGCGAGAGCTTCTGCTGGATGTGAGCGCGGTGCGTCTCGACGGTTCGCACGCTGAGGAAGAGCTGGCCGCCGATCTCGGTGTTCGTGTACCCGAGGGCGATCAGCCGCAGCACCTCGACCTCGCGGGGCGAGAGCGTGTCCGAGGGCCCGCCGATCTCCGACGGGGACGCCGCGAGCCGTGCGCCCAGCGACGGGTGCAGGTAGGTCCGTCCGTCGAGGGCCGCGCGGATCGCCTGGACCAGCTCGGTGTTGGCCGCCTCCTTCAGCACGTAGCCGAGCGCACCCGCACCGAGTGCTTCCCGGGCGAACCCGATGTCGTCCTGCAGCGTCAGCACGACGATCGCCGTCGCCGGCGACGCCTGCCTGATCTGCGGGATCGCCTTCAGGCTCGAGCCCCCCGGCATGTTCAGGTCGAGCACCAGGACGTCGGGCTTGTACCCGAGCACGATACGGGTGGTGCGCTCGACGTCGGCCGCCTCCGCGACGATCTCGAAGTCCGCCTCGGCTTCGAGCACGAGCCGCATGCCGCTGCGGACCACCGCATGGTCGTCGGCGAGCGCCACGCGAACGCGCGGCCCGGCCGCGGGAGAAGCGGGGACGCCGTCGTCGCTCATCGTCCAGACCGTAGCCGCCCCGCGCCGCCCGGTCGACCCGGAACTCCGCGCGTTCGTCTCCGTAGGAACCCCGCTACCGGGCATCCGTCGGGATTCCGCGAAGGGGAAACTTCCCCCGTGGCGGCTGCCGCCGGTGGGTCAAGCTGCTGGCTCGGGACCCGACCATGTCGACCGACGCCCGCGACGAATCTCGACACCACCGCCTGATCGCCTTCGGGCGCTCACTGGTGTCCCGGCGGACTCGGGGCAACGATCTCGAAGGCGTCGAGCAGGTGCTCTCGGCGACGACGTCGATCGCCAAGGCGATGGCCACGGTGACCGAGCTGGACCAGGTGCTCCAGGTCATCGTGGAGCGCGGTCGAGAGCTCGTCGGCGCACGCACGATGTTCGTCTCGCTCCCCCGCGGGGATGCGCTCGAGATCGCCGCCGCGGCCGGCGACCAGAGTCTCGGGCTGCCCGGAACGCGCGTCCCGCTCGAAGGCTCGACCGGTGGAGAGGTCCTGCGCGACGGACGCTCGCTCCGGGCGAAGGCCGAGCAGCTGAGCGTCTCACCGGAGGAGCTCGGGCTCACGAATGTGAGCGACTGCCTGTTCGTGCCGCTGACGTTCCGCGAACGCCGTCTCGGCGTGCTGGTCGCCATGGACCACGCGCGATCCTCCGGCGGATTCGATCGCGACGACGAGGAGCTGCTGCTGCTGTTCGCGTCGAGCGCGGCGAACGCGGTGGCGACGGCGCAGAACGTCAGCGAGTTCCGGCTGCGAGAAGCGGTCGACAGCGCCGAGCAGGAGCGTCGACGGTGGGCTCGCGAGCTGCACGACGAGACCCTCCAGGGGCTCGCAGGCCTCCAGGTGCGCCTCTCGATCGCCGAGCAGCAGAGCCCGGACCCTCCGACGTCGGCCCGCGTACGCGACGTCCTCGACGATCTCGGGACCGAGATCCGCAAGCTCCGGACGCTGATCACCGAGCTGCGTCCGGCGGCACTCGACGAACTGGGTCTCGAGCCCGCGCTGGAGAGCCTGGTCGACGCGATCGGTGCCTCCTCGGACCTCGAGATCGACCTCCAGGTCGACGTCGGCGGCGGTCGTCTCGACCCCGAGCTCGAGACCACCGCCTACCGGCTGATGCAGGAGGCGCTGACCAACGTGGTCAAGCACGCGGACGCCGATCGCTGCGTCGTGGAGCTCCTTCGCGACGACGGGGCCCTGCTGCTCGTCGTGCGCGACGACGGTCGGGGCCTCGATCCCTCGGCCCTCGACCGCCGCGGCGGATTCGGCGTGACCGGCATGCGCGAACGTGCGCGGCTGGCCGGGGGCGACCTCTCGCTCGGCGCCGGCCGGTCGGGTGGGACCGTGCTGCGCGCGCGCCTGCCGATCACCCCGCCCGCCGCCCCCGATCGACGGCGACTCGACCGCTGAGCCGGAGCGTGGGCCGAAGCGACCGCGGTCGTCGTCACGGACCCGGCGCCCCGCCGACCAGCGCCTCCAGCAGCGCGGCGTAGCGCTCCAGGTGGCGGTCCGCGAGGAACTCGTCCCGTGCGCGACGTCCCGCCGCCGTCCCGAGCCGCGCCACCTCGCCGGGGTCGCGCAGCAGTCGCTCGACCGCGCCCCCGAACGCCGGCAGGTCGGTCGGATCGTCCAGCAGGATCCCGTGCTCCCCGTCGGTGATCTGGTCGCGGATCCCGCCGACGGAGCTGGCGACGACCGGCCGCTGCTTCCACATCGCCTCGGCGACCGTCAGACCGAAGCCCTCCGCGAGGCTCTTCTGGACCACGACGGTGGCGTGGCGCTGGATCGCGTTGATGATCGTCGCCTGCTCGGCGTAGTCCCGCATCGGCGTGCACGCGAGGGTGATCCGGGCCCGGGCCTCGTGCGGGAGGCGGTGCCAGAGATCCATGCACTCGCGGAGCACGTCGGCCGCTTCGGCGTCGTCCGCGACCCCGGTCACCGCCGGTCCGACGAGCAGCAGGTGCGCGCCGAGAGCACGGTCGACGTGCTCGGCGAACGCGAGCATGACCCCGGCCATGTCCTTCATCCGATCCCACCGCGAGACCTGCACGACCATCGGAGCGTCGAGAGCGGGCGCCGGCCCGGTCCGCACCACATCGACACGCCGGGTGATCCGTCCGGGTGAGCCGTCGCGACGAACGAACGGCACGTGCGTGCGCCCGTTCGGCCCGCTGACCACGCCGACGTAGGCGAGCGCGTGCTCCACGGCCTGCGAGGTCAGCACCGCGTTCTTCGCCGAGAACGGGTCGATCGACGGCGGGATCACGTGCACCCGGTGCCCGGCGGCCCACGGCGGTGCGAACGTCGACCGTGACACCACGAAGGCGTCGGCCGCGTCGAGGTAGGGCGCGAGGAAGTCCCAGGCCCTCCGGGTCCATTCGTTGGCGCCGTCGTATCCGACGTGGCAGCGCCAGACGGTGATCGCGCCGACGCGTTGGGCCGCTTCGACGAGACCCGCCGGCTGCGGGTCGTGGACGATCACGATGTCCCCCGGCCGCAGCACCGCGGCAAGCTCGTGGGCGTTGCGGCGCTGCACCGCTTCGTAGCGCTCCCGCTCGGCTGGGCCGAGCGGCCCGCCGTCCCCGGGATTGCCGTAGAGCCCGTGGTGGATCCGCTTGGTGACCGTGAAGAACGCCGGATCGCCGTCGATCACGAGCCACCGCGCATCGATGCCGAAGCCGCGCACGTACCCGAGCATGGTCTGGAGCATCTCGGCGACGCCCCCGCCTCCGGCGGTCGAGTTGACGTTGAAGACGACGCGACCGTCGAGTGCGGCCCGTGCGGCCTCCGCGGCGGTGCGGACGACCTGCGACCGGTCGGCACCGATCAGGGACTCGAGCTGCGAGGCCGTCGACGTCGGGACGGCGACCTCGCGCAGGCGGCCGACCCCCGCCACCCGCGCGGCAGAGGGGCTCGGTCCGACGGTTCGGGCCTCCGGCGGCACGATCGCGGATCAGCTGCGGACGTGCTCGGTCGTCGCGGCGCGCATCGGCTCGGAGTCGCGACCGCTGCGCGGCACGACGACCACCGGTGACGACGCGTGTCGCAGCACGGCCGACGCGACCGACCCGAGCAGCACCCGGCGGATCGCACCGAAGCACCGGGATCCGAGCACCAGCAGATCGAGCTGCCGCGAGCGCTCGCAGAGCGCGTCCGTCGCGAGACCATCGATCTCCACCGGCACCGCGTCCGGGTTCTCCAGGTCCGCGACCGCGTGCTCGAGGTCACGCCGGAGCACCCGCCGCAACGACTCGTCGTGCTCGAATCGGCGCTCGACGTCGAACGAGTGCGGCGACGCTCGCTCGACGGCGGGCTCGAGCACCGTGATCACCTCGAGTCGCGCCCCCGCCGCCCGGGCGATCGCGTCGGCGAAGGTGAGGGCCGCGGTCGACTCCGGGCCTCCGTCGAACCCGACGCCGACCGCGTGAAGCGTCCGGCCGCTCTCGGCGGCGTAGCCCCGCGGGGCGACCGCGACGGCGCAGGGCGCGTCGTGCATCAGCGCCTCGGGCATCCCGCGGGTCATCACCCGGCCGAGCGGACCGTGACGGGTGGAACCGACGACGATCAGGTCGGCCGCGGACGACGCCGCGAGCTCATGGAGCCCGGCCGCCGCGGAGTGTCCTCGCACGACGCGGATCCGGGGCTCGGGACCGCGGGCGGCGGCCCGCGCCCGCTCCGCCTGCTCGAGGGCCCGCTCGCGCACCACCGCTTCCATCTCCGCGTCGCCCTCGCGGTGGATCGGCCGGAACACGTACACGCACGCGGCGGTCAGCTCGGCGCCCAACGCGCGCGCCAGCAGCTCGCCGAGCGCCAGCGCGTCGTGCGCGTGCTCCGACCCGTCGAAGCCGACGACGATCGCGCTGCTCACGGGAGCACCAGCGACTTCAGCTCGCGGGGAAGCACCGCAGCGACGTCGCGGAGCTCGCCCTCCGAGATTCGCCGGGCGAGCTCGGCGCGGGCGGCGTCGATCGCAGCGCTCGCCTCGGTCGCGCCGTGGTAGCGCGCCTCGGTCGTGACCCGTTCGACGAACTCGCTCATCCGACCGTAGGTCTCGGGCACCCGGCCGGGACGCCAGCCCTCGTAGTAGATGCCCCGCACGACGTCGGGCATCTGCCCGGCAAGCTGCGCGGACTCCTCGACGGGGAGCCGGTCGCGCAGCACGTGGAGGAACGATCGCAACGCGCGGTACGCGTAGTGCCGATCGTCGGTTCCGAGCTCGGCGGCGACGCCGTGGATCCACAGGTTCGTCGTCTGGATGCTGTGATCGAGCGCTGCGACGTGGGTGGTGGACATGGTGGAGCGCCTCCGGCGTTGGCGAGACCGTCCGCCCGACCGTACGTTCCCCGCACCGTGCCGCCATCGGGGCGCTTCCGCCGGCTCGTCCGGGAAAACCACGGACTCCGGGCGCGCCGTGCCCGCTGCCCGCGCCCGTGGCTCCCCCGCTCTAAGGTGCTTCGTCGATGACGAGGACGGTGCTGCATGTCGGTTGACAACTTCCAGGAGGGCGAGGAGGCCGTCGCCCAGCTGCAGGCCGAGCGCGCCGAGAGGGAGCGCGACCGCCTGGCCGCGGAGCTGGAGGCCGAGCCGGAGTACGACACCGCGACGAAGGACCGGGTCCGCCAGGTCGTGCGGGTCGACCGGATCGCGGCGGACCGGAACATCCGGCCCGACCTGCCCGAGATCCACGACCTGGCGCTGTCGATCCGGCAGCGCGGGCTGCTGACGCCGCCGCTCGTCCGACGCAAGCCGGAGGGCGACGGCGAGTTCCTGCTCGTGGCCGGCCACCGCCGGCACGCGGCGCTCGTCGCGCTCGGCTGGGAGACGACGCCGGTCGACGAGATCGTCGACATAGACGAGGACGAGGCGTTCGAGATCCAGCTGCTGGAGAACGTGCAGCGCGTCCAGCTCGAGCCGATCCAGGCGGCCCGCGGGCTCCGGCTGCTGATGAAGCGCCGCGAGGGGTCCAGTGCCGCCGAGGTCGCCCGCTCGATCGGCCTGTCGCCGACGTGGGTCCGCCGTCACCTCAAGCTGCTCGAGCTGCCGGACGAGGTCCAGCAGCGCGTCGCCGACGGCGACCTGTCGCTGACGATCGCCGACCTGCTGCGTCGGCAGACCGACAAGGGCACGATCACGAGCACGCAGGCGATCGACCTGGCCGGCCAGGTGGCGCAGGGCGACATGACGCCCGCGGAGATCCGCGCGACCTTCGGCGAGACCCCGGGACCGAAGGCCCCGGCGCCGATCAAGGGCGTCTACCGCCCCGGCGACGGGCCGGAGTCCCGGGGCGACAGCGACCTGGACGACGTCGGCTCGACCGCCGAGCCGGCCTCGCGCGAGTACGAGGTGCCGGACTATCGCGCCGGCTCCGGCAACGGCGACCAGCCCGCCGACGAGGGCGGCGTCCCCGCCGCCTGGGACACCACGCGACCGACCGTGCAGCTCGCGGGCGAGGCCTCGCAGGGCCAGATCCACGCGCAGCTCGACCGCTACCTGATCCGCTGGCTGACCGAGCACCACAAGACCGTGGCCGACGCGATCGAGCTGCCCGGTGACCTGGACGAGCTCGGTGGCGCCGACCTGACGACGTACGTCCGCCGCTGTGCCCAGGCCCTGTTGCGGGCCGACAAGCTCGCCGCGGCGTCGCACCCCGACGCGGTCAACCGGGTGCTCTGAGCGCGGCGGGCGAGCCCCGCGGGGCGCCGATCGCACCGCCTCCTCGGACGTCCGCGTCGACCAGCCGGTCGATGCGGACGTCCACCGTCCGGTCGACGCTCCCGGTCCGCCGCCGCTCGTCCCCGTTCTGGCCGTCCGGGCGATGTGCGCCGCGCCCCGCGCCGCGATCCTGGTTCTCGTCCCGCCCATCGGTCGCCCGGCGACGCGACCGAGGCACCGAGACCCAGGAGAGCACCCCGCATGGCGGTCATCGAAGTCGAGCATCTGCACAAGCGCTACGGCGACACGGTCGCTGTCGACGACGTCTCGTTCGCCGTCGAGGAGGGTGAGATCTTCGGCGTCCTCGGCCCCAACGGCGCGGGCAAGACGACGACGGTCGAGTGCATCGCCGGACTGCGGACCGCCGGGGCCGGCCGGATCGACGTGCTCGGTCTCGACCCGTCCCGAGACCACGACGCGCTGCGTCGGGTGCTCGGCGTCCAGCTGCAGCAGAGCCGGCTCCCGGACAAGCTGCAGGTCGGCGAGGCGATCGAGCTCTACGCCTCGTTCTACGACGAGCCGGCCGACGGGGCGCGGCTGCTCGAGGTGCTCGGCCTCGACGCCGTCCGCGACACCCGCTTCGGCAAGCTCTCGGGCGGTCAGCAGCAGCGGCTGTCGATCGCCCTGGCCCTGGTCGGGCGTCCGCGGATCGCGATCCTCGACGAGCTGACCACCGGACTCGACCCGCAGGCTCGCCGCGACACCTGGGCCCTGATCGAGGACGTTCGCGCGGAGGGCGTGACGATCGTGCTGGTCACGCACTTCATGGACGAGGCCGAGCGGCTCTGCGATCGGCTCGCCCTGATCGACCGTGGCCGGGTCGTCGCCGTCGACAGCCCGGCCGGCCTGGTCGCCGGCGTGGCCGAGCAGCTGCCGGTCGAGCGGCCCAACCTCGAGGACGCCTTCGTCGCGCTGACCGGCCGTGGCGACGGCAGCCGCGTCCCCGACCGTTCCGGCGTCGCCCGATGAGTCCCTCCCCCGCCCCGGAGCCCACCATGGCCACCGCCGTCTCCTCCCCGTCCCCGTCCTCCGGCCGCGGACGGATCCTGCTGCGGACGGAGCTGCGGCTGTTCCTCCGCGAACCGGTGACCCTGTTCTGGGGCATCGCGTTCCCCGTGGTCCTGCTGGTGATCATCGGGGCGGTTCCCTCGTCGCGGGAGCCGAACCCGGACTTCGGCGGGCTCCGCTTCGTCGACGTCTATCTGCCGGTGATGCTCGCCTTCGTGCTGGCGATGCTGGCGATCAACGCCCTGCCGCCGTTGCTGGCCGGCTACCGTGAGCGCGGCGTGCTGCGCCGGCTGTCGACGACGCCGGTACCGCCGTCGCGCGTGCTCGCGGCCCAGCTGGCGATCCACGCCGGGGTGGCGGTGGTCGCGATGGCGTTGCTGCTCGTCGTCGGTCGGGTCGGCTTCGGCGTCGCGCTGCCCCAGCAGCCGCTCGGCTTCCTGCTCGCCGTCGTGATGGCGACCGGGTCGGTGCTCGCGATCGGCCTGTTCGTCGCCGCGCTCGCGCCGACCACCAAGATCGCCAACGGGGTCGGCATGCTGCTGTTCTTCCCGATGATGTTCTTCGCCGGCCTCTGGCTTCCGCGCGACGCGATGCCGAGCGCGCTGGTCCGGATCAGCGACGCAACGCCGCTCGGCGCGGCAGTCCAGGCGCTGCAGGACAGCACGAACGGTGACTGGCCGTCGCTGCTGCAGCTGGGCGTGATGGGCGGCTGGGCGATCGTGCTCGGCGTGGCTGCCACCCGCCTGTTCCGCTGGGAGTAGCGTTGTCGGCGCAGATGCCAGACCCGCTCGACGACACCCGGTTGGAGGCGTGGAAGCGGCGCGAGGGGCCGATGCTCGATGCGCTGCCCTTCGTCCTGCTCGGGGTCTGCACGGTCGTCACGGCGGCCACGCGCGGCCCGGGCGTCGAGCTGACGATCGACCTGGCGCTGTCGGCGTCCGCCGCCGCCTGGATCCTCTGGATGGTCACGTTGCACCCGGCGTGGATCGAGCGCCGAGCGTTGATGGCCGTCTTCTTCGTCGGGTTGCTGGCGCTGATGACGGCGTTGGTGGTCCGTCAGCCGCTCTACGGCTTCTTCGCCTGGTCGGGGTTCCTGTTCGCGGTCCGCATCCTTCCCCATCCGTGGACCCTGGCTGGCGTGACGCCGGTGGCGCTGATCCTCGCCACCGCGCAGAACGGCGGCTTGGCGGGTGACGGGGCGGGGTCGCTCGGCGTCTGGCTGGCTCTGGTGGCCGTCAACCTCGCGATCGCCGGCACGATGACGTGGTTCGGCGCCGTCGGCGACCAGCGAGCGGAAAGCCACCGGCGGTCGATCGAGCAGCTGACCGAGGCCAACGAGAAGCTCGAGGCGTCGCTGCGCGAGAACGCCGCGCTCCAAGCCCAGCTGCTGACCCAGGCCCGCGACGCGGGCGTGATCGACGAGCGCCAGCGGATGGCGCGGGAGATCCACGACACGCTGGCCCAGGGACTGGCCGGGATCATCACCCAGCTGCAGGCCGCCGAGCAGCTCGACCGCGACGACCCCGCGTGGCAGCGACACGCGTCCGCGGCGACCACGCTCGCCCGCGAGAGCCTCTCCGAGGCCCGCCGCTCGGTCCAGGCGCTGCGTCCCGAGCCACTCGAGTCCGCGCGCCTTCCCGAGGCCCTGGCCGAGATCGTCGCTCGCTGGTCGACGCTGCACGACGTCGCCGTCCAGGTCACGACGACCGGCGACCCCCGGCCGATGCACCCCGAGGTCGAGGTGACCCTGCTGCGGACCGCCCAGGAGGCGTTGGCCAATGTCGCCAAGCACGCCCGAGCCCGACGGGTCGGACTGACGCTCAACTACATGGAGGACCTGGTGACGCTCGACGTTCGCGACGACGGGATCGGCTTCGATCCCGTGACCACGCCGGCGGTTCGGCCGCCGGTCGCCGGCGGGGCGCCTGTCACGTCCGCGACGCCGGCGACGGGCGGATTCGGGCTGACCGCGATGCGCCAGCGGGTCGCGCGGCTGTCGGGGACGCTCGAGATCGAGTCCGAGCCCGGCGGCGGGACGGCGATCTCCGCCAACCTGCCCGCGCTCGACGTCGACCTGGTCGGCGCGACGGCGGAGGCGCGATGAGCGACTCCGCGCCGGTCCGCCTGCTGATCGTCGACGACCACCCGGTGGTTCGCGACGGGCTGACCGGGATCTTCCGCGGAGAACCGGGGTTCGAGGTGCTCGGCGAGGCCGAGGATGGCGACCAGGCGGTCCGCAGAGCGGTCGCTCTGAAGCCCGACGTCGTGCTGATGGACCTGCGGATGCCGGGTACGGACGGGGTCAGCGCGATCGCCCAGCTGGTCGAGCGCCGGGTCGCTGCCCGGGTTCTCGTCCTGACGACGTTCGACACCGAGAGCGACGTGCTGCCGGCGATCGAGGCCGGCGCGACCGGCTACCTGCTGAAGGACGCGCCGCCGGAGGAGCTGTTCCGGGCGGTGCGAGCCGCAGCGCGCGGCGAGGCGGTCCTCTCGCCGGCGGTCGCGACGCGCCTGATCGGCCAGGTCCGCCGGCCGGCGGAGGCTCCGCTGAGCCCCCGCGAGCTCGAGGTCCTCGAGATGGTCGCGCGCGGCACCACCAACCGCGACGCCGCCGCGCAGCTGTTCGTCAGCGAGGCGACCGTCAAGACCCACCTGCTGCACATCTACGCCAAGCTCGGCGTCAACGACCGCGCCGCCGCCGTCGCCGAGGCCTTCCACCGCGGCCTGCTGACCCCGCGGGACGGGGGCTAGGCGAGCGCGTCGTCCGGTCGGGCCGCGCCGCCGGCACCGTCACGTGCTCCGAACCACGGCACCTTGTCCGGGTTGAGGATCCCGGACGGGTCGAAGGCCGACTTGATCGCGCGCTGGAGGTCGAGCGACCCCGACAGCTCCCGCGCGGCGGCGTCGCGCTTGAGCAGACCGACCCCGTGCTCTCCCGTGACGGTCCCTCCGAGATCGAGGGCCAGCGCGAGGATCTGGTCGAACGCCGCGCGAGCCCGGGCCACGGCATCGGCGTCCGTGTGGTCGTAGACGATCGTCGGGTGCATGTTGCCGTCGCCCGCGTGGCCGAAGGTGCCGATCAGCGTCCCGGTCCGCTCCGCGATCCGCTCGATCCCGCGCAGCAGCTCCGGCACCGCGGGGAGCGGCACCGCGACGTCGTCGAGCAGCGTCGCCCCGCGACGCTCCAGCGCCGGGAAGGCCAGGCGCCGGGCCGCCATCAGCATCCGCCCCTCCGCTTCGTCGTCGGTGGTGACCACCAGGTCCGCCCCGGCCTGCTCGCAGAGCCGCTCGATCGCCGCGATCTCGTTCGCGCCCTCGACGCGCCCCGCGTCGCTGCGGGCGAACAGCATCGCCTCCGCGCCGAGATCGAGGTCCATCGGCTGCAGCGCCTCGACCGCGTTGATCGTGGTGCGGTCCATCAGTTCCAGCATCGACGGCCGGTAGCGGCGGCAGATCGCGTTGATCGCCTCGCCCGCGGCATCGAGCCGGGGGAAGCTGGCGGCGAGCGTGTGGGCGGCCGGGGGCTGCGGCAGCAGCCGGACCGTGGCTTCCGTGACGATCGCCAACGTCCCCTCGCTGCCGCAGAGCAGGCTCCTCAGGTCGTAGCCGGCGACCGCCTTGCGCGCCGCGGACCCGACGCGCAGTAGCCCGCCGTCGGCGCGCACCGCTTCGAGCGACAGCACGGCGTCGCGGGTCACGCCGTACTTCACGCAGCACAGGCCGCCCGCGTTGGTGGCGACGTTGCCCCCGATCGTCGAGAACTCGTAGCTCGCCGGGTCGGGTGCGTAGAGCAGGCCCTCGCCCGCCGCCTGCTCGCGGAGCGAGAGGTTGACGACCCCGGCCTGCACGGTCGCCGTGAGCGCCGCCGGGTCGAGCTCGACGATCTGCGTCATCCGCTCCAGCGACACGACCAGGCAGCCGTCGATCGCGTTGGCGCCGCCGCTGAGCCCGGACCCCGCACCCCGCGGTACGACGGGGACCCCGGCCCGCGCGGCCGCGGTCACCGCGGCCTGGACCTCGGCGGTGGTCGTCGGTCGCGCGACCGCCGCGGGCGTGCCCGCATCCAGCAGCCCCGGAGCCGCCTGGTCGCGGCGGTAGGAGTCGAGGATCGCCAGGTCGACGACCAGCTCGCCGCCGCCGGCGCGTTCGAGCTCGTGCCGCAGGACGTCGACGACCGCGTCGGTCGGCGCGCTCATGCCGTGCCCTCCAGGTAGAAGCGCCGCAGGTGCTCGTCGGACCGCCGTCGCGCTGCCGCGCCGTCACCATCGATCACCGCCTGGAGGATCGCCTCGTGCTCGGCGATCAGCCGCTCGATCGTCGGCTGCGCGTCGACCAGCGGCGTCAGGCGCGACGACAGCGTCCTGGTCGCGGTGTCACGCACGGCGAGCATCACCAGCGTCAGCGCCTCGTTGCCCGACGCACGGACCAGCTCGAGGTGGAAGCGGATGTCGGCGACCTCGAACGCCTCGACGTCGGACCCGGCGGCGCGCATGAACGCGATCTGGTCGCGGGCCATGGTCAGGTCCGGGCGCGGTGAGCGCTCCGCCGCCTGCTCGACGCCGGCCCCTTCGAGCGCGATACGCAAGCCGACCAGGTCGTCGGCGGGAACGCGTCCCAGCCGGACCAGATGCACGAGCGTGTCGCGCAGCGGGTCGGTCGACAGCGCCTCGGGCGCGTCGACGCGCAGCGGCGTCGGGGCGCCCGTGGCGATCGCGAGCCCCCTGGACTGCAGTGCCCGCAGACCCTCACGGACCGTCGTACGGCCGACCCCGAAGCGCTCGGACAGCTCGCGCTCGGGCGGCAGCGCGCTGCCCGGCGGCAGCTCGCCGCTGAGGATCGATTCCCGGAGCTGGTCGGTCACCAGCTCGTAGGCCGGCCGACGGTCGTTCGACGGGGAGAGCAGCATCTCGCCAGACCATAGCTGAGATCACGGCACTTGTCTGACCAAGGAGCACCAAGCACCGGGGCCTCAGTATCGCGCCGAAATACCTTTACGAGCAGCCTTCGCACGCGACGACCCAGGGGCGATCGCAGGCGCGACCTCAGATCGCAGCGCACGATCCCCATCTTTGGCCAGTCCAAATGACCACACCCCCGCCGTGAGCACCGCCGCGACAGCCCGACCGCGCACCGCACGACCCGAGAATCAGTCAGGGCCAGCAGCCGCGGGCATCGGCCGTCGCGCGACCGCTTCGGCGTCGTCTGCCGGGACCCCGAGCATCCGCAGGACGCCGGCCGCGTGCTCGCTGCCCACGCCCGCACCGATGATCCGGCCGTCGAGGACGCCCCGCATCACCGCCAGCAGCGCCCCGCCGGTGGCCATCAAGACCGTCGGCGACGCCGCGGCCGAGAACCGCCCGGCGTCGACGCCGGCCTGCAGGTCGCGCGTCGCCCGCTGGCCGAGGACCCCCGCGAGCACGTCGTGGGTCAGATCGAGGCGCACCAGCAACCCCGCCCAGATCTGGTCGTCCCCGGCGAGCCGCACGAAGTACCGGTGGGCGATCGCGACGACCTCCGCCGGATCGGCGACCGCCGCGGTCAGCCGATCGACGGCGGTCCCGTGCTCCTCCACCGCCGCGGCGATCACGGCCTCGACGATCGCGTCCTTCGACGCGAAGTGGTTGTAGAACGAGCCGAACCCGACGTCCGCCCGCTCGGTGATCTCGCTGATCCGCGTCGCCTCGAAGCCCTGCTCGGCGAACAGCTCGCCCGCAGCTCCGACCAGTCGCGACCGGGTGGCCTCCCGCCGGCGCGAGGTTCGGGTCGGGGTCGATCCGCTCACGTGGCCGATGCTAGCAGCGCGGATCACTACTGACGTTAAGCTCAAAGTTGATGAGTTCATCAGTTTCGGGTACGGTGCCCACTCACCTGTTCTCCGACCGCCCCGAGCACCGCCATGCACCTGCGCAATACCCCCTCCGGACCGATCGCCCGCGACCCCGCCACCGGCCGTTGGATCGCCGTCCGCTCGGTCGTCGAGCAGGCGAGCGCCGCGCCGGTCGCCGCCGACGCCGAGCTGCTCACACTGCTCGCACTACCGGCCGCCGAGCGGGCGGAGCTGGCCGCGCTGCTCGCTTCCGCCGCTGCGAGCGACGAGACCCCGTCCGTCGACCCGGCCACCGCCGGCCTGCCGTTCGCCGCCCGCTCGATGCGCGCGTTCATGGTCTTCCCGAGCCACCTCGAGCAGTCCGCGCGAGTGCTCGTCGCGCGGTTCTTTCCGCGGCCGCTCGCCCGCGCCGTGGCGACCTTCGAACGTGTGACCGGCAAGACCTTCCCGGCCCTCAAGCCGGGCAAGGGCTTCTACGCCGCGCCGCCGATGTACGTCGGCAACCACACGGCGATGCTCGCCGATCGTCAGGACGTCTGGTGGCCGTCCTACACCGAGTTCCTCGACTTCGAGCTCGAGCTGGCGTGCGTGATCGTCCGGCCGCTCAGCGACGCCACACCCGAGCAGGCCCGGGCCGCGATCGGCGGCTGGTTCGTACTCAACGACTGGAGCGCCCGCGACGTCCAGGCCGCGGACGCGCGCCACAGCACCTTCGGCCCGGTCGTCAAGGCCAAGACCTTCGCCAACTCGATCGGCGCAGACGTCGTCACGCCGGACGAGCTCCCCGACTGGCGAGCCGCGCGCGGCCGCGCGCTCGTCGACGGGGAGCTGTGGTGCGAGGGCACGACCGCCGAAGCGCACTGGGACATCGGCGAGATGCTGGCGCACGCGTCGAAGGGCGAGTACCTGGCCCCCGGCGACGTCTTCTCGACCGGCACGATGCCGGGCTGCTGCGGCCTCGAGCTCGACCGCTGGGTTCGCCGCGGGCAGACCGTGCGGATGGAGATCGACGGGATCGGCGACCTGACCACGACGATCAGCGCGCAGGCGACGCCGGCCGGCGTGCTCGGTGCCCGCGATGACGGCTGACGCCGACGACTGCGACGTCCTCGTCGTCGGCGCCGGGCCGGTCGGTCTGTTGCTCGCCGGCCTGCTGGCCGAGGACGGACGGACGGTGACCGTCGTCGACGCCGCACCCGGCAGCTACCGGCTTCCCCGCGCCGCCGTGATCGACGACGAGGTGCTGCGGATCTTCCAGGCCGCGCGCATCGACGCCGAGATCCTCGCCGATGCGCAGGTCCAGCAGACCGTCACCTTCCTGACCGAGGACGGGCTGCCAATCGACATCCTGCGCCCGAACCGTGGGCCGTTCGGACATCCGCCGATGGTCTCGATCCACCAGCCCTCGATCGAGCGGACGCTGGCCACGCGGATCGGCGAGCTGCCTGGGGTGTCTTTGCACTGGGACAGCCGAGTGGAGGCGGTCGACCGCGCCGCCGAGCACGCCGACGCCTGGGTGCGCCCGACCGACGGCGGACGCCGGCGGCGGATCCGCGCCCGCTACGTGGTCGGCTGCGACGGAGCTGGCAGCGCCGTGCGCGCGCAGATCGGCGCGTCGTTCGGGGGTACGAGCTTCGCCCAGCGCTGGATCGTGCTCGACACGCTCGTCGACCGCCCCCTTGCCCGGGCCCCGCACCCGATCTTTCTCGGCGACCCGACCCGGCCGACCGTCTGCCTGCCGATGTCGCCGGGCCGCCACCGCTGGGAATTCATGCTGCGCCCGGGCGAGGACCCGGATCCGCTGCTCCGGCCCGAGCGGATCCAGGCGCTGGTCCGGCCGTGGTCCGACGGGGCCACGGTCGAGATCGAGCGGGCCGTCGTCTACACCTTCCACGCCCGGACCGCGTCGCACTGGCGCAGCGGTCGTGTGCTGCTCGCCGGCGACGCCGCCCACGTGATGCCGCCGTTCGTCGGCCAGGGGTTCTCCTCGGGGGCCCGTGACGCCGGCAACCTGGCGTGGAAGCTGGCCGCCGTGCTGCGCGGCGCCCCCGACGCGCTGCTCGACAGCTACGAGCGGGAACGTCGTCCCCATGTCCACCAGATGCAGCGTCTGGCCGTCCGCTGGGGCGCCGCCCTCCAGACCGTCGACCCGCGCGTCGCGCGCTTCCGCGACCGCGTCCTCCCCGCCCTCGAGCGCGCCGGGGTGATGGAGTGGGTCCGGGAGAACGTCAAGCCGCTGCCGACCTACCCCGCGGGAGCGTTCGCGACGGCGCCACACCGGCTGCCGTTCCGCCGCGCTGTCGGCGCGCTCTTCCCGCAGCCGATCGTCGACGACCCCGTCGGGAGCCCACGACGGCTGGACGAGCTGCTGGGCCCCGGCTGGGCGGTGGTCGCGGCCAGTCCGGACGCGGCAGCGCCGTTCGCCGGGGATGTCGGCTGCGTGCTCGCGCTCGGCCGCGATGCGCACGACCACGGTCCGTTGCGGGCCTGGTTGGACCGGCACGGCGTGAGTTGGGTGCTGCTGCGACCAGATCGCTACGTCTTCGCGGCGGGCACGACGGGCGATGCCGCGGCCGCGATCGTCGCCCTGCGTTCCTGGGTCGGTTCGACCGCGGCGCCAGCAACGGTCGAGCCGCGACGCCTGGCGGTGGCGCGATGATCGCGGTGCTCGGGGCCACCGGAACGATCGGCCGGCCGCTGATCGACCGCCTGTACCGCCAGGACGTCGCGGTCCGCGCGCTCGTGCGCAACCCCGCCACCGCCGCGCTCCCCGTCGGGGCGGTGCCCGCCGACCTGCGCGATCCCGGCTCACTCCGTCGCGGCCTGGTGGGCTGCGACCGGCTACTGCTGCTGACGCCCCACGGACCCGACCAGGACCTCCAGGAGGCGGCGGCGATCGACGCCGCGATCGACGCCGGCGTGACCGGGATCGTGAAGCTCTCCGGCGGCGCAGCCTCGGTCACCCCGAACGGCCCGACCCCGACCGCGGTTGCGCACTGGCGCAGCGAGGCGCGGATCGAGGCCGCGGAGCTGGAGTTCGCGCACCTCCGGCCGCCGTTCCTGATGCAGAACCTGTTGGAGACCGTCGCCCCGATCGTGCGCAGGACCGGTCTGCTCGTCGGGCCCTTCTCCGACGAGCCGATCGCGATGGTCGACGCCGACGACGTCGCCGCCTGCGCCGCCGCGCTGCTCACCGCGCCGGACCTGGGGCGCTCCGCGCACGCGATCACCGGCCCGCGCTCGGTGACCCACCGCGAGATCGCCGACCTGCTGGGCGCGCGCCCCGTACGGCTCCCGCTGCGGATGATCGGCGTACCGCTGCGCCGCCACGGTGCGACGGCCTGGGAGGTCGACCACGCACTTCGGATGGCCGCCTTCCTGCGCACCGGGGCGGCCGGCCAGCCCACCGACGCCGTGCTCCGCCTGACCGGCCGCCGGGCCACCTCGATCGAGGCGTTCCTCGCCCACCACCATGGCGCGTTCTCGCGCCACCCCGCCCCGTCCCCGGCCGCCGCCACCGCGGCCGGCTGAACCACCGGAGAACCGCACCGCCATGATCACTCGCATCGGGCACATCGCCCTCCGTGTCGCCGACCTCGACCGCGCCGTCCAGTTCCAGCGAGACGTCGTCGGGATGGTCGAGACCGACCGCGCGGCCGGCGCCTCGTACCTGACCTGCAACGACCGCCACCACGAGCTGATCCTGGTCGAGGACCCCCAGAACCGCGGGTACGACCACATCGCGCTCGAGGTCGCCGAGCCGGCCGACCTCGAGCGGATCGCCCGTCGCGCGCAGAACGCCGGCGGCACGCAGCTCGGAGCGGTCTACGACGGCGAACCCGGGATCGATCGGGCGCTCAAGCTCCAGGGGCCGGAGGGACACGTCTTCAAGCTCTTCGTCGGGATGCAGGACGGCGGACCACCGCCCGCCGGCGACCGACCGATCAAGTTCGAGCACGTGTCGCTCAAGGTCCGCAACACGCGGCGCTTCGAGCGGTTCCTCGCGCACGGTCTGGGCATGCGCTTCTCCGACCGGATGGGCGCGCTGGCCAGCTGGTGGCGCTGCGACCCCGACCACCACGGGATCGCGGTGGTCTGGGCGCCCAGGGCGGAGCTCTCCCACTACGCCTACGCCTGGCCCGACCTCAACGCGCTCGGTCGCGTGGCCGACCGCTTGCGGGCCCAACGCGACCAGCGGCTGATCTGGGGCCCGAGCCGCCACGGACCGGGCAGCAACCACTTCGCCTACCACCACGATCACGACGGCGCGATGGTCGAGCACTGCTCCGACTTGTCCCAGCTGACCGCGGACTCCGACTACCTGCCGCGGGCCTGGCCGGTCGGCCCGAAGACGCTCAACCGCTGGGGTGGCCTGCCGCCACTGCGGTTCCTGACGACCGGCTACCCGATCGCGCCGCCGGTGCCCGGTCGACCGAGCTGGGCGATGGATCCGCAGCGCAAGATCGAGGCGGCGGGCGACCGAGATCGCAACGTGCCCCGCTAGGGCGCGGAAGCTATCGCTTCCGCCCGTTGGCGCGGAGATCGGAGCCACGTACAACGGCAATGACCGGGGTTCCGGGTTCGTCGCCGGACCGGGGACCGCACCGCACGCGAAAGGCCACGCCATGGAGTACCAGTTCGACCGCGTCCCCGTCGACGACGTCATCCTCGTCCTGACCCACATGCAGAACGACTTCTGGCATCCCGACGGGCGTGGGTACGACTTCACCAAGGACACGCTGCCCTTCCCCGACACGCTGCAGCGGATCACGCGGACGATCGAGGTCTGCCGCTCCCTCGACATCCCGATCATCTACCACAACGAGACCTTCCGGCCCGGCCATCCAGAGCTCCGGATCCGCCGCGGCGGCTACGTCCGCGGGACCGGCCGCGTGCTGCGCTGTCCCGAGGAGAACATGGCGGTGCGCGGCCAGTGGGGCGCCGAGACGCTGGACGAGATCGCTCCCGAGCCGGGCCGTCCCGAATGGACGATCGACAACGCGCGGGTCGATCCGTGGCCGTGCACCGAGTTCGAGCCGTTGATCCGCAACTCCGAGCGCCACATCCTGATCGTCGCGGGCCTGGCCACCGACTTCGGCGTGTCGCTGACGGTCCGCGGGGCGAACGAGCGCGACTACGGGGCGATCGTGCTGTCGGATTGCACCGACCGGATGCTCGGCGAGTACAGCCAGATGACCATGGACACGCTGTTCCCCTACCTCGCCCGGGTGATGACGTCGGACGAGCTGATCGGCGAGCTGCAGGGCGCGTAACGCGCCGCGCGACGGCTGGCCACGCACCCCGGCGGGGTCGCGGCCGGCCGCTACGTCGCCGGGCTGCTGGCGCCGGCCATCGTCCGCAGCCGCCCCCGCTCGACCTTGCCGGTCGGGTTCTTCGGCAGCGCGTCGACGACGA
>JBQGEK010000395.1:0-1525 GCA_052039575.1 Patulibacter sp. | reverse complement strand
GTCGAGCACGTAGGCCGCGCCGGGCAGCAGCTCGGCGTCGCGGAACGCCCACAGGCCGCCGGCGAGCGCTCCGGCGGCACCGGTCCGGGGCACGCCGCGGGGGTCGCGTGGCACCCGCTCCGCCAGGGCGTCGAGCCGTGCCTCGAGCCGCCGGACGGTCTCGGCGTCCGCGCCCTTCTGGGGTGCGAAGACCCGCGGCGCGTCCTCCCACGGCGTGTCGACGTCGCAGACCACGCTCAGCCGGATGTCGACCCCACGCCGGTCGAGCTCCTCCAGCGCGCCGAGCCCGCCGTCGGTCGTCGCCGATCCGCCGACCCCGACGATCACGTGCTCGGCTCCCGCCTCGGCCGCCGCGGCGATCAGCTCGCCCGCGCCCCGGGTCGACGCGGCCCACGCATCCCGCCGCTCGGGCGGGACCAGGGTCAGTCCGCTGGCCGACGCCATCTCGACGACCGCCGTCGTCGCGTCCAGGCGCCCGTACCGCGCGGCGACCGGATCGCCGAGCGGCCCCGACGCCGTGACCGGCACGACGGTGCCACGGTGCGCCGAGACCAGCGCGTCGAGCGTGCCCTCGCCGCCGTCGGCGATCGGCAGGATCACCGGCGTCCCGTCCGCGGACCGCACGCCGTCGGCGACCGCCTCGGCGACCTCGCGCGCGGAAAACGTGCCCTTGAAGCTGTCCGGGGCGATCAAGACCGTCGGGGGAGCCATCCGACGCAGCCTACGGGCGTCGCACCGTGGTTCGTGCTCGCCCGCTGCACCGGCTGGCGTGCGTCTGCAGGCGCTGCGGGTACGCGCCGTGCGCCGTCGGATGACGCGTGGCGCGGAGGTCAGCCGGCTGGCCGGTCCGGGTAGACGTCGTCGATCGTGGTCAGTGCGACGTACGGGACGTCGCAGGCAGCGGTGATCCGCTCGGCGCCGCCGGCGAGTCGGTCGAGCACCGAGACCACGCCGACGATCGTGCGGCCCTCGGCCTGGAGCGCCTCGATCGCCTCGACCGTCGAGCCACCGGTGGTGACGATGTCCTCGACGACGACGCAGCGGTCCTCGTCGGTCAGGAACGGTCCCTCGACGCGACGTTGCAGGCCGTGGGCCTTGCTCGACTTGCGGACGAAGAACGCCTTGCCGTCGAAGCCGCCGGCCAGGCCGGCGCAGGCGACCGGGTCGGCGCCCATCGTCATGCCGCCGATCGCGGTGGCGCCGAGTCGCGTCGCCTCCGCGGCGAGCAGTGCGCCGAGCGCCTGGAACCCCGCCGGCAGCAGGATCGCGCGCTTGGCGTCGACGTAGTACGACGCGGTCTTGCCGCTGGTCAGGGTGACGTCGCCGATCACGAGCGCGTGCTCGCGGAGCTCGGCGATCAGGCGGGTCTTCGGGTCAGCGGCGGTGCTCATCGGTGGGCCGATCCTACGCGGCAGCGCACCCCAGTGGTCGTGGCGCGGCGGGGGCAGCCGCCCGGCGCGGCAGCACCCCGCGCGCCGCGGCCCACCTCGCGCCGAGCGGCGCCCGCGCGCCCCGCCCGGGCTCG
>JBQGEK010000394.1:0-7235 GCA_052039575.1 Patulibacter sp. | reverse complement strand
CAGCGCCAGGAACGCGCCGAAGAACATCAGCGACGAGCCGAGGTCGCGGATGAAGATCAGCATCACCATCGCGGTGCCCCAGATCGCCAGCAGCGGTCCGAAGTGCCGCAGCGGCGGCAGCATCACGCCGAGCACCTTGCGTCCGCCGTGGATCAGCACCTGACGGGTGTCGCGCAGGTAGCTGGCGAGGAAGATGACGATGCCGAGCTTGGCGAACTCCGCCGCCTGGAACGCCAGCGGCCCGATCTTGATCGACAGGTAGGCGCCGTTGGTCGCCATGCCGATCACCGGCAGCCGGGGAAGCAGCAGCAGCAGCAGCGAGGCGGCCGCGATCGTATATCGGTAGCGCTCCAGCTGGTGGTAGTCGCGGAGCACGATCATCGTGACCGCGAACAGCCCGAGCCCGACGACGAACCACTGGGCCTGGGCCTGGGCGAACGAGACGTCGATCCGGTACAGCTCGACCAGCCCGAAGCACGCCAGCAGCGCGACGATCGGGAACAGGAACGGATCGGCGTTGGGCGCGGTGAAGCGGATCACCAGGTGCCCGATCAGGCAGAGCGCCAGGAACGCGGCGCCGTAGGCCAGCGAGGCGTCGCTGAGGAACTCGTCCCGCTTCAGGAAGATCGCCGTGAACCCTGCCGTGACCAGGAGCGCCGACGGCAGCAGGGCCAACGCCTCGCGGTTGCGGGCGGTCACGGCGTGACGACCTCGCCCCGCTCCAGTCTCGAGACCAGGTCGTTCGCGTCGTCGAGCGAGCGCACCCGGTGGTCGAGCAGCCGCTCGCGCTGCTCCTCGGCCATCGAGTTGACCGGGACCGACGAGTAGTAGTTCGGGGTGTAGAGCTTGACCCCGAACGGCAGCTCGTAGGGCAGGCCCCGGTAGACGGTGACGAGCCCGCGGTCGTTGCCGATGAAGTACACGGTCTGCGACGCGAAGAACGCGCCGACGCCGATGCAGAAGACCAGGAAGAGCACGACGAACGGGCCCGCGCGAAGTCCGCGCCGCTTCTTGCGGCGAGACCGGTCGGCCTCGTCACCGGCGGTGGCACCGCCGTCGGTCGTGTCGGGCCCGGTCGGCGAGATCGTGACCGCCGGCATCACCGCGGTGGCCTGGGCCGGGGGGGCCGTCGGGACCACCGGCGTGGCGACGGCCGTGGTCGGCTCCGCGGCCGTGGCGGCCTCGACGGTCTCGGCAGCGACCGCCGGTCCGGCGTCGCTCGCCTCCACGCGGAACAGCAGCACCGTGATGTTGTCGCGCCCACCGGCCGCGTTGGCGGCGTCGATCAGCGCGTCGGCGCGCTCGGTCAGCGGCTCGTCGCTGTCCAGCAGATCGGCGATCTGGTCGTCGCTGATCATCGTCGTGAGCCCGTCGCTGCAGAGCAGGAACAGGTCGTCGTCCTGGACCGCGAGCACTTCGGAGTCGATTGCGACCTCGGACTCGGGGCCGAGCGCCCGCGTGATGATCGACCGCTGCGGGTGCTCGGCGGCCTCCTCGGGCGTCAGACGGCCCTGCCGGACGAGCTCCTCGACCAGCGAGTGGTCGTCGGTCAGCCGCTCCAGCGTCGCGGACCGGTAGCGGTAGAGCCGGCTGTCACCGACGTGGACGACCACCAGCTCTTCGGCGTCGACGTACGCGGCGGTCAGGGTCGTGCCCATTCCGGCGCTGCCCTGGTCGGTCCGCGCGCGGTCGAAGATCCGGGTGTTGGCGGTGGCGACCTGATCGGTCAGCCGCTCGGCGACCGTGCCGGTCCCGGCACCGAGGCCCTCCTGGAGCACGTCGACCGCCATCCGCGAGGCGACCTCGCCGGCTTGGGCCCCGCCCATCCCGTCCGCGACCGCGAACAGCGGCGTACGCGCCAGGTACGAATCCTCGTTGGCGGGGCGCTGACGACCGGTGTCGGTCCGGTGGGCGTGTTCTACGACGCGAAGCATCAAAGTCGGCGGGGAACTCAATCGTCCAGGTAGGTGAACTCGGTGTCGCCGATCCGAATACGATCGCCGAGCTGCAGCGGCTGTGCGCCGATCAGGGGCTCCTCGTTGAGGAACGTTCCGTTGGTCGAGTCCAGGTCCTCCACGATCACCACCCCTGCCTGCCGCGCCAGCCGCGCGTGCTTCCCGGACGCGTACGGATCCTCGATCTGGATGTCGACGTGACTCCCACGACCGATCATCGCGCCGGCGCCGATGTCGTACTCGTCGCCTGGATGGTGACCGATCGCGCGCTCGACGCGCAGTCGGGGTTCCCCGTAGGTCCGCGATCCGCCGTCGGTGGCGACCGTTCCCCCGGCCGACGCCACGCTCGCGGACGCGCGGCTCAGGTCGACCACGCTGGATCGGGCCACCCATGCGAGGAACAGGTAGAGCACCCCGACGATCGAGAACTTGAGCGCGACCGAGACCGGCTCGACGAGGTCCGCCAGCGGTAGCGCGCTCATCGCTCGCCCTCCACCGCGATCTCGACGGTGCCGAGGTTCAGGGTGTCACCGGCTTGCAGCGGATGGCCCGAACCCACCCCACCGACGGTCGAGCCGTTGACCTGTACGCCGTTGGTCGAGCCAAGGTCGAAGACGATCCAGCCGCCGTCGGCCGGACGAATCTCGGCGTGCTCGCGCGAGACCTCGGCGCTGGCGATCACGATGTCGCAGTCGCGGCTGCGACCGATCGTGCCACCGCTCGGCGGCACCTCGTCGCGGCGCGTGCCGAGCACGAGCACGAGACCGGGCGGCGACCGCCGCTCGGCGCGCTCGGGCGTGGCCCGTCGCGGCGCGGGCTCCGGGACCCGCGGCGAGGGCTCGGGACGCGGCGCCCGCTCGGGACGGGGCGCGGGATCCTCGTGCGGGACCGGATCCCGGTCGGCGTGGGTCGCCCGGACGCCGTAGCGCCCGGTGCCGAGCTCGTCGCCACGGCGCAGGCTGACCACGGGTGCACGCGACAGCGCGAACCGCTGCTCGCGCGCGTGCATGAGCAGGGTGTTCGAGAGCTCGGCGGAGAGCTCGGCCGCGGTCGGCACGAGCTTGCGGTAGTCGGCGGGGGAGAGGAACACGTCGTAGTGGGGAGCGGCCCAGGTGCGATCGACACCCTGCCGCCGCGTTGCTTCCATCTCCCGCGCGAGCCCACGGGCCAGCTCAGCGGGGGTGACCTCGCTGCGGAAGAGCCGGCCGAAGGTTCCTTCGACGAGCCCGGCTAGCTTGCTCTCGATGTCGCGCAGCACGTGAAGCTTCGATTCGGTCAACGCATGCTACGGGGTATCGACCCCGGCCCGACCCACCGCCACCGCCGTGAGCGCCGTCAGCGCCACCACGAGCAGAACCGCCGGGACGATCCCGCCGAGCGCCGCGACCACCGCCACGAGCAGCGGGGCGAGCAGCAGCATCCCCTGCCGGCGCCGGGCGACGTGCAGGTGGATCACGGGGTGCCCGGCGGTCGGCTGCTGCCGGGCGGCCGCGTCGCGCAGCACCGGGGCGACCTCGACGTGCCGCTCGACCAGCCCGCAGCGCAGCGCGTACTCGAGCTCATCGACCGTTCCACGATCCTCCGGCTCCGGCGCGCACGCCCGGTCGATCGCGTCGAGCACGACGTCGGGCAGGTCGGACCTGAGCGCCCGCAGCGAGGGCAGGTCGTTGTGCTTGCGGACCAGGGCGCCGGCCTTGGCGGGCGGACCCGCGGGGTGCTCGCCGGTCAGCGCCTCGTGGAGCACCACGCCCGCCGCCCACAGATCGCTCGCCTCGTCGCCGGCCGCGCCCGAGAGCCGCTCCGGCGCCATGTACGAGAGCGTGCCGACGATCCGCCCGTCACGACGCTCGACCTGCTGGTCGCTCGGCCGGGCGATCCCGAAGTCCGCGAGCTTCGCGGGCGCCACCCCGGGGTGGCAGGGACGGTGACGGTCGTTGCCGGGGAACGCGGCCGTCGGGATCAGGATGTTGCGTGGCGTGACGTCGCGGTGGACGATCCCGCGCGCGTGCGCGTGTCGCAGCGCGGCGCAGATCGCGACCCCGATCTCCAGCAGCTCGTCGTCGTCGTGCGTGTCCTCGGCGATCGTCTGGCGCAACGTCGTTCCGGCGACGAACTCGGTCACCAGCCACGCGCAGCCGTCGGCGTGGCCGAGGCCGTAGGTGCTGACGATCGCCGGGTGGTTGAGCTTCGCCGCGCTCCGTGCCTCCTGCAGCGCGCGCTCGCTGCCCTCGTCGGCCAGGCACTTGACCGCGACGGGGCGACCGAGGTCGCGGTCCTCCGCGCGCCAGACGGTGCCGGCTCCGCCACGTCCGGCGACGCGCACGAGCTCGTAGCGACCCAGCACCACGTCGCCCGGCTGAAGGTCGGGACCGGTCGGGGCAGCAACCGAGGGGGACGATGCTACGGCGGTTCCCGTGCGCACGCAGGGGGATTCGCTGCGTGTCGCGCCGGTCCTGCCCGGGTACCCGACCCGTGTGATTTCCCCCCGGAGAGGAAGGAACGCCCGCCGGTATGGCGAACCGCAGCCAGAAGCATCGCTAGCGTGTTCTCAGGAGGACGCAGTGATGATGACCTTCCACCCTTCCAGGAGCGCACGTGTCGTTCTTCGACGACGACGACTTCGATGAGCCCACGCACATCGCCGACGAGCCCCCGCAGCGCGGTGCGCGGCGATCGCTGGGCTTCGGCGCCCTGGGCCGTGGTGGTGCCGGGTCCGGCGGCGGATCCGGGATGCCCGACCCCCAGACCGCACGCGTGCGTCAGCTCGTGGCCCTGGGGATCATCGTCGTCGTCGCCATCCTGTTGATCTTCGCGGTCAGTAGCTGCGTCTCGTCCGGCAAGAAGTCCGCGCTGCGCGACTACTCGCGGGACGTCACCGCCCTGCTCGTCGCGTCGAGCGACGATGTCGCCAAGCCACTGTTCAGCGCGCTCTCCAGCGGCGACGGCGCCAACGTGCTGCAGCCTGCGGTCAACAACCTGCGGGTGATCGCCGAGCAGCAGGCCGAGCGGGCGGAGGGCCTCGACGCTCCCGGCGACGACGCCGGGCGGAGCGCCCCCCACGACCTCGAGATGGCGATGACCTTCCGGGCGCGTGCCGTGCGGATCATCGCCGAGCGGATCCCGGCCGCGCTCGCCGACGGCGAGACCTCCGAGGCGGCGATCAACGACATCGCGGGCCAGATGCAGGTGCTGCTCTCGAGCGACGTGGTGCTGCTGCTGCGGACCAAGCCGCTGATCGACGAAGCGCTCGCCGACGCCGACGTCAGCGGCGCTGAGGTCGATGCTCCGCGCTCGGTGCCGAACGTCTCCTGGCTGCAGGCCGACACGGTCGCCAGCAACCTCAGCGGGGCGGGAGGCGGCGGATCCGGTGGTGGGGGCGGCGGAGGCGGAGGCGGAGGCGCCAACTCCGTCGTCGACCGCTCCGGCGAGGAGCCCGCGACGGAGGGCACGCACGGAACCGGCATCGCCGGCGTGACGATGGGCGGCACCGCGCTCCAGTCCGGCTCGAACACCGCGGTGACCGGCACCGAGGTGCAGATCCAGGTCGCCAACCAGGGCACCAGCGATCAGTCGAACATCGAGGTCGGCGCGACCTTCACGCCCTCCGGCGGAGGATCGCCCGCGTTCCGCAAGAACCGGATCCCGTCGTTGTCCGCCGGGCAGACCGGCGCGATCACGATCGAGCTGCCGAGTTCCGTGCGCAGCGGGCAGAGCGGTCAGCTGAAGATCGACGTCGGAGGCGTCCCGGGCGAGCAGACGCTCGACAACAACACCGCGACCTACGACGTCACGATCGGCGGCTAGGAGCGTGGAGGGCGCCGAGGCGACCTGGCACCTGCTCGGCGCCGCGGGCCTTGGGCTCGCGGTCGTCGCGCTGATCTGGATCGTCGTGCTGACGGTCCAGCTCCGCCGCCTACGGCGTGCGCAGTCGGTGGTGCTGGGACCGCACGGCAACGCCGACCTGATCGCCCACGCCGCCGCGCTCGAGGACCAGGTGCTGCGCGGCACCGAGGAGTGGCAGCGACTGTCCGACCGGCTGGCGACCCGGATGGGCGGGATCGAGGGCGCCGTGCTCCGCGTGCTGTCGCGCCACGGGCTGGTCCGCTACGACGCCTACGGCGAGCTCTCCGGGCAGCAGTCGTGCTCGCTGGCACTGCTCGACGTGCGCGGCGACGGCTTCGTGCTGACGTCGATCCACCACCGCGACCAGGCGCGGCTCTACATCCGGCGGATCGTTCGCGGCAAGCCCGAGCACCGGCTGGCTCCCGAGGAGGAGCAGGCACTCGACGCCGCCCTGCACAGCGGCATGATCGCCGCCGACGGCTCGATCGCCGGGGTGCCGCCCGCGCCCCGTCCCGGCGTCGCCGACGAGTAGCGCTCGACGGGCCCCGGTGGCGTTCCGGTGAACGTCCCCGCAATCGGTGGACATCTGACGCCGGACGGGTAGAGTCCTTCGCGGAGTGCAGGTGATGCACGCGGTGAAGCCTTCAGCGACCGTGGTCTCCCTGCCGGCCCGCGGAGCGCGCCAAGGCGCGGCTCAGGTCGGCGGACGGGTCGTCGCGGCCACGCGGCCCGGCGGATCGTCTGTTCCGCACGGCTCCAACGGGTCGCACGTCCTGGTGCTCAACGCGACGTATGAACCGATACACGTCTGCGGCGTGAAGCGCGCCGTCGTCCTGCTGCTGAAGCAGAAGGCCGAAGTCGTCGAGTCGGGCGGCAGCGAGCTGCACGCCGAGCGAACATCGCTTCCGCGCCCCCAGATCATCCGGCTGCGCAGCTACGCGCCGGTTCCGCGGCGCAACCGCCGGAGGCTGACCCGGCGGGCCGTCTTCGCCCGGGACGAGTGGGCCTGCCAGTACTGCGGAACCGGCTCGGACCTGACCGTCGACCACGTGATCCCCCGGTCCAAGGGCGGGTCGAGCGAGTGGGAGAACGTCGTCGCCTGCTGCGCGTCCTGCAATCGCCGCAAGGCCGACCGCCTGCCGCACCAGGCGCGGATGTTCCCGAAGTCGACGCCCCGGGCCCCGCACCCGTCGATCTTCATCCAGATCGCCTGCGTACGGGTCCCCGAGTCCTGGGACCCCTGGCTTGCCCACGCCGCGTAGCTGAGTGGCTTGGGGACAGGCCCGAGAGGGTCTCGTCCTGCACGGGCGTGGAGTCGTGGTGGTCGATGACCGAGAAGATCGTCGGCGGATTCCGAGAGCCAGGCTGGTTGCCTGACTGAGGAAGCTGACGGCGAGATTCGACGTGTCAGCGGCCGCCACGGACCGCGCACGTGCA
>JBQGEK010000393.1:0-9128 GCA_052039575.1 Patulibacter sp. | reverse complement strand
GCCCCCGGCGCCGGGGCGCCGCCGCTCGGCGGGGTCGGGGCCGGCGACGGACCAGGCTGGTCCGGACCGACGAGCGGGGCGTCGGGTGCGTCACCGTGGATCTGGACCCAGTGGGCGACGGCCGGCGTGCCCGCTGCGTCGAGCGCGAACAGCATGTACCAGCCGGGCGGGGCGATGTCGGCCCCGGACGGCGCCTCGACGTTGACGCCCGTGCCCGGGACCCGCTGCAGCACCCGCAGCTCCGCGAACTTGCGGTTCATGTCGAGCCCGTGCGTGACCGCCGGCGGTCCGACCAGCGTGACCCGCTCGATCGGCCGCCCGGCGACCTCCGCGATCCCGATCCCGAAGGCGGCGCCCCAGCGGACCGCCGACGGCCCGTGCGTGACCCGCGGGCGCGGGGCCGGCTGGTCGCCGTCGACGAGGTACGGCGGCTCGTAGATCTCGCCGTGGTCCTGCGGGTCGGCGTAGCCGAGCAGCGGCGTGTCGCCCATCCCCCAGTAGTCGTCGCCGGCCGAGAGCACGCGACCGTCGGGCAGCAGCACCGCGGTCGAGTGGTAGCTGCGCCACTTCCGCGACGCGGGGCCGATGCTCCACGCGGGCATTCCCGGATCCCACAGCTCGACGTTCTTCAGCTCCTGCTTCCCGGCGGTCGCGTTGCTGGCCTGTGGCCCCGCCGAGCTGCGCTGGAAGCCAGCCGCCCCGCCGAGGAACGCGAAGCCCCCGGTCGGCAGCTGGACCAGGTTGCCGTTGGCGCGGCCGACGTTGAGGTTCGGGGGCTCGTCGGGTCGCCCCGACCGCCACGGTGACCCGGATTGGACGTCGGTCGTCTCGACGACCTCGGTGGCCCGCTCGAGCCCCGTCGCGTCGACGTCCTCGCCGCGGTAGCCGCCGAGCAGCATCAGCCGGTTCGCGCCCCGCCCCGGAGCGGTCGGCGGCAGCAGCGCCGCGCTCGATCCGATCCGGAACCGCGAGCTCGAGGCGCGCTGCGTCCACGCCGCGCCGCTCGCCGGGTCGTCCAGCTTGGAGGGGTCGAGCGACGCCGAGTCGTGCTGCGCCGGTCCCGCGAGCAGGACGTTGCCGCCCGGCACCACGAACATGTGCGGGTAGTAGCTGGCGGTGTTGCGGTAGCCCGCCGGCACGGTCCGCAGCGACCCGACCCCGCCGCGTTGCGGGTGCGGGGTGAAGATCTCCATCGTGTCGTTGTCGACGCCCTGGCCGTGCTCGTCGTAGCCGGTGGTGATCGCGATCCGCCCGTCGCTCAGCTGGACCTGCGTCGGGTACCAGCGCCCGTGCTCCATGGTCGGCTGGATCGTCCACTGCTCGGTCCAGGGGTCGAACGAGTAGGTCCCCCACCAGCCGGCGTACTCGGGGTTGTAGTCGCCGCTGCCCGATTCGTGGGTCCACGGCGCGAAGCGGTTGCCGCCGGCGACGTACAGCTCGCCGCTGGCCAGCAGCGACTGCCCGGAGCAGAACAGCGGCGCGGGCCCCCACTCGTCCTCGACGCCGTCGCCGTTGCGGTCGAAGTAGACGTCCGGCGGCGGGTGCTCGACCACCTCGCCGGTGGCGGGGTCCCAGACGTAGAACAGCCCGGTGTTGTCGCGCCCGCCGTCGTAGCCCGTGCCGAGCGCGGCCCGACCCCAGTAGGCGACCTTGCCGGTCGGCAGGACGACGGTGTTGATCGGCCAGTTCTTGAACGGGATCGTGGTGGGTGACCAGCGGCCCACCTGGTCGGCCGGGCGGGACGGCCCAACCGCGCGAGCCGCGGCGCGGCGCGCCTGCTTCCGTGCTCGTTGCTTGGCCGCGGGCGACAGCCGCTGCCACCGCCGCAGCCCCTGGCGCTGTGCCGCGTGCTCGGCCGCATGACGCGGGCCGAGCGTGCGGTTCTCCTCCTCGCGCTGCCGTTGCTCGGACCGGTGGTCGTGCGCGCCCGCGGATCCGTGGGCGCCGGCCGACGCTGGGCCGAAGACGAGCGAGAGACCGAGAGCGAGTGCCGCGGCCGACAGCAGCGTCCGGGGAAGCGGAGCCGGTGACATGGCAGAGCAGCGTAGGCAGTGCGTCCGCTACCGCCGGGTGGTGTTTCTGCCGGATGCGGCGCCGCCGACCGATGATCTTCTCGCCGTCGCCCGGTCGTCGCACCAGAGTCCATCGACCCCGGAGGAACCACTCCATGACCAACGCCCCGCAGCTCGAGCAGCACGACGCGATCCGCTACCTGGCGATCGCCGGATCCGGCAACGGCGACCGTGAGTTCCGCGCGTTCGCCGACGCGACCTTCCCCGCCCTCTTCGGGGCCGTCGCGGAGCTCGGCGTGACACCGACCGCGGCGCCGTTCTTCCGCTACCACCGGTTCGTGCTCGACGGCGAGTTCGAGGTCGAGATCGGCGTGCCGGTCGACGGGGGCAACGGCATCGGCGGGACCGGCGAAGCGTTCGTCGGCGAGCTCCCGGCTGGACGCTATGCGGTCCACGTTCACGAGGGTGCCTACAGTGCGGACGACGAGACCTGGAAGGACCGCGACCTGAACGCGGCCTACCGCCACCTCGAGCAGTGGGCCGCCGATCAGGGCATCGTCTGGGCGACCGAGCGCGCCGATCCCGGCCGCGCCACCGCCTGGATCGAGCAGTACCTGGTCGGCCCGGCCGAAGCCGCGGACCCGGCCGACTGGCGGACCCGGATCGCGAAGCTCGTGGGGGAGTGACGTCACCACGCTCCGAGCCAGATCACCGCCGTCCGGAAGCAGCGCCGCGGAGCCCGCCGAGCACTACCGCTAGAGCGCGTCCTCGAGCAAGGCGAGCACGCCGCCCTCGTCGAGCTCGCTGCCGGCCATCAACCGCTGCTGGCCGACCGCCGCGCGTGCCAGGCCGGGCAGGTCGCCGGCAACGATCCCCAGCTCGCGCAGCGACGCCGGAGCACCCGCCACGCGGAGCAACGCCGTCAGGCGACCGGACGGCTGACCGACGTCGTGGACCGCGGCGCGCGCGTCCGCACCGAGCGCGGCGGAGATCGACGAGAGCGCCCCGCGGTGACTGTCGGCGAGCCGCCGAGCGATCGCCGGCAGCACGGCACCGACCGTGAACCCGTGCGGCACCTGCGCGCAGGCGGCGGTGCCGGCCAGCGCGTAGCCAACCGCGTGCCCGACGTGGGGCCCGGCGACCGACGCCCCGAGGCTGACCAGCACGGATGCGCGCATCAGCTCGTCGCGCGCACCGAGCGATCGACCGTCGGCGAGCGCGCCGCCGAGTCCGCTGGCGAGCAGCTCGAGACCCGCGCGGCAGAGCGCGTCCGAGTACGGGTTCGCGCCGACGTAGCTACCGGGCACCGGGACCGCTTCGGCGTCCACCGGCCCACCGCGCGGTCGTGCGGTCAGCGACTCGACCGCGTGAGCGAGCACGTCGACCGCAGCGGCCGCCGTCGCGCGAGCCGGCAGGCTGAGCGTCGTCGTCGGGTCGGCGACCGCCAGCACCGGACGCAGGCGGGGGCTGCTCAGTGCCGACTTCACGCCGAGCCGCCGCATCTCGATCACGGCCACCGGACTGACCTCCGAGCCGGAGCCGGCAGTGGTCGGCACCGCCACCACGGGGACCGGCGGCGCCGCGATCGGCCGTCCGAGCCCGTACGGGCGGTTGAGGTGGTCGGCCACGCTCCCGCCGGCGAGTCGCAGGCTCACGAGCTTGCCGTAATCGAGCACCGAGCCGCCGCCGACCGCGACGACGCTGTCGTAGGCCGCGGGGTCGCCGACCTCGGCGACCAGCCCGTCGAGCCCGTCGTCGGTCGGCTCCCCGGGCGGCGCGATCACCAGCCGCTGCGTCACGCCGCTCGCCTCGAGCGCCGCCGCCACCCGCGCCGGCACCCCGGCGCCGACGACGGCGGCGTCCGACACGACCAGGCTCGCGGCGAAGCCCCGGGCCTGCAGCTCCGCGCCGAGCGCCTCGACGCCACCCGCCCCGACCAGGACCGGCGTGCCGGGCAGCGCGACGAGCGACGGCTCGGTCTCAGCCATCGGCGGCGATCACCGTCGACCGCTGGACTCCGAGTCCGTCGAGCCCGACCTCGATCACGTCACCGGCCGACAGGAACCGCGGCGGCTTCTGGAGGTTGCCGACGCCACCGGGGGTGCCGCTGTCGACCAGGTCGCCCGCCTCGAGCACCATGAACTGGCTGAGATACCAGACGACGTAGGCCGCACCCCAGATCATGTTGCCGGTGTTGCTCGTCTGCATCCGCTCGCCGTTGACGTCGAGCCACATCCCGAGCGCCTGGGGATCGTCGATCTCGTCGGGAGTGACCAGCCAGGGACCCATCGGGTTGAACGTCTCACACGACTTGCCCTTGGTCCACTCGCCGCCTCGGTCGAGCTGGAAGCCCCGCTCCGACAGGTCGTCGACCACCGAGAAGCCGGCGATGTACTCGAGCGCCTCTTCCGGGGAAGCCAGGTAGCGGGCGCGCTTGCCGATCACGATGCCGAGCTCCACCTCCCAGTCCACGCGGACCCCCTCGCGCGGGATCCGCACGTCGTCGAACGGCCCGACGAGCGTGTTCGGCGCCTTCAGGAAGACCATCGGCTCCTTCGGCACGGGGAAGTTCGCCTCGGCGGCGTGGTCGGCGTAGTTCAGGCCGATGCAGACGATCTTCTGCGGCGTGGCGATCGGCGCCCCGAGCCGCACGCTCGCGGGGTCGACCCGCGGCAGGGCGGGCGCTCCATCCGCGACGATCCGCCGCACGCGCTCGACGCCGTCCTCGGCGAAGAACCGGGGATCGTAGTCGTGCACGAGTGAGCCGAGATCGATGATCTGCCCCTCGTCGTCGAGCGCTCCCGGGGCCTCGCGGCCCACCGTGCCGAATCGCACCAGCTTCATCGTTCCTCCATTGTGTTCCGTTGTATACAGTCAGTCGACGTCGCGGGAGCCCACTGCGGCCCCGCGGATCGTCGCTACAGGTTGGACGTGCGGCCGCTCGACTTCGCGGCACGCTCCTGCCAGGCCCGCAACCGCACGTCGCGGCTGCGTGCCAGGTGCTCGCGTCCGAGCCGGTGCGCGAGCTTGGCGTCCCGCGCCTCGATCGCGGCCACCAGCTCCGCGTGCTCCTCCATCGCCCGGTCCCAGTAGCCCGGCTCGGTGAACGCGTCGGTCGGATAGCGACGCAGGTGGACCTCGAGCCGCTCCAGCAGATCGGTCAGCGTCGTGTTGTGGCTCGCCTTCCAGACCGCCTCGTGGAAGTCGTGGTTGGCCGCCATCAGCTCCGCCGGCGCGACGTCGCCCCGCGGAGCGGCGGCGAGCACGTTGCGCAGCTGCAGCACGTCGAACTCGCTGCGCCGCAGCGCCGCGGCCTCGCAGATCATCCCCTCGAGCACGATGCGCGCCTCGTAGACCTCGAAGATCTGCTCGGTGCTCCGCCGGGCGACCCGCAGCCCGCGGTCCCCCCGCTCGACGATCCCGTCCTGCTGCAGGCGGTGAAGCGCTTCGCGGACCGGCGTCCTGCTGACGCCGAACCGCTCGGCGAGCGCGGTCTCCACGAGCGGCTCACCCGACTCGAACTCGCCGTTGAGGATCTCGCTCTGCAGCTTCTCGTAGACCGTCGAACGGGCTGAGGGTCGGACGCTCATCGGGCTTCCCAGATCGGGTTACGGCGCTCGCGGAACGCGCGAGGCCCTTCTTCTCCGTCGCGCGACGTGAGCGCACGGATCAACGACGGCGCGGCGGACGAGGTCCGGCCGCCGGCCGCCAGCACATCCTTGATCGCGTGCTGCGACAACGGCGCGGCGCGCAGCAGCCGTTCGACCAGCCCGTCGACCGCGTCGTCCAGCTGTTCCGGCTCGACGACGCGGTTGACCAGCCCGAGCGCCAGCGCCTCGTCGGCGGCGATCCGGCGCCCGGTCAGCAGCAGCTCCCGCGCGACCTTCGCCGGCACGGCTTCGGCCAGCAGCTGCACGCCACCGTCGAGCGGGACCCGGCCGACCAGCGCCTCGGGGAGCCCGAACGTCGCCGTCGTGCTGGCGACCGCCACGTCGCACGCCAAGACCATCTCGAAGCCGCCGCCGAGCGCGTGGCCGTTGACCCGCGCCACGGTCGGGAAGCGCATCGGGTGACGCCGGGAGATCCCGCCGAAGCCGGCCGGCTGGGGGTGGAGCCAGTAGTCGAGCCCCTCCGGGTCGTCCGCCTTCATGTCGGCGCCGACGCAGAACGCGCGGTCGCCCGCGGCCCGCAGGACCGCGACGCGGACCCGCCCGTCGGCCTCGACCCGGTCCCACGCCCCGAGCAGCTGCCGGTGGTGCTCGGCGTCGAGCGCGTTGAGCACGTCGGGCCGGTCGATCAGCACGTCCGCACGGTGACCCGCGATCTCCACGGCGACGCTCATCGTGGCGCCTCCGCGACATCGCGTCCGAGCTCGCGGAGGATCTCGTCGGTGTGCTCGCCGAGCAGCGGCGGCGCGAGCCGGAGCGTCGCCGGGGTCGCGGACAGGTGCAGCGGCGACGCCACCGTGCGCACCGACGAGCCGTCGGCCCGCGTCATCTCGAGCACCATCTGGTTGACCGTGGTCTGCTCGTCCCGCAGCGCCTCGTCGAGCGTCCGCACCGGCGCGCACAGCAGGTCGGCCTGCTCCAGCCTTCCGATCCAGTGCGCGGTCGTATCGGTCCGGAAGACCTCGGCCAACGCTGCCCGGAACGATCCGGCGTTGGAGACCAGATCGGTGAAGGTCGCGTACTCCGGCCGCAGCGAGAGATCCTCGATCCCGATCGCCGCGCAGATGTCCGCCACCGGGTTCGCTCGGAACGCACCCACGAGCACGAGCGCCCCGTCGCTGGTCTCGAACGTGCCGGTGTGCGGGATCGCCGCCCAGTTGAGCTCGGACCCGCGCATCAGTTGGTGAGTGGCTTCCTGCATCTGCATCGACAGCATCGCGTCGTAGAGGGAGACCTCGACGCGCTGGCCGAGCCCGGTCCGGTCCCGAGCGAGCAGCGCGAGGAGCACGCCCTGGACGAGGTGCATCCCCGCACTGTAGTCGGCGAGGGTCGTGGCGAAGATCTCCGGCGGCCGCGACGGATCGGCGCGGCGAGCCATCACGCCCGACATCGCCTGGGCCAACATGTCCTGCCCGCCCTTCGCCGCGTAGGGCCCGGACACGCCGAAACCGGTGCCGACGGCATAGATCGCACGCGGGTTGATGCGGTGTACGTCGTCCCATCCGAGACCCAACCGTTCCATGACTCCCGGTCGGAAGTTGCTGACCACGACGTCGCTGCGGCGCACCAGCTCGTGGGCGACCTCGAGGTCCTCCGGCGAGCGCAGGTCGAGCGCGATGCTCCGCTTGTTGCGGTTGAGACTGCTGAAGACGGGGTTCTCGGAGCCGTCGACGTCGTCGGGCAGCGTCCCGCGGGACAGGTCGCCCTGGCCGGCGCGCTCGATCTTGATCACGTCAGCGCCGTGGTCGGCGAGCATCTGCGTGGCGCAGGGCCCGAGCATGACCTGCGAGAAATCGGCGACGGTGATCCCCGCGAGGGGCTGGTGCGCGTCCGTGGTCATGAGTTCCGTCCTTGGTTGTCGTGGGTGCCGGGGGCAATCGGGGTGGGGTGCGCGGTGGTCATGCGGGGAACGCCTCCTCGGGACGGAGCCCGAGCGCCAGCGCGACCTGCAGCCGCAGCCGGGCCTTGAGCGCCGGGATCCGGCCGGCGAAGGCGGCTCCGATCTCGCGCAGCTGGATCTCGCCGCCGGGCCCGCCGTAGGTCTCCTCCAGCGTCGGGCCGCTCGCGCAACGCGACGCCACGACCACCGGCACACCGGCGGCGATCGCACGCGCTACCGCGTCGGCGACCGGCGGCGGCGTGTGGCCTCCGCCGCTGCCGGCGATCACGATCCCGTCGGCGCGCTCCGCGGCGGCGTCGACGAGGTAGCCGTCCATGCCGGCCGCGATCGTCACGAGCTCGACGCGCGTGCCGGCGACGTCGGCCGGAGCGCCGAGGTAGTCGTCCGGGCCGGTCACGGCGGTCAGCTGGACCCGGTCCTCGACGACGACGCCCGCCGGGCCGGTCTCCGGCGAGGCGAACGCGGCGACGCGCGAGGTGTGGACCTTGCTGACCCAGCGGGCCAGGTGCAGCTCGTCCTGCAGCACGACGACGGGCCCGAGCTCGGCGACGCGCGGGTCGGCGGCGGCCGCGACGGCGGACCGGAAGTTGGCCCCGCCGTCGTGGCCGACCGCGCCCGGCAGCCGCATCGCGGCGGTCAGCACCACCGGCACCGGCACGTCGAGCGTCAGGGCGAGGGCATAGGCGGTCTCCTCGACGGTGTCGGTGCCGTGGGTCACGATCACGCCGTCACAGCCGTCGTCCACCGCGCCACGGACCGCGCGGGCGATCTCGAGCATGTCGCTCGGGGTCATCGCGCGGCCGGGGATCCGACGGACGTCGACGCTGCGGATCGCGACGCCGGCTGGGAGCGCTCCGGCTCCGGCCGCGATCTGCTCCACGCCGAGCCCGCCGCCGTTGCGGCGCTGGGCGTCGGCGACGGCGGAGATCGTGCCGCCGCTGCCGATCGCGGCGATCGTACGAGTCGTGGTCGGGTCGAGAGCGGTCATCGGGAGGGCTCCAGCAGGTCGCGGAGATCGGTCAGGTCGGCGAGCCGCAGGCCCTGGAGGTCGCGGTCGGGCGCCAGCGCCGCGACACGCGCGCGCCACTCGTCGCCGTCGATCGGACGGAGCGGGTGGCCCGGGGGCCGCTCGACGGTGTCGGTCAGCGTCACCCCCCGGTCGTCGACCACGGTCACCCGCGCGCCCTGCTGATCGGGCCACGCGGCTTCGAGGTCGGCGGCCACGCGAACCTCGACCCGCGCGGCGAGCGCGACGGCTCGCGGGTCGTCGCCGGGGGCGTCCGGGCCGAGCTCGCCGGTCGTCAGCGCTGCGGCCACGGCGTAGGGCAGCGAGAACCGACCCGACAGCGCGTTGCCCGCGCTCGGACGGTCGAACTTGCGGTTGGCCTCGAAGGTCTCGACGACGACCGCGTCGATCGGCCGCTCGACGCGTCGCTGCAGGTCGAGCGCGGCCTGGACCGCGGTCTGCAGCGGCCCCGCCACGCCGTGGCGACGCAGCGCGCTGCGCCCGACCAGCAGCGCGTCGTCGTCCTGCCACGGCTCGGCGAT
>JBQGEK010000392.1:0-1753 GCA_052039575.1 Patulibacter sp. | reverse complement strand
CCGGTCGATCGGCGCGGATCGATCGGGCTGCAGACGTACGAGGGGATTCGCGACGCGATCCTCGATCTCACGCTGCCGCCCGGCACCGCGCTGTCGGAGAAGGAGCTCGCGCTCGAGCTCGGCATCAGCCGAACGCCGGTGCGCGAGGCCTTCCTCCGGCTCGCCCGCGAAGGGCTCGTGGTGATCTACCCGCAGTCCGGCACCTTCGTCTCGAAGATCGACCCGGCAGCCGTGGAGGAGGGGCGCTTCGTCCGCGGGGCCGTCGAGTGCGCGGCGGTCGAGCTGGCGGCCACCCGGGCCACGCCCGCCAACGTCGCCGAGCTGGAACGCCAGCTCGATGCCCAGCGCTCGGCGCTCGGCAGCGATTCCTGGAGCACCTTCTTCGAGCTCGACGAGCAGTTTCACCGAACCGTGATCGAGATCGCCGGCTACCCGCTGGTCTGGCGGATCACGCAGGAGGTTCGGCTGCACGTCGAGCGGCTCCGGCGGCTGAGCCTGCCGGATGCCGAGACCGTCGGCCGCCTGGTCGAGCAACACGCAGCGGTCGCGGAAGCGATCGCGGCCGGGGATGGCGTGGCGGCGCGGGACGCGATGAGCGTCCACCTCGGCGAGGCGTCGCGGGTGGTCGAGCGGCTCGCCGCTCAACACCCCGACTACTTCACGACGTAACCCGACCGGGGTGGGAGAGCCCCGGCACAGACAGAGGAGAGAGAGATGTGGAAGGTACGCAGAGGTGCGGCCGTCTTGGGCATCGTCGCTGCGCTGGGGCTTGCCGCGTGCGGTGGCGACAGCGACGACGGCTCGTCGAGCGCGAGCTCGGGGGGTGACGGCAGCGGCGCGAAGTTCGGCGCCGTCGTCCTGACCAAGCAGGGTGAGTTCTACCTGGCCTACGAGCGGGCGATGAAGGCGATCGCCGAGGAACGGGGAGCCGACTTCACGCTGCTCGATTCCGACACCAAGGTCGAGAAGCAGCAGGAGAACGTCGAGAGCCTGCTGACTCAGGGCGTCAACGCGATCGCCCTGTCGCCGGTCGATGCCGCGTCCGCGGGTCCGCTGATCAAGCAGGCCGACGGCCAGGGCGCCAAGGTCGTGACCGTCACGGTCGAGGCCGACGGTGCGCCCGTCGTCGTCGAGGACGCCCGCGGCGCCGGCAAGCAGGGTGGCGAGGCGGCCGCCAAGTGGTTCCAGAGCGAGTATCCCGACACGCCGATCAAGATCGCGATCGTCGGCTTCCCGCAGCTCCAGCAGACCGTCGACCGGGCCGAGGGCTTCGTTGAGGGCGTCAAGAGCGTGGACGCCGAAGCATCGGTCGTCGTGACCCAGGATGGCGGGGCGGTGCTCGACAAGGCGACCACCGTCGCGGAGAACATGCTCCAGGCCCACCCCGACGCCAACCTCTGGTTCGGGATCAATGACGACTCCGCGCTCGGCGCGCTCAACGCCCTCAAGGGCGCGGGCAAGGGCACCGTCGACGACAAGCAGCTGGTCGTCGGCTTCGACGGGTCGGCCAAGGGGATCCAGGAGATCCTCAACCCCAAGAGCGCCTTCAAGATCACCGTCGGCAACGAACCCCGCTCCTACGCTCAGATCGCGTTCGACACGATGGCCAAGCTCCACGAGGGCGAGGACGTCGAGGAGCGCAACGTCGTCCCGGTCACCCTGCTGACCCCGGAGATGAGCGAAGCCGAGCTGCGCGAGTACTACTCGACGCAGTGGAGCGCCGAGCTGCCGTAGGCGGCCCGGCGGGGGGGGG
>JBQGEK010000391.1:0-20480 GCA_052039575.1 Patulibacter sp. | reverse complement strand
CCGACCGCTCACCGCAGGCGGAGTCGGGCGGCGGGCCTGCCGTCCGACTACGGTGGGTCGATGAGCTCCGGGCCGACACCGCCGTCCGATCCCACCGCGTCGCTCTCGCTGGAGGAGGCGCGTGGGGTGCTCGACGCCCAGCCGTTCAGCCGGCTGGTTGGCGCCGAGCTCGCCGCGTTCGAGCCCGGTCACGCGGAGCTGCGGGTGACGCTGCGCGACGAGCTGCTGCAGCAGTTCGGCTTCGTCCACGGCGGGCTGTTCGGCTACGCGGTGGACAACGCGCTGACCTTCGCCGGCGGATCGGTGCTCGGGCCGTCGGTAGTCACCCGCGGCTTCGCGGTCGAGTACCTGCGGCCGGGGCAGGGGACGTTGTTGGTCGCGCGTGCCCACGTCGTCAGCCACAGCAGCCGGCAGGCGATCTGCCGTTGCGACGTCTTCGTCCAGGCCGACGCGGAGTCCGAGACCCACTGCGCGGCGGCGCAGGGCACGATCGCGCGGATCGAGCTGGGACGTCGTTAGGCCCCCGCCGGTCGCGGCGCCCTGGACTGGCGTGGCTATCGGTCGTCGCTGCCGTCCGTCGCTGCTGCTGGGGTGTCGCCCCACACGGACTTGGCGCCGGAATCGCCGGTCCGGTAGATCATGATGCCCGACGCGATCGCTCCGACGAGGACCAGCACGGTGAGCGCGGCGGCGATCTGTGGCTGTCCGGGGAATGCTGCGAGCGTGTAGCCCGGCAGCCCGCCAACGCGGTCGGCAGCCGTCGGTCCGGTGGTGCCCGGCGCGTTCGGGGTGGCCGCGGATTCCGGTGGCTGCTCGGGGTTGGTCGGGCTCGCCGCGAGCTGCACCGATGGATCGCTGGGGCGGGCGCGCAAGCGGACGACGAGCATCGTCACGATCAGGATGATCCCGTAGGCGATCAGGATCGTTCCCATCTGATCGCCGAGCTCGGTGTGCTTCTCGAGCATCGAGCTCTCGCCGACGCGCTCTTCCAGGTTCTCCCCGGTCGCGGGGGTGATCAGGCCGAGCGCGATGCTGGCCACGCCCAGCGCCAAGAGCGGCATGCTGAGCCAGTGCCGGAAGCGTGGGACCAGGGCGTAGGCGACCCCGCCGATCGCGGCGAGGCTGGCGAGGACGATCGTGAAGTGCACCACGAGCGGGTGCGTCGGGAGTCCGTTGAACGACTCGAGAAGGTCGGCGCTCGGCAGCAAGGGAGCGAGGGGCATGTAGGCACCGTATGCTCAGGGTGCCGCGGTCGCAAGCGGCACAGCTGTTCGGGGTGCGTGGCGCGCAAGCACCGCGGCCGAGCTGGGTGCGGGCACGTCGCCGGCCGGCGTGGCAGGATTCGGGTACCCGAATCCCTGGAGGATGCTGTGTCCGTCGTGAAGATCAACGCGATCGAGGTCGACCCCGAGCGGGGTCCCGAGCTCGAGGAGCGATTCGCCAAGCGCGCCGCCGAGGTCGAGAAGATGCCCGGCTTCGAGGGCTTCGAGCTGCTGCGCCCGGTCGAGGGGGAAACCCGCTACTTCGTCTACACCCGCTGGGAGACCGAGGAGGCCTTCCAGGCCTGGGTGAGCAGCCAGGAGTTCAAGCGCGGCCACGCCCAGGCCGCGGCGGACAAGGGTCAGCGCCCTGTCGCCCACGGATCGTCGGTGCTCGGCTTCGAGGTCGTGCAACGGGTCGCGAAGGCGGATTGAGGAGCCGTGCGCCGGGGTCGCGGCGCCAGGCGGCGCGCCGCACCTCGGATCGCGGCCTCGCGGGCTGCGGGCTGGACGTTCGTTCCACCTGTGGCGATCGTCACCGGTGATTCACACGATCGGGTGATTGCACCGTCTGCATACGGGTATGGCTTTCCTATGACCGACGACGCATTCTGCCCTCACTGTCGGAGCCTCCTGCGGCAGGCAGCGCCGCATCCCTACCCATCGACGCCGAGCCGGTGCGCCGCCTGCCTGCTGCTCGTGAGCCCCGGGCGCGCCTGCACGGCCGCGGGTGCCCGGCGTGTCCCTCGGGCGATCGACACGGCTCGCCGAACGACGCCGGGCTCCCGTCCGGGCCCCGTGGTCGCCAGTCCATCCATCGACGTCGTCCAATCGATGATGCGTGAGGTGGTGCACACCCACCGTTCCGTGCTCTGAGCGGCCCCACGCGAGCCGCATCCGCGACCCCGAGCGCCCGGTCCTCCGGGCGCTCGGTCGTTTCTCCGGGGGCTCAGGCCTCCTCGGGCTCGAGCAGGAAGGTGTTGGTGGCGGCGTTGAGTGGGCCGTTGAAGCCCGACACGCAGCCGCGCACGCGGCGGCTGAGCACGTCCTCGATCGCGTGCCCCATCTCGGCGGTCATCGTCTGGTGTAGTCGGCGGTGGCCCGATTCCACGTAGTCGTGATCACCGTGTTCGATCAACCGGCTCTGCCCGGGAGTGTTCAGGTCCTCGACCAGGACCAGGACGAGCTCGGGGAGCACGTACGCCGCGATCTTGGTGGGGCCGCGTCCGTAGGTGGTCTTGTAGATCTGGGCAATGCGGGTGGAGATCGCCTGCTGAGGCATTCGGGACCTGGCTCGGAGGGTGAAGGCAACGTATCTTGCCACCGTCGACGGACACCATCGGCCGATGGCGCCCCGAGCCACTTGCCCGTTCGGGACCTGCGGTAAACCACGGAACCGAGATCCGGTTCCGCGGCCTCCGCAGCGTCGATGTTCGATCTGCCTCGGCTACGCGACCTGCGGCAGTGCCCCGGGGCTCGAGAGGTGCTGACGCATCTCCTTGAGCCCGCGGCTGAGCAGCCGGGAGACCTGCATCTGCGACACGCCGATCTCCTCGGCGATCTCGCGCTGCAGGCGGTCCGCGTAGAAGCGCTGGAAGACCACCTGACGGGTGCGGTCGTCCAGGGTGGTGCAGGCGTCCTGCACCACCGAACGTTCCTCGACCGCGGCGTAGCCGTCCTCGGGGCCGCCGGTGCGGTCCTGGATGCTGTTGCCGTCGGCCACTGGCTGGTCGAACGAGAGGGCCTCGTACGTATCACCGGCGTTGATCGCGGCGACGATCCGCTCGGACGATTCCCCGAGCTTCTCGGCGATCTGGTCGACCGTCGGCTGACGACTGGTCTTCTCGAGCGTCTCGCGCTGGTACTGGCGCACGCGCTGGCTCAGTTCCTTCAGGGAGCGGGGCACGTGCACCGCCCAGGTGTGATCCCGGAAGTGCCGCAGGATCTCACCTTGGATGTTCGGGGCTGCGAACGACACGAATCGAGAACCCGATTCGACGTCGAACCGATCGATCGCCTTGACCAGGCCGACGGCTCCGGCCTGGGCGATGTCCTCGAACGGCTCGCCGTTGTTCTTGGCGTACTTCCGCGCGATCGAGTACACGAGCGGCATGAATCGCTGGGCCAGCTGCTCACGAGCGTGCTGATCGGCGTGGTCTTGGACGCGACGCAGCAGATCGAGATCGCGCTGCTCGCGGCGGGTTGCGTCTTCCAGCATTGAAGTCCTCGCAGGGGTGCGGGTGATCTTCCGGTACTCATCGCGCGAGCCCGAATGGGCCTCGCGGTGACGGTGTACCTGCTGCTTCTCGTGGGGGCTGCCGTAAAGCGACTGACGTACAGGACGCCCTGGCCCTTGGGGGAAAGGCTGAGCGCCGCTGCGGTCAATGATCGACAGCGACCACTGGGCCAAACCTATCCGGTATCGGTTAAACCCGAGCTAAAAAACGCGCTTGGAAACGTCAAAGGTACTCGTGACGAAAAGTGGGTACACCCAAAGATTGGGGGGCTCGATTTCGATCCCTCGCGAACGCGAACGCACGTTCGCTTGCATGCTGTCCGGGCGGCCGCGAAGGATGGAGCGCATGATTGCCATCGCCCCACCGCTCCACCTGCACCGCCGCCGCTCCCGCGGGTCTCGGCGCCTGGTCGCCGTTGCGCTGCTGCCGGGTGCCGCCTCCCAGGTCGACGCCGTCCCCGCAATCGCCGCGGCCGACGCGCAGGCTCGTCTGGTCGCGCTCGGCCTGCTGTCCGCCGACGCCGCGACCGGCGCGTGGAACCCGACGACCGTCGATGCCGTCCGCCGCTATCAGGCCGGATGTGGCCTGGAGCCGAGTGGCGTCGCGGGTTCGGTCACCGCTCAGCGCCTGCTCGCCGCGTGAGCCGCCCGCAGGCGCAGCGCTGTCTCCAGCTCGGCTCGCCGTCGGGTCACCGGCGTGCCGATCAGCTGCTCGACCGTGCGCAGGCGGTTGACGACGGTCTGCTCGTGGACGTCGAGCGCGCGCGCGGTCGCGGCGGCATTGTGGCCCGCCGCGAAGTACGCCGCCAGCGTGGCACGCAGCACCGACGAGCGCCGGTCGTCGCCCGCCAGGCTCGGCAGCTCCGCCTCGACGAACCGTCGAGCCGCGGCGTCGTCGCTGCCCGCCAGCGCTTCGAGCGCGATCGCCGCGTACGGAATCACCGGCTCGTCGCGGTAGCGCGCGGCACGGTGCGCCAGCCGGGCCTCCTCGTGGGCGCGGCGGAAGCCCGCGATCCCCGAGGCGCTGCCGCTGATCGCCGCCCGCACCCCGTCCGGTGGCGTCCAGCGGGCGAGCAGGTTCGCCCGCGGCGCGGCGAGCGGGCGCAGGCCGCTCAGCCACGCCCACCACGTTTCCTCGACCTGGGGCAGCAGCAGCAGACGCCGGTCGACGTTGGCGGCGAGCGCGGTCAGCGCCTCGCCGGCACCGGGTCCCCACGCGATCACGGCGACATGGTGGCCGCCGAGCTCGTGCTCGAGCTGCTCGGATCCGACGTCGGCGCCAGCCAGCACGGCGTTGACGAGCTGGACCCGGCGCTGGGCGGTGCCGCGGAGCGCCTGGTCACGCTCGACCGTGTGGGCTTCGCCGATCAGGTCGCAGAGGCGTCCGGCGTAGGCCGAGAAGAACGCTGATCCTGCGCGTACGAGCGTCAGCCGGCGGTCGGGCTCCAGGCCAAGTCGCTCGACCTCCTCGATCCACGCGTCGAGCAGCATCGCGGCCCCGAGTCGGTAGGTCGCGAGCAGCGGCGAGAGCGGGGCGCCGATGGTCGCGGCCAGATTGGCCAGATCGAGGTCCCAGGCGGGGCAGGCCGTCGGGAGCGGGGCCGCGGTGCGGAGGGTCTCCAGCTGGTCGCGAAGGCTCCCGTGCGCGATCGCCTGCTGGCGCTCCGCCAGGTCGGGGCGTTCGACCGTCCACTCGGGAAGCTCGATCGAGACCGCGATGAGTTGGCGGGCTACGAACTCGTCCAGGCGTAGGGCGAGGGCCTGTGCGGTCTGTGCTCCGCGGGGGAGCGCATGCACGGTCTGTGCGGCTTCCGGGCGGATCGGTCCGGGTTGAAGGGGGTGCAGATTCATGGAATCCCCGAGGAAGCGTACGCCACAGCCACGCGATCGGCGATGGGAATCTGCGTTCGATCCTGGCACCGTCTCGCGAGCATGTCTGCGCGCCTTCGACTACCCCTCTGCTTCCTGGCCTCGGCCGCTGTCGCTCTCGGAGCGGTGGTGCCGCTCGTTGGGGCCGCGCCACCGGCGCCGCTGGCGAGTCCGTCTTCGCTCGTTGCCCCGACCATCACCGCCGGTCCGACCGGATCGGAGATCTTGCACCGCGCGACGTTCCGGTTCTCCGGTGAGGCAGGTGCGGCGTTCGAGTGCCGGCTCGGCGACGGAGCATTCGCTCCGTGCACGTCGCCGCATGCGCTCCGGGATCTGCCGTCCGGCGAGCGGCGGTTCGAGGTCCGTCAGCGCTCCGGCGACGGGGCGGTCTCGGCCGGCGCGGTGCGCGAGTGGACGATCCTGCCGAGCCCGGACCCCGGGTATCCGCTGGCACCGCCCTTCGGGCACGGGGTCGACGCGTTCTCGGAGTGCCGTGGCGGCGACTTCTCGTTGCGAGCCCACAACGGTGACCGATACTCGGTCTGTCTCGACGAGCCGGGGGCACATCCGTGGCAGCGGTTCGCGGCGACCGCCACGGTGGAGGGCGACACGGCCACGGTGACGGTCACCCGCGAATCGGGAGACGCGCCCACGCTGCTCGGCTTCGGCACGGGCGACGGGAGCGCGACGGCGGGCGCGGACTACGAGCCCCGCGAAGGCGAGCTCTTCTTCGCCGGGGGAGTCACGTCGCGAACGATCGGGTTCCCTGTCGTCCGCGACCCGGACGTGACGAGCGACCGGACGTTCGCGGTCGAGCTGCGTGTCGTCCGCGGGCTGCGGCGGCCGGGGGGGGCCGTGCCGGGGCCGATCCCCGGGGCGCCGATCGTCCCGCCGGACCCGGGCGGCGACCCGGATCCCGACGACGAGGGTCCGGCTCTGCCGGGGCCCGGCCCGGGAACCGGCGCGCCCAGCGGCGGCGAGGTGCCGGTGCTGCCCGTTGGCCCGGAGTGGCTGCCGCCGGTCGTGGAGGGCGCGCCGCTGCCGCCGTCGGGCACCCCGATCCCGACGCCGGATGCGAACAGCGGGCGGACGCCTGTCCGGATGACCACGGTTCGGATCGAGCTGCGCTTCTGCAAGGGCTGCACCCAGCTGAGCGTGCGGGACCGCAAGCGGCTCCTGCGTCTCCGCGACCGAGTCGACGGTTCGCGGCTGCTCGCGATCGACGCCTACGGCGATCGCGGTCGCTCGCGGTCGGCGAACCGGCGGCTGTCGAGGTCCCGAGCTCGGGCCGTCGAACGTGCGCTGCTCCGCGGGGTCCGCACGCGGCCGGCGCGCCGGGCAGTCAGTGGTCACGACCGGCTGCGGCGCGCCACGTTGCGGGCCGGTCGCGCGGCCGATCGGGTCGTGGCCGTGCGGATCGTGAACCGCAGGTAGCCGGCCGAAAACGGGCGGCGACTCCGGCCGTTCCGCCACGCCGCGAGAACTCTCCCACTGGAGGGTGGGCAGACGATGCGACGTTCGTCGTCCGTGCCGCGGCGTAGATGCGATCGCAAGATCCCCTTTTGCAAAGGGGTTTTACGGCCTCGATGAGGGGCGCGTCGTGAATTCGACTTGACATCGCGCTGCGCGACGGGCGAGTATCGCCCCACCCACCAGTGGGCTTCACGAGAGCAGAGGGAGAGAGCGATCGCATGGCACCTGATCTTCGCGTCGGCGTCGACATCGGAGGGACCTTCACCGACACCGTCTTGATCGAAGACGGACGGATTCGCACGGTGAAGGTGCCGTCGACCCCGTCGGACTTCGTCGACGGCCTGATGCGCGGCGTCCGCAGCGGCTGCGACGACCTCGGCGCGATCAGCCTGTTCGCCCACGGTACGACCGTGGCGACCAACGCGGCGATCACCCGGACCGGAGCCCCGACCGCGATCCTGACCACCCGGGGCTTCCGCGACACGCTCGGGTTCCGCCGGACCGACCGCGAGGACCAGTTCAACCTCTGGTGGCGGCCGCCGGCCACGCTCGTCCAGCGGCGCCACGTGTTCGAGATCCCGGAGCGGCTCGACGCGTCGGGCAACGTGATCGAGGGCCTCGACGAGGACGCGGCGCGTGCCGTCGTCGCCCGGCTCGGCCGGCTCGGGATCGAAGCGGTGGCGATCGTCTTCCTGCACTCGTTCGTCAACCCGGACCACGAGCTGCGGATGGCGGAGCTGGTCTCCGAGGGCCTGCCCGGCGCCTACGTCTGCGCGTCGCACTCGATCCTGCCCGAGATCCTCGAGTACGAGCGGACCACGACGACGATGCTCAACGCGTACGTCGGCCCGGTGATGAGCGACTACTTCGGCCGGCTCGACGCCGAGCTCAAGGGAGACGGCTACGACGGCGAGATCCTGATCAGCAGCTCGGCGGGTGGCGTGATGACCCCGTCGATGGCGTCGACGGTGCCGGCGAAGACGATGACGTCCGGCCCCGCGGCCGGCGTGATCGCCGCCCGCGAGCTCGGCGCGAGGGCCGGCTTCGACAGCGTGATCTCGTTCGACATGGGAGGGACCAGCCTCGACCTCGGGGTGGTCCACCACGGCGAGATCCGTCGCACCAACGAGTGGGACATCCAGTTCCGCACGCCGGTTCGGTTCCCCGCGATCGACGTCGCCGCGATCGGCGCCGGTGGCGGCAGCGTCGCCTGGATCGACGAGGGCGGCCTGCTGCGCAGCGGCCCGCAGAGCGCGGGGGCCGACCCCGGACCCGCCTGCTACGACCGCGGCGGCACCGAGCCGACCAACACCGACGCCCAGCTCGTGCTCGGCCGACTGGCCGCCGACCGCTTTCTCGGCGGCGCGATGACCGTCCGGTCGGAGCTCGCCGAGACCGCTATCCGCGACCGGATCGCCGAGCCCCTCGGCCTCGACAGCGTCGAGCAGGCCGCCGAGATGATGCTGACGATCTCGAACAACAACATGGTCCAGGCGCTGCGGCTGGCCAGCGTCTACCGAGGGCTCGACCCGCGCGACTTCACGCTGGTCGCGTTCGGCGGTGCCGGACCGCTGTTCGTCGCGGAGATCGCCCGCGAGAGTGCGGTCCCGACCGTGCTGGTCCCGCCGAAGCCCGGCCTGGTCTCGGCCCTCGGCCTGCTGATGATGGACCTGCGGCACGAGGTCAGCCGCTCACTGCTGCGACCGGTCGACGAGCTCTCCGACGGGGAGTTGGCGGACGCGTTCGCCGGGCTCGAGCGGGAGGTCCGCGAGCATCTCGCCCAGGAGGGCGTCGACGCCGGCGCGGTACTGCTCGAGCGCGAGGTCGAGATGCGCTACTACGGCACCACCCACACGATCACGCACCGGGTGGCCGACGGCGCGTCCAGCCTCGAGGCGCTCGCCGGGGCCTTCGAGGAGACCCACCAGCAGGACTACGGCTACGTCGTCTCACGCGACGTCGCCCAGGTCGAGCTGGCGACGATCCGCGTTGCCGGGATCGGCCAGCTGCCGAAGATCGAGCCGCCCAACGAGCTCGACGACGAACCGCGTCCGGCCGAGTCCCGCCCGGTCTTCTTCTCCGGGGAGTTCCACGAGACCGTGGTGATCTCGCGGGCGAGCCTGCGGCCGGGCGACGCGTTCGACGGTCCCGCGGTCGTCGAGCAGACCGACTCCACCACGATCGTCCCGCCCGGCATGTCCGTGGTGGTCGACGACCACGCGAACCTGATCATCACCACCAACGCCTGAGGAGCGAACCGATGGCCACTCATCCGATCTCCGCGCCTGCCGCGCTCAGCGAGGCGGAGCGCGACCCGGTCACCTTCGAGGTGATCCGCTCGAGCCTCGTCAACCTCGTCAGCGAGATGGGCGTCCGCCTCTCGAAGGTGGCGTTCTCCGCCGTGATCTCCGTCGGCCGCGACTTCTCGCTGGCGATGTGCGCCCCCAACGGCGACATGATCTGCACCGGACCGCTCGACCAGCCGGCCCACACCGGCACGCTCGAGTTCACGACCCGTTGCGTGATCGAACGGTTCCCGATCGAGCAGGTCGAGCCCGGCGACATCTTCCTGGTCAACGACCCGCACAACGGCGGCACCCACAACAACGACATGCGGGTGGTCTACCCGGTGTTCGTGGGGGACGAGCTGTTCTGCTGGCTGATCGCCTGCGGTCACTGGCCGGACGTCGGCGGTCCGGTGCCGGGCAGCTTCGACGCCAAGGCCACCAGCTGCTTCGGCGAGGGCGTTCGTGTCCCCGCGATCCGGCTCGCTCGTCGGGGCGAGATGCTCGAGGACGTCGTCGAGCTGATCCTCGCCAACGTCCGGCTTCACGACACCAGCCGCGGCGACCTGCTCGCGCAGCTCGAGGCGTGTCGGGCGGGGGAGCGGCGGTTCCACGAGATCGTCGAGAAGCACGGCTCGTCGACCGTCAGCTGGGCCGTCGACGAGATGATCAACTACTCCGAGCGGCTGCTCGCGGCCGCGCTGAAGGACCTGCCGGACGGGGTCTTCGAGTGGACCGACTGGATCGACATCGACCTGCCGGCGCCGGACCCGCAGCCGTACAAGGTCCACCTGAAGCTGACGGTCGCCGACGGCAAGCTGACCTTCGACTACCGCGGCTCCGACCCGCAGCCGGTCGGCCCGAGCGGCAGCCCGCTGCCGATGACGTGGTCGGCCACGATCTGCGGCGTCCTCAACATGTTCCCCGGGATCCTGATGAACCACGGGGTCGTACGGAACATCGAGGTCCTGACGACACCGGGGACCTGCGTCCACGTGGAGTACCCAGGCGCCGTCTGCGGCACGGCCGCCGGCGCCTACGAGAAGGTGCTCGCCTGCGTGATCAACTGCTTCGGGCAGGCCGATCCGGAGAAGCGCGCCGCGGCCAACTACAACCTGGCCAACCTGACCGTCGGTGGTCACGACGAGCGCGGCGAGCCGTGGGTCATGTACCTGTGGCCGTGTGGCGGCTACGGCGCGCACGCCAGCGGCGACGGCGGACTGCCGTCGATGACGCTGTTCTCGTCCGGCACCCAGAACCAGCCGACCGAGGTGCTCGAGCGGGCCTACCCGGTGATCTTCGAGCGCGTCGGGATGAAGCAGGACAGCGGCGGCGCCGGGCGCTACGTGGGCGGCCCGGCCGAGGAGCGGATCCTCTACGTCCAGGGCGGCTACAGCGAGATGGGGGCGATCGGCGACCGCAACCGGTTCCCGATCTGGGGTGTCGAGGGCGGCTCGCCGGGGGCGTCCCAGGACGCCGTCGTCGATCCCGACTCGCCGACCGCGCACCACCTGACGATGAACTTCTCGGGGGCCCGGCTCGCGCCCGGCCAGCGCGTTCACCTGTGGACCGGGGGCGGCGGAGGCTACGGAGACCCGCTCGAACGCCCTGCCGCCGACGTGCTCGAGGACGTGATCGACGAGTTCGTCAGCCTCGACAAGGCCCGCAACGAGTTCGGAGTCGTGATCGAGCCGATCGACCCGGACGTGTTCGAGTACCGGATCGACGAGGCCGCCACGACGGAGGCGCGCGCCGAGCTGCGCCGTCGCCGCGAGACGGCCTAGGCGAGCGAGCGGAACAGGCCGATGAGCACCCGAAAGCTCGCCCAGTATGCGGGTCGCCGCCTGGCGATCATGGTCGTGCAGCTGTTCGCCATGATCGTGGCGGTCTTCGTCCTGATCCGCCTGCTCCCGACCGATCCCGTGTCGCAGCGGGTCGGAGTGATCGCCAGCGACGACGCCTACGCGCAGGCGAAGGCATCGCTCGGGCTCGACGCGTCGCTGCCGGAGCAGTTGTGGACGTTCGTCAAGGGTCTGGGGTCGTTCGACCTCGGCGTCTCCTGGCAGTCCAACGACAACGTGCTGGGCGAGATCGTCGAGCGGCTGCCGTTGACCCTGCAGCTGATCACGATCAGCTTCGTGCTGGCGCTGCTGATCGGCATCCCGATCGCCCTGCTCCGCGCGTTCAAGCCCGGAGGGAAGATCGACAAGGGCGTGTTCGTCTACGGCCTGTTCGCCGGTGCCCAGCCGGAGTTCTGGTGGGGGATCATGTTCATCTTCGTCTTCAGCTACCAGCTGGGGATCTTCCCGCAGCCGGTCGGCCTGCTGGGGGCGGGCATCCCACCCGTCGACCCGATCACGCACTTCATCCTGCTCGACAGCTTGCTGCAGGGCCGGATCGATGCGTTCGGATCGGCGCTTGCGCACTTCATGCTGCCCTGCCTGACGCTCGCGTTCGTCGTCGTCGGGCCGATCATCAAGACCGCCAGCGAGGCGCTCGCCCTGGTCCTGCGCTCGGACTTCGTGCTCCAGGCTCGGGCCCGCGGCCTGCCGTCGCGCAAGGTCGCCGCCTATGCCTTGCGCAACGCGCTCGCACCGGTGGTCACGTTGACCGGAATCCTCTACGGCTACATGCTCGGCGGGGCCGTCCTGATCGAGCAGATCTTCAGCCTCAACGGCGTCGGTCAGTACGCGCTGGAACGCACGCTCGCCCTCGACTACCCGTCGATCCAGGGCGTCGTCCTCGCAATGACCGCGTTCTCGCTGCTCGTCTACCTCGTGGTCGATCTGCTCTACGCGGTCATCGACCCCCGCATTCGCCTCTAAGGAGTCGACGATGGGCGTTCCCAACAATCCCCTTCCGCCCGGCGACCCGGTCCCGGCCGGTGCCGGACCGATCGGCGGCTCCCCGTCGATGGGACCGGTGATGGCCCGGCCCGGCGGCGGTCGTCGCCGGACCGAGCTCGCGCGGTCGGTGCTGCGGCTGGCGCGCCGCGACCGGCTGTTCGCCGTCGGTCTCGCGATCGTCTCGGTCGCGCTCTTCCTCGCGGTCTTCGGCCCGATGATCGCGCCGCAGAGCACCGTCGACCCCGACCCCTCGGCGCTCAGCTCGCCGCCTTCGAGCGCGCACTGGTTCGGCACCGACAGCTCCGGGCTCGACGTCTTCTCGCGGACGATCGCCGCTCCGCGCTACGACGTCACGATCGCGTTGGTCGCGGTCGCCGTCTCGTTGCTGCTCGGATCGATCATCGGCCTGCTGGTCAGCCACTTCGAGGGCCGCTGGGGCACCGTGGTGATGCGGACCGCGGACGTGATCCAGGCGTTCCCGCTGTTCGTGCTGGCGATGGTCGTGGTCGTGACCTCCGGCCGCAGCCTGATCAGCCTGGTCGGGGTGATCGCGTTCCTCAACGTGCCGATCTACATCCGCCTGATGCGAAGTCAGGTGCTGGCACTCAAGCACCGCGGCTTCGTCGACGCGGCGCGGGCATCCGGAGTGCGCGAGCGGACGATCGCGTTCCGGCATGTCTACCCCAACGCGCTCGGTCCGTCGATCGTCCAGGCGTCGATCACGATGGGCTGGGCGATCATCCTGACCGCCGGCATCTCGTTCGTCGGCGCCGGTATCCGTCCGCCCACGCCGGAGTGGGGGTCGATGATCGCCGTCGGCGCCAACGAGATCGTCCAGGGCGACTGGTGGTCGGCGCTGTTCCCCGGCATCGCCATGTCGTTGACCGTCTTCGGCTTTGCCGTGGTCGGCGAGGGCGTTCGCAAGCTCGTCCAGGGAGAGACCACATGAAGCGCCTGCTGGAAGCCCGCGGGCTCGCCGTCGAGTACCCGACGGCCAGTGGCGCGGTCCATGCGCTGCGCGGCGTCGACCTCGACGTCCACGAGGGCGAGGTCGTCGGCGTCGTCGGCGGCTCCGGATCGGGGAAGTCGAGCCTGGCGCTGGCGATCCTCGGCCTGGCCCGCTCGCCGGGCAAGGTCACCGCCGGCAGCTGCATCGTCGAGGGACAGGACCTGATCGCGCTGCCCGAAGCGCAGGCACGGACGATCCGCGGCCGTGCCGTCGGCCTGGTCGTCCAGAACCCGCGGCGCGCACTCAACCCGATGCTCGCGATCGGTCCCCAGATCGTGGACGTCTACCGGGCGCACCACGAGGTCGACCGCGAAGCAGCGCGCGAGCGGGCGCTCGAGATGCTGCGGGTGGTCGGGATCAACGACCCCGAACGGCGGTTCCATGCCCACCCGCACGAGCTGTCGGGCGGCATGGCCCAGCGCACCGTGATCGCGATGGCGCTGGTCTGCGCGCCACCGGTGCTGATCGCGGACGAGCCGACGAGCGGCCTCGACGTCACGATCCAGGCCCAGATCCTCGACGACATCCAGCGCAGCGCCCGGACCACCGGCAGCGCGGTCGTGCTGATCACCCAGGACCTCGGCGTGATCGCCAACTACTGCACGCGCGTCGTGGTGATGGAGCAGGGCGAGGTCGTCGAGGAGGCGACCACGCTCGACTTCTTCCGGCGCGCGAGCCATCCCGCGTCGCAGCGCCTGCTGTCGCTCCAGCGCCTGGAGGCCGACGCCGCCTCGACCACCGAAGGGAGCGCCCGTGTCTGACGCGGCCGTGATCGAGGTCGAGAACCTCGCCAAGTCGTTCACCCTGCCGGACGAGAACAAGCTCGTGAAGGCCTGCCAGGACGTGTCGTTCGCGATTCGCCCCGGGCGGACGCTCGGACTGGTCGGCGAATCGGGGTCGGGCAAGACGACCGTCGGGCGCTGCCTGGCACGACTGCTCGAGATCGACGGCGGCGACGTGCGCTTCCGCGGAGACCCGATCGGAGGCCTGACGCCGAAGCAGTTCCGGCCGCTCCGCGAGCAGATCCAGATCGTCTTCCAGGAGCCGCTCGAGTCGCTCAATCCGCTGCGCACCGTGGCGGCGACGCTCGAGGAGCCGCTGCGGGCGTTGACCCGGCTGACTCGGCAGGAGCGCTGGGAGCGCGTGATCGAGGTCGTCGCCGACGTCGGGCTTCCGGAGTCCGCGCTCGACGCCAAGCCGGGAGAGCTGTCCGCCGGCGATCAGCAGCGCGTCGCGATCGGGCGGGCGCTGATCCCGCGGCCGGCGTTCGTGGTGCTCGACGAGCCGACCTCGGCGCTGCCGCCGGACGCGCGGCCGGAGATCCTGCGGCTGCTCAAGCGGCTGCAGGCCGAGCACGACCTGGCGTACCTGTTCATCTCCCACGATCTGAGCTCGGTCCGCGCGCTCTGCGACGACGTCGCGGTGATGTACCTGGGCCAGATCGTCGAGCGCGGCTCGACCGAGCAGGTGCTGTCGGCACCGCGGCATCCGTACAGCCGGGCACTGCTGTCGTCGGTGCTGCTGCCCGATCCCGAGCACGGCCGACTGATCGAGCAGTGGCAGGTCCACCTGTCGGGCGAGATCCCGAGCCCGGTCGACCTGCCCACCGGATGCTTCCTCGAGCAGCGCTGCCCGTACCGCGCCGAGCCGTGCGCGGCGGCCCAGCCGCTGACCCCGGTGGCGGGGGATCGGTCCCGGGTGGCGCGCTGCTGGCGCGCCGAGCAGGACCGGTGGCCGGAGCTCGTCGAGGACCAGGACCCCGAGGCGCTGACCGTCAGCGACGTCCAGCGCACCAGCGAAGTCGACCAGTAGTCGAACCCTTGTGAGAGAGGAGAGGTGAAGCGCATGAACAGCCAATCGCGACGCTCCGTGCTCGTGGCAGGTGCAGCGGCGACGGTGATCGCCGTCGCCGGATGCGGGGGAGGTGGTGGCGGATCGGCCGGAGGGTCGCAGGGCGACCTCACGCCCGAGCAGGTCGCCACCCAGGCCAAGCAGCTCAACGTGCTCGTCGACGACGTGCCCGCCGGGCTCAGCTGGGACGGCCCGACCGTGGCCCTCGCATCCACCCAGACCGGCTTCAACCAGATGTACAGCCGGCTGGTCGAGAACGAGGTGACCTACGCCCCCGACGGGACCGCCACCAGCGACGTCTCGAAGTTCGTCGGCGACCTGGCCGAGAGCTGGGAGCAGGACGGCGACACCTGGACGTTCAAGTTGCGGGAGGGCCTGAAGAGCTGCGCCGGCAACGAGCTGACGTCCGACGACGTGCTCTACACCTACGAGCGCGCGAAGGCCCGCCAGGGCCCCGGTCCCGTGTCGTGGGCGATCTACACCCTGGCCGGCGTCTTCGACCCGGCGGACGACTCCAAGCAGCTGAAGGACGAGGTCCGCGCGGTCGACAAGTACACGGTCGAGATCAAGCAGGTCCAGCCGCAGCTGCTGTTCCTGCCCGCGCTCGAGGTGATCACCAGCCCGATCATCGACTCGACCGAGATGAAGAAGCACGAATCGGCGTCCGACCCCGGGGCTCACCGCTGGGCCGACAGCCAGGGTGCCGCCGGGTTCGGCCCGTACTGCCTGAAGTCGTGGGCGAAGGGCTCGGAGATCGTCTTCGAGAAGAACGAGCACTGGACCGTCGACCCGAAGCCGGTCTACGACACGGTCAACCTGAAGAAGGTGCCGAGCGCCGCCAACCGGGCGACCGGCCTGGAGGGCGGCAGCGCCGACATCGCGACCGGCCTCGCCACGCGCCAGATCGCGGACCTGCGCGACAAGCAGGGGATCGAGGTCGCCGAGATCGAAGGCACCGCGAGCACCTACCTGCACATGAACTTCGCCACCGAGCCGTGGGACAACATCAAGCTGCGGCAGGCGATCGCGTACATGCTCCCGTACGACGACATCGTCAAGAACGGGTACAACGGGCTGGCGAAGCGCGCGATGGGGATTCCCTCGTCGGTGGTCCCGGACTTCGTCGAGAACAACCCCTACACGACCGACCCGGACAAGGCCAAGGCCCTGCTCGCCGAGGCGGGCTTCCCGGAGGGACGCGGGCTGGACCGGTTCCCCTCGTCGAGCTTCGAGCTGGCGTACCCGATCGAGCGCGCCGACCAGCTGCGTCCGGTGGCGACGATCATCGCCAGCGCGTTGAAGCAGTTCGGCGTTCCGGTCGAGCTCAACCCGATCCCGCTGGCGGTCTTCGGTGACCGCGTTCAGGGCAAGCGCGACCTGCCGTTCGCGATCAACGACCAGGCGGTGCCGATCATCCCGGACGCCGGCTACTCGATGAACGCGCTGCTGACGCCGCTCGACAAGGGCGGGACGACCGATCCGGTCAACTACCCGAACGAGCGGGTCCACGACCTCTGGGTCAACCAGGCCAACCACGAGTCCGACCCCGAGAAGCGGTCGAAGGCGGTCAACGAAGCCCTCGACCTGGCGATCGACGACGCCGCGATCGTGCCGCTGGTCGAGAACCCGGCGCTGTTCCCGCACCGCGACACGGTGACCGGGTTCCCGTACATCCCCGACCAGACCCTGCGGCTGCGCTACCTGCGTCCGGCCGGCGGGACCTACGACCCCAACGGCAACCCGGTCGCGGCCACACGCTGACCGGCGACCGGCGGGGCGGTGGAGCCGCTCACGGCTTCCGCCGCCCCGCCCTGACCCCGCGTACTTCCGAAGGAGCTGTCCCGATGCACCGACTCGGCTGCACGATCCCCCCGCACAACCCGCACCTCGACACCGCCCAGCTGAGCTCGCTCGTCCAGCGGGCCGAGGCGCTCGGCTACGAGGCCGCGTTCATGCCCGAGGCGTGGTCGTACGACACGACCTGCGCGATGACCCGGTTCGGGCTCGAGACGTCGAAGATCCAGATCGGCTCGTCGATCCTGCCGATCGAGCCGCGCACGCCGGCGCAGATGGCGATGGCCGCGGTGGCCGTCGACGACGCGTCCCAGGGGCGTCACATCCTTGGCCTCGGCGTCGGCCACCGGCACAAGGAGGAGCGCTGGCACGGGCTCGAGTACCGGCCGCGGGTCGACCGCTTCCGCGAGTACATCGAGATCATCCGCGAGATCCTCTCGGGCCGCGAGATGGAGTACCGGGGGACCCACCTCTCGTCGACCGACTACGCGCTCGGGATCACGCCGTACCGCCGGGACGTTCCGATCTACCTGGCGGCCCTCGGCCTGCGGACCCACCGACTGGTGGGAGAGGTGGCCGACGGGGTGCTCGCCTATTATGCACCGCCGGGGTACGTAAAGGCCCTGATCAGCGCGATCCACGAGGGCGCGGAGTCGGCCGGACGGTCGCCCGACGAGATCGACATCTGCCTGATGATCCCGACGCGCGTGACCGACGATCCCGACGCCGTGCTCGAGCACGGACGCAAGCAGATCGCCTGGTACAACAACTTCGAGAACTACAACAAGATGTTCCACATCGCCGGGTTCGAGGACGAGGCACGTGCGCTCAAGCAGGCGTGGGCCGACGTCCGCAAGCGCGATCCCGAGATGCTCGAGTGGCAGGCGGAGCAGGGCAACGACTGCGGCACCGCCGTCCACGTGAGCGACGAGATGGTCCGCTCGATCTTCGTCTTCGGCAGCGCCCAGGAGTGCCACGATCAGATCGAGAGCTACCGCGAGATCGGGATCGACATGCCGATCGTCTTCCCGCAGGGAACCTTCGACGACGCCGAGATCTCACTCGCCGAGTACGAGCGGACGCTGGCGGGTGCGCGTTCGGGTGCGACCGAATCCGTCGTAGGCTGAATCGACCCGTGCGCCCGTTCCTGTCCTCATTCGCGCCGACTGCCTCCGCGACCCGTTCGCGGTCGGCGGTCTCCTCGCGGGGGAGCGGCGCGCTGATGTCTCGTACGCGAACGGCCGCGGCCCCCCGGTTGGGGTGCCGCCAGCACGAAAGGAAGGCCCGCTAGATGTCGACCGATGCAGTGGAGACGCTGGACGAGGCCGGACGCGCCGCCGCGGAGCGGCTCCAGGAGCGCACGGTGGCGATCGTCGAGGGCGCGGTGGCGGAGGCCGACCGGATGCTCGACCGGATCCCGCGGGTGACCGCCAACCAGGAGCTGCTCGCGCGGCGTCGCGGGGACATCGTCGACTCGGCCTACGTCGAGTTCGCCAAGCGCGGGTTCCACGGCGCGAGCGTGAGCGACGTCGCGGCGCGAGCCGGGATCGACAAGCGGACGCTCTACGACTACGTGGCCGACAAGGAGGACATCCTCTACCTGGTCTACCTGCACCACCTGGTCGACCAGATACGGCTGATCGGCGGCGCCGTCAGCGGCGATGCCGGCCCCGAGCAGCAGCTGCGCAACGTGATCGCGGCCCATATCGAGCACATCACCACGAACGAGCACCTGGCGCTGCTCACGTACCGGGAGATGCGCAACCTGGACCGCGAGCGGATCACCAACTGCCTGCACCTGATCGAGTGCATCATGCGGATCTACGACGCGGTGATCGAGTCCGGCGTCGAGCAGGGGGTGTTCGTCACCGCGTCGCCGCGGATCGCCGGTCATGCCGTGCGCGCGGCGCTCGACATGCCCGGCCTGGCCGGGTGGGACCTCCGTCGCTTCTCGCGGGCCGAGGTCGTCCGCAACCTGACCGACCTGCTGCTGCACGGCCTGGTGGCTTCGCCGCCGGCCCGCTGACAGAACCCGATGCTCGGAACGACGCGTGGACCCTGCCGGCCCTCAGTGCCCCACCCACCGGAGGGTTGTCGGGCGCATGAGGCATCGAATCTTCTTCAACAACCCTACGGATTGACCTATGACTGACCTTGTTGCCCTCTGTGGAAATCACACCCCCCAGTGGGTGGCTGCCGTCGCTGGCGTCCGCTTCGCGGAGGTCGGACGGTGACCGCCGCTGGTTTCGCCGTCGTCGGGGTCGGGATGACCCCGTTCGGCCGTCATCTCGACCGCTCGGTTCGGTCACTCGTCGAAGAGGCGGTCACGATGGCGCTCGACGACGCGGGGCTGAGCGACGGCGACGTCGACGCGGTGCTGTTCTCCAACTCGTTCGACGGCCTGCTCAGCGGCCAGGAGGCGATCCGCGGAGAGGTCGCGCTCGCCGAGCGCGACTTCGGCGGCTCGGCGATCGTCAACGTCGAGAACGCCTGCGCCAGCGGATCCAGCGCCGTCCACCTGGCGCAGAGCATGCTCGCCGCCGGCGAGGCGCGGCGGGTGCTCGTGATCGGGGCCGAGAAGCTCTACCACGCCGACCGCGCCAAGTCGTTCGACGCGCTCCGCTCCGCGACCGACGTGTCCGTCGAGGTCGAGGGCGGCGCTGGGCGCAGCGTGTTCATGGACCACTACGCGTCGAAGGCGCGCAGGCACGTCGAGCGCCACGGCACGACCGCCGAGGCGTTCGCCGCGGTCGCGGTCAAGAACAGCCGCAACGGCGCACTCAACCCGTACGCCCAGCACCAGGCCGAGCACGACATCGACGCGGTGCTCGGGTCGCGCGTGGTGGTCGCGCCGCTGACCCTCTACATGTGCTCGCCGATCTCCGACGGCGCGGCCGCGGTCGTGCTGTCCGCCGATCTCGGCGCTGACGGCGAGCACCCGAGGATCGTCGGCACCGCCGTCGCGGCTGGCGACGGTCGCGCCGACCCGACGCCGATCGCGGCCGCCCGCGCCTTCGCGGCCGCCGGTATCCGAGCGACGGACGTCGACCTGGCCGAGGTTCACGACGCGACCGCGCCGAGCGAGATCCTGGCGATCGAGGACCTGGGCCTGTGCGCCCGCGGCGAGGCGGCCGGATTGACCCTGGCCGGCGAGACCGCGATCGGCGGCTCGGTCGCGGTCAACCCGAGCGGTGGCCTGTTGTCGCGCGGGCACCCGATCGGCGCGACCGGCGTCGCCCAGGTCGCCGAGGTCGCGTGGCAGCTGCGCGGTGTCGCCGGCCGCCGTCAGGTGCACGGCGCCGAAGTCGGCGTGACGCAGAACGCCGGAGGCGTGCTTGGCGACGACGTGGCCGTGGCCGGGGTGACGGTGATGCGCCGATGAGCGTGCACGACGTCGTCCTGCCCGCGCTCTCCGAGTCGATGGACGAGGGCACGATCGGCAGCTGGCTGGTCGCTGCCGGCGACGAGGTCAGCGCCGGCGACCCGCTCGTCGAGATCGAGACCGACAAGGCGACGTCGGTCTTCGAGGCCGACGCCGGCGGGTCGGTCCTGCTGCTCGTGGCCGAGGGAACCACCGTGCCGGTCGGCGCGGTGATTGCCCGGATCGGAGACCCCTCCGCGCTCGCCGCCGGCGATGCCGGGGCAGACGGCGGAGCGGCGGCGGTCGCGGACGAGGGTCCGGCTTCGGGGGCGACGCCGGGGCCGCGTCGCGCGGCCGCCGCCGCTCCGGCCGCGCCGTCCACCGATCAGCGTGCTCCGCAGGGCACGGCCCCGCCGGCCCCGCGCGACGCCGACGGCCGCCGGGTCCGCTCGGCCCCGGTCGCTCGCCGGGTCGCGGCCGCTCGCGGCGTCGACCTG
>JBQGEK010000390.1:0-6201 GCA_052039575.1 Patulibacter sp. | reverse complement strand
GGGGTCGCGACCGATGTCGCGACCACCTGCAGTTCAGGACTGCTCGAGCCGCTGGCGGCTCAGGCGGATGCCCTCGCTCTCGCGGTCCCAGGTGCCGGCGGTCAGCCCCTCGGTCCGCAGCCGGTGCTTCTCGACCTTGTTGGTCGGGGTCCGCGGCAGCTCGTCGAGCACTCGCACGTAGCGCGGCACCATGAAGTGCGCCATCCGCTCGGCGAGGTACTCGGTCAGCGCCACGGGGTCGATCTCGCGGCCGGGGACCGGCGCGATCACCGCCAGCACGTCGTCCTCGCCGTGCTCGCTCGGCACGGCCACGGCCGCCGCCTCGAGCACGTCGTCGTAGCCGGCGAGCTCGAGCTCGACCTCGAACGACGAGATGTTCTCGCCACGACGCCGGATCGCGTCCTTGGCACGGTCGACGAAGAAGAACTCGCCGTCGACCCGGCGGAACGCGTCGCCGGTGTGGAACCAGCCGTTGCGCCACGCCTCCGCCGTCGCCTCCGGGGCACCGTGGTAGCCCGAGTTGAGCGCCCACGGCCGGTCGGCCCGCAGGATCAGCTCGCCGACCTCGCCGTCCGGAAGCTCGCGGTCCGCCTCGTCGACGATCCGGGCCTCCATCCCGCGGCGCAGCCGGCCACAGGTGCCGCGCGCGACCGGGTTCGGGTCCGAGACGATCGGGATCGAGACCTCGGTCATGTTGAACATCGAGATCACCTCGATGCTGAACCGCTCGGCGAACGCGTCGGCGTCGTCGACCAGCGGCACCATGAAGACGGTGCGCAGCGAGTGCCGGCGATCGTCCGCGTGGTCGGGCTGCTTGACCAGGAACGTGGCCATCACCCCGAGCAGCGTCACGTGGGTCGTGCCGGTGCGACGGATCTCGTCCCAGAACGTCCCGGTGGCGAACCCGTCGACGATCGCGACCCCGCCGCCGAGGAGGATCGCCGCGGCGGTCCCGATCGTGCCGCCCGCGTGGAACAGCGGCAGGTTGACCATGTAGCGATCGCCGGGGCCGAAGCGCCCGTCGAACGCCGCGCCCGCCGACGCGGCGAGCTGCACGTACGAGCAGACCACGCCCTTCGACGGTCCGGTCGTCCCCGACGTCAGGATCACCGCGAACGGGTCCCACGGCCGGACCGGGCGGTCGGGCACGATCTCGCCCGACGTGCGGGTCGCGGAATCGTCCGCGACCGCGACGCCCGCCAGCTCCGCGGCGGCGCCGCGGACGACGATCACGTGCTCGAGCTTGCCGGTGTCGATCTCGGACAGGCGCGGCAGGAGGTCCGCGTGGACCACCGCGACCCGGGCCTCGGACAGGCCGACCGCGTGCTCGAGCAGACGCCCGCGGTAGGCCGTGTTGAGCGGCACGTAGATCGCCCCGAGCAGGTTGGACCCGAACCACGTGCGCAGCGCGTCGGGGCCGTTCGGCAGCCACGACACGACCGGGTCGCCGTTGGTCACGCCGAGCTCGCGCAGCGCGTGGGCCATGCCCTCCGCCGCCGCGAGCGTCTCGCGGTAGGTCCACCGCTCGTCGTCCTCGAAGATCGCGTAGATCGCCTGGGGGTCCGCGGCCGCCCGCTTGCGCAGCACCTCGCCGAGCACGCACTGCTCGGCCTCCGGGACCTCAGCGCTCCACCAATCCATCCGTCTACTCCTCCGTTGCTTCCGTTGACGCCAGCGTCCCACCCGAGCCGAGGTACGCGGCGCGCAGCTCGGGTCCTGCCAGCAGCTCCGGGCCCGTACCGGTCGCGACCACGCGGCCGCGCTGGACCACGTAGCCGCGATCGGCGATCTCCAGCGCGCGCTCGACCGCCTGCTCGACGAGCAGGATCGCCAGCCCGTCGCTACGCAGGGCGGTCAGGACCTCGAGCACCCGATCGACGATCGACGGCGCGAGGCCGAGCGACGGCTCGTCGAGCAGCAGCACGTCGGGCTGACTGAGCAGCGCCTGGGCGATCACGAGCATCTGCTGCTCGCCCCCGCTCATCACCTCGGCCTGGCGGCCCATCCGCTCGCCGAGGATCGGGAACAGCTCGACGACGCGATCGAGTCGCTGGCGCTCCTCGGCCTTGCCCAGCTTCAGCCCCCAGAACCCCAGGTCGAGGTTCTCGCGGACCGTCAGGCCGCGGAACAGCCGACGGCCCTCGGGAACGTGGACCAGACCGGCGCGGACGATCCGTTCGCACGACGCGCCCGTGATCTCGTTGCCGTCCAGGTGGACGCTCCCGGCGGTCGGCTGGACCAACCCCGAGATCGAGGCCAGCAGGGTGCTCTTGCCGGCCCCGTTGGCGCCGACCACGACGCAGATCTCACCGCGTCGCAGCTCCAGGTCGAGATCCTCGATCACCGGAGCCGCGCCGTACCCGGCCTGCAGCCCGCTCACCCGCAACAGCGCATCCGCGTTGCTCATCCCTGCCTCCCGAGGTACGCCTCGACCACTCGTTCGTCCGTCAGCGCCTGCTCCGGCGGTCCGGACACCAGCACCTTGCCGCGGTCGAGCACCGTGACCTGATCGGCCACCTCGGCCACCAGCTCGACGTGGTGCTCGACCAGCAGCACCGTCACGCCCGACTCGCGGATCCGGCCGATCAGCCGGCCGAGCGCGTCGAGCTCGGTCATCGACAGGCCGGCCGCCGGCTCGTCCATCAGCAACAGCCGCGGACGGGCGAGCAGCGCCCGTGCGACCTCCAGCAGCCGCTGCCCGCCGTGCGGCAGCGCGGCGGCCGGGATCGCACCCTGGTCGCCGAGCCCGACGAAGGCCAGCAGGTCCTCGGCCTCGCGCTGCAGCTGCTTCCGCTCGCGCACCGCCCGCGGCGAGCGGACGATCTGCTCGGCGCCGGTCGCCTGCTCCCGCGCGTAGGCGCCGAGCATGACGTTCTCGAGCGCCGAGGCCTCCGGCAGCAGTCGCGCCGTCTGGAACGTCCGGGAGACGCCGCCGCGGGCGATCGCCTCGGCCGGCTTCCCACGGAGCTCCTCGCCGTCGAGCAGCATGGTGCCGTCGTCCGGCGCGACGAAGCCGGTGATCGCGTTGAGCAGGGTCGTCTTGCCGGAGCCGTTCGGCCCGACGATCACGTGGATGCTGCCCGGCTCGACGTCGAGCTCGGCGCCGTCCAGCGCCTGCACGCCGCCGAACGCCTTGCTGACGCCGGTCACGCGCAGCGCCGCCGGGTCGCTCTTCGGTAGCTCCAGCTCGACGGTCGCGTCGGAGTGGACCTCACCCGGGGTCCCCATCGCCATCGCCTTGCGGGTCCAGGCGAAGCGGTTCCGGAAGCTATCCCAGAGCCCGAGCACGCCGGTCGGTGCGAAGACCATCAGCGCCAGCAGCGCGAGGCCGTAGATCAGCCCACGCCACTCGGCGAGGCCGGTCAGCAGCTCCGGCACGGCGAAGAAGACCAGCGTCCCGATCAGCGGGCCGGACAGCCGGCCCGCGCCGCCGATGATCACCACGATCAGGAAGAAGATCCCGAAGTCGATCGGGAACAGGTCCGGGGTGACCGACCCCTCCTGCACGGCCAGCAGCGCACCGCCGAGGCCCGCCAGCGCGGCGCTCGTGGCGAACGCGAACAGCTTGACGCCGACGATCCGCACGCCGACGGTGCGGCCCGCCTCCGGCGCGTCGCGGACGGCGAGCATCGCCGAGCCGAGTCGCGACCGCACCAGGTTGCGCAGGCCGAGGAAGACCAGGACGTTGAGCCCGATCACGACCCACAGCATCTGCAGGTCGGTCAGCTCGGTTCCGCCGATCGACGGCCGGGGCACCCCGAGGATGCCCGACCAGCCGCCGGTCACGTCGCGCAGCTCGACCAGCACGCTGCGGGTGACCAGGGCGAAGAACAGCGTGATCAGCGCGACGTGCCACGACGACAGCCGCAGCGCCGGGAGCGCCATCAGGCTGCCGACGAGGCCCGCGATGACCGCGGCCGCGATCGCGGCGGGCCAGAACGACCAGCCGGTCTCGACCATCAGGATCGCGGCGGTGTAGGCACCGACCGCGACCAGTGCGCCGTGGCCCAGGGAGACCTGGCCGGCCAAGCCGAACAGCAGGTTCAGGCCCATCGCCACGATCGCGTAGACCCCAACGATCGTCAGCAGGTACGTGTGGTAGCTGTCGCCGGTCATGTTCGGCAACGTCGCGACCACGACCAGCGCGGCGAGGATCAGGACCGGCCGCGACCAGGTCGGGAGGGCCGGGCGGCCGACCGGCCGCTCGGCGATCGAGGGGCTAGACATTGCGCAGCGCCCCCCGTCCGAAGATCCCGAGCGGGCGGATCATCAGGATCGCCAGCATCGCCACGAACAGCACCGACGTCTGGAGACCGGGAGAGACGTAGTTCGCCCCCGCGGCCTCCACGATTCCGAGCCCCCATCCGGCCAGCAGCGCACCGCGGTTGTCCCCGAGACCGCCGACCGCCAGGGCCGCGAAGCCCTTGACCAGCAGCGCGAAGCCCATCACCACGGACGGCAGCAGGATCGGCGCGGCCAGCACGCCGGTGAAGCCCGCCAGGGCACCGCCGACGATCCACGACAGCCGGCTCAGCCGCTGCGGCGCGATCCCGCGCAGCCGCGCGGCGTCACGGTCGACGGCGACCGCGCGCAACGCGCAGCCGAGCCGGGTCCGGTCGACCCGGTCGAGCGCCACCACGATCGCGATCGCGATCGCGATCACGAAGATCTGGTAGGTCGAGATCGAGACGCCGAGCACGTCCTGCGAGCGCAGGGTGAGCGGCGCGGGCGGTGAGACGGCACGGACCTCGTCGGTCCAGGTCTTGCCGGCTATCTCGGCCACGATCAGCGAGAAGGCCAAGGTGGTGATCACCCAGCCGGCGGCGTGCGCCGAACGGCGCAGCACCGGGCTGACCGCCAGGCGCTCCTCGACCAGCGCGACCGCGGCGACGCTCGCCGCCGCAGCCGCCGCAGCCAGCAGCCACGGCAGGTCACGGCCGATCGCGGTCGCCGCCATGATCATCGCGCCGATCATGATCAGCTCGCCCTGGGCGAAGTTGAGGACGTTGGTCGGCCGGTAGAGGATGTTGAACCCCACGGCGACCAACCCGTAGAGGCTTCCGAACGTGAGGCCCGGAATCAGGACGTCGTTGATCATCTACCCGCCTACTGGTCGACGCGCTCGCGGAAGATGCCGTCGACTGATTGCTCGTCGCGAGCGCTGATCATGCTGCCGATCGCGATCTCGTCGTCCGGGATGCCGTTGTGCTGCTCCGGCGTGAACGACAGCGATGCCCGCATGCCCTTCCAGCCGCGCGTGCCGTCGAGTGCCTGCTTGAGCTTCTCGCCGTCGACCGAGTTGATGTCGTTGGCGACGTCGGCGATCAGCTTCAGGTAGTCGTAGTACGGGCTCGTCGCCGCCGAGTAGCTGGCGACCTTTGCGTTCGGGTCCTTCAGCAGCTCGCGGGCGTGCTCGACCGCCGGCCCGGACGGCGCTCCGCCGCGCGGGTAGGTCATCGCGGCGTAGGTCGTGCCGGAGTAGTTCTCGAGCACCTTGTCCGGCACGTCGTCGTAGGCGACGATGTAGTTCAGGTCGTGCGACACGATCTGCGGCACGTAGTCCATGTCGGCCATCGTCCGCAGCGAGAGGATGGTCGCCTGCGGCTGGCCGGTGAACATCGCCAGGCCGTCGACCCGCGCCGACGCCAGCTTGCGCACGAACGGCGCCATGTCGGGCGCGTCGACCTCGAAGACCTGGATCGACGCCGCCTTCATCTTGTAGGTGTCGCGGAGGATCTGGACCATCGCGTCGCGGATGTCGGTGCCGAACTCGGAGTTCTCGACCAGCAGGCCGATCCGCTTCAGGCCGCGGTTCTCGATCAGGTAGCGCGCGGCGATCCGGGCCTGCTGCGTCGTGCGGTAGACGAGCTGGTAGTGGTACGGGTACTTCTTGCCGTCGGAGAGCGCGTCGGCCCCGCCCCACGCGGACTGCACGAGCTGCTCGCGCGAGAGCGCGGCGACCGAGGTGACCGCCTGCGAGCTGCCCGTCGGGCCGAGCACGAACGAGACGTCGCGGCTGCCGATCCGGCGCGCGACCGAGGTCTGCGTCGCGGGCGTGCCCTCGTCGTCCTCCTCGAGCAGCGCCAGCGGCTGGCCGAGGATTCCCCCGGCCTCGTTGATCTCGCGCAGCGCGATCCGCGCGCCGACGTAGCTCGGCGCGGACGCCGCGGCCCAGCGGGCGGTCGTGGGCGGGTTCCAGCC
>JBQGEK010000389.1:0-2313 GCA_052039575.1 Patulibacter sp. | reverse complement strand
TCGGGTCCGCCAGCGAGGGCGCGGTAACGATCTGACGGGCGGATGGGATGGCGGTGCACCACCAGCCGGGAGACGACGTGACCCGTGATCCGAACCACCTGCCCGTCGTCGAGGCCGACCGTGACCTGGACGACTGGGGGCGCTCGGAGCGGCTCAGCCGCACGCTGGACCGGACGCTCTGGGATGTGGCCTACAAGTACTGGTACCGCGCCAGGCTCCAACAGCCGAGGCGGGTTCCGGCGGCCGGCGGCGCGCTGCTCGTCGTCAACGGTGGCGGCGCCGCGTCCCCGGTGACCGCGCTGCTGGCCAAGGCCCTGCGGGAAGCCCACCCACAGCGACGAGACGCCCGGCCCTGTGCCGACCCCGAGCTGCTCGACCACCCCGGGGTCGCGGTGGCGCTCAAGCGGGCCGGGGTCGTTGCCGCCCACGCCGACGACGTCCTGCGGTTGCTCGCCGACGAAGACGAGCTGGTGGCGATCGGCGTGCGCACCGACCGGCTCCACGACGAGGCGGTCGAGGCCGACCTGGCCCAGCACCCCGCGCTGCGGGCCGCGGTCGGCGCGTCGGTTCCGGTGGTTCCCGTGGTCGCCAGGGGGATGGACGACGAGACCACCGTGCTGGCCCGCGTGCCGCTGCCCGGCGGCCGCGAGCTGCCGCTCGGGATCGGCGTGCCGGCGGTCGGCTCGGTCTCCGCGGCACCGCTGCTGCCGGGAGCGGTCGACCTGCGGGTCCTGCCGCCGATCGATCCGGATGCCCGGGGCGACGTCGCCGGCGAGACCGCGCGCGTGGCGCTGTCGGTCGCGCGGCGGCTGCGCCACGAACTCGACGACATGCGGCGTGAGCGTCGCTCGCGGTGGCTCCGATGAACGGCGGAACGTCGCCGGGTCGCCGGGTCCTTGTCACGGCCGCCGCGTCGCGGCTCGGGGCGCTGACCGTCGCCGCTCTCGAGGCCGACCCCGCGAACGAGACGATCATCGCCGTCGACCGAGAAGCCCCGGCGGCACCGTTCCAGCGCGCCGAGTTCGTGCGGCTGCGTGACCACTACGCCCAGCTCGCACGCGTCGCCGGCGGGGCGGTGATCGATGTCGTCGTGGACACCCGCGCCGCGGCGGCGCTGGCCCCGCCCGATCACGGTGCGCTCGCCGACCTGGCTTCCGGTACCGAGCGGATCCTCGAACTCTGCCGCGACCCCGAGGGCCCCGTGCGGCGGCTGGTCGTGCTGTCGTCGGTGCACCGCTACGGCTGGGGCAGCGCGCTTCCGCGGTTCGTCACCGAGGACACCCCGCTGGCCCCGCGCGACGGAGGCAGCCCGCTGCTGCGGGCCCTCGGCGAGCTCGAGGACGAGGCCCAGCTTGTGGCGGCCGACCGGGACGGGCTGGACCTGACCGTGCTGCGCGCTGCCGATCCGGTCGGCCCCGCGGGTGCGGGACTGCTGCAGACGCTCGACCTGCTGCCGCTGTTCCCGACGGTGCTCGGATTCGATCCGGCCGTGCAGGTCGTGCACGAGGACGACCTGGCGCGCGCCGCGGCGCACGTGGTCGGGGCCGAAGCGGACGGCAGCTTCCTGGTCGCCGCCGACGGCACGCTGGCGCTGACCGAGGCGCTGCGCGCGCTCGGGGTCACCCACGCGCCGGTGCTGCCGCCGTGGGGGTCGGGGCTGCTGTCGCGTCTGCTCCAGCGCGCCGGCCTACGGTTCACGCAGGACGTCGCCGGGATGCTGCGGCACGGGCGCGGGATCGACAACCGCAAGCTCAAGTCGACCGGGTTCGCCTATCGCGCGACGACCCGTGAGGCCCTGGCCACCGTCGTATCGGGCCGACGGGGGCGGCTCGCGCTCGGTGCCGGCGCGGCCGCGAAGGACTCGGCGTACGACGCCGACGTTGAGGCGTTCCTGCGCTACAGCCCGTCGGCCAAGCGGCAGGAGGCACCGGCTGACGACGACGTACGGCAGGGGATCGCCGCGCTCGACGCCGACGCGCTGGTCGTGCTGCTGCCGTCGCTCGACGCCGAGGCGTTGCGTGCGTTGCGGGCGCACGAGCAGGCTGGTCCGAAGCGGCAGCGGCTGATCGCCGAGATCGATCTGGTGCTCGCCGAGCGCTGAGGTAGCTACACCGTACGTGTTCATCAGAACCGCCCGCGATTCTGCGGACAACTTGGACACATCGCGCGAGATGGGGTGAACCGACTCGACCGACGCCGATAACACCGTTACCATTGCTCGTCCCCCATGAGCAAGCGGATCGTCATCGCCCTCTCCGGCGTCCTCATCCTGATCCTGCTCGGCGGAGGCACCGTGCTCGTGGCCGACGCCTC
>JBQGEK010000388.1:0-2634 GCA_052039575.1 Patulibacter sp. | reverse complement strand
GCGCAACGCCGCCGGCAAGGTGCTCAAGCGCTCGCTGCGCGACGCGCACGGCGACCGGTTCGCGGTGACGGGCGGATGACGGTGGCCGACACGGTCCGTCCCTCCGTGGTCCGCCGCCCCGACGGCTCGCGCGGCTACGCCGGGGTCCGGCACCGCAGTCTGGCGGCGATGCTCGCCGCCACCGCCGACGAGCGCGGCGACAAGCTCGCGTTCGTCGACGCGCGCAGGACGATCGGCTGGGCGGAGCTCGGCCGTACCGTCGACTGCTGCGCCGGCCGGCTGCTGGCCGTAGGCGTGAAGCCCGGCGACCGCGTCGCGCTGCTGTTCGCCAACGGTATTCCCTACGTCGTCGCAGTGTGGGCGGCCTGGCGGATCGGCGCGATCGTCGTCCCGCTCACCGCGCGGCTGCAGCCGCGCGAGATGGTGCCGCTGGTGCAGGACGCGGACGTCGCGCTGCTCGTGGCCGGCGCGGGACTGCGCGACGAGGCCGAGCTGGTCGCGGCGGACTCCGGCGTCCGGGTCTTCCACGAAGGCTCCGACGGCGGGTTGCTCGTCGACGTCGAAGCGGTCGACCGCGACGCGCTCGGCCCGCTGCCCGACGATCCAGAGGCGATCGCCGCGGTGATGTACACGTCCGGGACGACGGGCCGGCCGAAGGGCGTCGTGCTCAGCCACGGCAACTTCCTCGAGAACTCGCGGACGTGCATCGACGCGATCGGCCGCGACGCCGACGACGTCGAGTTGATCTGCGTGCCCCAGTTCAACGTGACCGGGCTCGGGTCGCAGACGATCCCGGTCGTCGACGGCGGCCTGACCGGGGTGCTCGTCGCGGGCTTCGACGTGCCGCAGGTGCTGGACGCGATCGAGCGGCACGGCGTGACCAGCACCGTGCTCGCTCCGACCATGTGGTGGCGGTTGCTCGAGCACGAGACGTTCGCCGCCACCGACGTCGGCACGTTCCGGCTGGCGCTGTTCGGCGGCGCGCCGATGCCGACCGCGCTGCTCGAGCGGATGCGCGCCGCGCTGCCGGGCGCCTCGTTCGGCAACGGCTACGGGATGACCGAGACCTGCTCGATGGTCAGCTACGTCGGCGGCGAGGAGATCCTCGCGCACGTCGACTCGGTCGGCCGACCGCTGCCGGTCAGCGAGCTGCGGATCGTCGATCCCGTCAGCGGCGAGGACGTCGTGGCGGGCGAGGCCGGCGAGCTGTGGTTCCGCGGTCCGCAGGTGGCGCGCGGCTACTGGCGCAACGAGGAGGCCACGCGGGCGCTGTTCGCCGAGGACGGCTGGCTGCGTTCCGGCGACGTCGGCGCGCTGGTCGACGGGGTGGTCGTGCTGCGCGACCGGATCAAGGACGTGATCAAGCGCGGCGGCGAATCGGTCTACTCGTTCGAGGTCGAGAACGTGCTGCACCAGCACCCGGGGGTGCTCGAGGCGGCGGTGGTCGGCGTCCCGGACGCGATCTACGGCGAGCAGGTCGGGGCGGCCGTCGCGGCCAAGCCCGGCGTCGCGCTGACGCCCGACGAGATCGTCGCGTTCTGCCGCGAGCGGCTGGCGCGGTTCAAGGCGCCGCGAGTCGTGGTGCTGGTCGACGCGCTGCCGCGCAACGCCGGCGGCAAGGTGCTCAAGGCGCAGCTGCGCGAACGGATGGAGGCAGGATGACGCGGGTCGCGGTGGTCACGGGAGCCGGACGCGAGGGCTCGATCGGCCGGGCGATCGCCCGGCAGCTGCTCGACGACGGGCTGGCGGTGGTGCTGTCCGACGTGGCGGGCGCGCTCGACACGCACCCGGAGTACGAGGTCGCGCCGGGGTCGGCGCTGGCCGAGGCTCGCGAGCAGCTGGCGGCGCACGGTGAGGTCCACGCGATTCCCTGCGACGTCCGCCGGCCCGACCAGGTTCAGGCGCTGATCGACGGGACGGTCGAGCACTTCGGCCGGATCGACGCGCTGGTCAACAACGCCGGGCTCGCGGTCGGGCTGTCGCCGGTGACCGAGCTGACGCTCGAGGACTGGCAGCTCAACCTGGACGTGATGGCGACGGGGGTCTTCCTCTGCTCGCAGGCGGCGGCGCGGCAGATGCGGGCGCAGGGCGACGGCGGCCGGATCGTGACGATCGCGTCGCAGTCGGCCAAGACCGGGATGCCGTTGCTGGCGGCCTACAGCGCGGCGAAGTTCGCCGCGCTCGGCTTCACCCAGTCGTTGGCCCACGAGCTGGGGCCGGACGGGATCACGGTCAACGCCGTCTGCCCGGGCACCGTCGACACCCCGCTGCTGGCGGTCAAGGGCGGCGTCTTCGAGCGGTTCTCGGCGATGGTCGGGATGGACGAGGAGCGCTACCGGTCGCGACTGCTGCGGCAGATCCCGCTCGGCCGCTTCGCGGGCCCGGACGACATCGCGGCGACGGTCGGGTTCCTCGTGTCCGAAGCCGCCGCCTACATCACGGGCGAGGCGCTCAACGTCACCGGCGGCCCGGAGATGCACTGAGCGTCGCCGGTGCGACAGGGAGGAGAAGCATGGGATTCGTAAAGACCCCGGACGAGGTCGCGCGGCTCAAGCAGGTGCTCGGGACGGCGCGGTTCGTCGGCGGAGAGATGCTCGGCGTGACGTTCCGGACCGACCCCGACGCGGTGGCCCG
>JBQGEK010000387.1:0-14545 GCA_052039575.1 Patulibacter sp. | reverse complement strand
GGGGGGCGCTGCGGGGGCTGGGGGGCCGGGCGGCGCGGGGGGGGGGGGGGGGGGGGGGGGGTGGGGGGGCCCCCCCCCCCCCCCCCCCCCACGGCGCTGGAATGATGGCCCGATGCCGCGGTTGCCCTTCCCCGTCCCCGGTCCGTGAGCCGCCGCCTCCCGGTGGCGGTCGGCCTCCTGCTCGGGACGGTTGCCGATCGAGCGTTCGGCGACCCGCGCCGGTTCCACCCGGTGGCGGGGTTCGGCCGCCTGATGCAGGGCGTCGAGTCGCGGCTGTGGCGGGACGGCCGCGCCGCGGGCGTCGCGCACACCGCGGTCGGGGTCGGGGTCGGCGCGGCGCCCGTCTGGCTCGCCGACCACCGTCTGCGCGACCACCCGGTCGCCCGCACGCTGCTGACCGCGGCCGTGACCTGGAGCGCTCTCGGAGGGCGCTCGCTGGCCAACGCCGGCCGCGAGATCGGTCGACGGATCGCGGCCGACGACCTGGACGGCGCCCGCGCGCTCGCCCCGACGCTGGTCGGCCGGGACCCGGCCACGCTCGACGCGGCCGGCCTCGCCCGCGCGGGACTCGAGTCGGTCGCCGAGAACACGTCGGACGCGGTCGTCGCGCCGCTCGTCTGGGGCGCAGCGCTCGGGTCGCCCGGCATCGCCCTGCACCGCGCGCTGAACACGATGGACGCGATGGTTGGGCACCGGTCGGAGCGCCACGCGCGCTACGGGTGGGCATCGGCGCGAGCGGACGACGTTGCCGGCTGGCCCGCCGCCCGCACCGCCGCGCTGCTGACGGTGGTCGCGGCGTCGACCGTCGCCGGACCGGACTCCGGCGGCCGCGGCCCGGCCTGGCGGGTCTGGCGCCGCGACCGCCATCGCCACCCCAGCCCCAACGCCGGCCAGGTCAAGGCGGCGTTCGCCGGCGCGCTCGGGGTGCGGATCGGCGGACGCAACACCTACGCCGGCCGGGTCGAGGATCGCCCCCTGCTCGGTGACGTCCCGGGGGCCCGCGTCCCGGAGGCCGTCGATCTCGACCGCGCCGCGAGCCTCTCACTGCGGGTCGGCGCGCTCGCCGCGATCCTCGCCGCCGCCGTCGCGCTCGCGGTCCCCTGCCGCAGCCGCTGACCGGACCGGGATCGCCCGCCGTGTACGGCCACAGCGCTGCCGTCGGACCGATACGGCATGGTGTTCGTCGATGCGCGCGTTGATCGTCGGAGCCGGAGAGGTCGGGTGGTACCTCGCCGGACGTCTGGCGCGCGAGGGCCACGAGGTCGTGGTGCTCGACCAGGACCGCGACCTGCTGCTGCGCCGTTCCCGCTCCGGGGCCGACGTCCGGGTCGAGCGCGCCGACGCAGCCAGCCCGCGCTCGCTCGCCGAGCACGACGCGGGCGACGTCGATCTGTTCCTTGCGGTCACCACCAGCGACGCGACCAACCTGCTGTCGTGCCTGCTCGCCCAGAGCCTCAACCCGCAAGACCCTCCGCGCACGATGGCGCGGGTGCGCGACGCCGACTACTACGCCCCCGGGGACGACACCGCCGTGGGCACGCTCGGGATCGACCTGCTGGTCAGCCCCGAGCTCGCGGCGGTCGGCGACCTGGAATCGGCGCTGCGGATCCGTGGCGCAGTCCGCGTCGACACCTTCGCCGAAGGCCGGATGGCGCTCGCGGAGTGCATGGTCCCCGAGGGGTCGCCCGCCGCGCGCCGCTCGATCTCGACCCGCCCGCACCGAGCCGACTCGTCGATCGTCGCGCTGCTGCGCGACGGCCGCGTGCACCTGGCGACCCGGGACACCACGCCGCTGCCCGGCGACCACGTCGTCGTCGCGTGCCCGAAGGCCCAGCTCAAGCAGGCGCTGCGCGAGATCGACCCGACGGCGCGGACCGTCAACCGCGTCGCGATCTTCGGCGCCGGGCAGATCGGCGTCGCGCTCGCCGCTCGGCTCGCCGCCCGCGGTCGCGAAGTGGTCGTGATCGAGCCCGACGAGCAGCAGGCGCAGGCCGCCGCCGAGCAGCTGATCGACCGTTCGATCGAGGTGCTCTGGGACGAGGGCGCGTCCGAGGCGGCGATGCGTGAGGCCGGCGTCGACACCTGCGACGCCTTCGTGAGCTGCGCGGCCGATGACCGCACGACCCTGCTCGCCTGCACCCACGCCGACCGGCTGGACATCGGACTGGTGCTGGCCGTGCTCTCGCGGGAGGAGTTCACCCCGCTTGCCGAGGCGCTCGGCGTCGACGGCACCGTCGCGCCGCGGCTCGCCGCCGCCGAGCGTCTGCTCCGTACATCGCGGGGGCGCGGGGCGCAGAAGAGCACGATGATCGGCGACGCACTCGAGGCGCTCGAGTACCGGATCGGGCCCGACAGCCCGCTCGTCGACCGGCCGGTGGCCGCGTCACTGCCGCACGACACCAAGCTCGCGGCGATCTTCCGCGAGGGCCGCGTCCACTTTCCCGATCAGGTCGCACGGTACGCCGAAGGCGACATCGCCCTGGTGCTGGCCACCGGCAACGGCGTGGCGAAGCTGGCCACCGTCCTGGGCTCGTGACCGCGGCCTACGCCCCACCAACCGCTTCGCGGCGCAGCCGGTGGGCGATCGGCCCCAGGTTCGGGCCGCTCACGCGCCGCGCCTTGACCGGGGCGGCGCTGGCCATGACCGCCGCATCGGTGGCCTGCGCCGCCACCGCCGCGGTCTCCGATGGACGCGCGCTCGGGGCGTTCGCGATCACCGCGGTTGCCGCGGCGTTGCTCTCGCTGCTGCTCTACCGGACCTGGGCGGGGCGGATGATGATGTCGCCGACCGGCCGCGACGGTCTGATGGCTGCAGGCCTCACCTGGGTCGCGACCAGCCTGTTCGCCGCGCTGCCGATCCTGCTGAGCGACGCGTCGCCGCGGCTCGCCGCGGCCGTGTTCGAGGGCACGAGCGGAATCACGACGACAGGATCCACGGCCCTCCCCGACATCGACGGCCAACCCGACGCGGTGCTGCTCTGGCGGTCGCTGACCCACTGGATCGGGGGGATCGGGATCGTGGTCCTGCTGGTCGCCGTCGCGCCGGCCGCCGGCGGCGCGGCTCGACGCGTCCTGCTCGGCGAAACCAGCCGCGCGGTCGACGAAACCGTAGCCCCGCAGCTCCGCGACACCGCTCGGATCACGGCCAAGCTCTACCTGGCAGCCACGGCGATCGCCGTGACCATCCTGCTGGCCGTCGGCCTGTCGCCGTGGGATGCCGTGAACCATGCCATGTCGATGGTTGCCACCGGCGGCTTCTCGACCCGAACCGAATCGGCCGGAGCGTTCGGGTCGCCGACCGTCGAGGTCGCGATGACGCTGATGATGCTCGCGGCTGGGGTCAGCTACGTCGTCTGGTGGCGACTGGTCCTCGGGCGAGGCCTCGGCAACCACGGCGCTGAGCTGCGAGCGTACTTCGGATTCGTGCTCGTCGTCGCCGTGGTCCTCGCGCTGTGCGCCGGCGCTGCCGAGACCGTTCACCCCGCCCTGATCGGAGCATTCACCGCGGCATCGATCGTCACCGGCTCCGGGTTCACGACGGCCGATCCCGATACCTGGGGCGAGACCGCGCGGCTGGTGGTCCTCGTCGCGATGGCGTCGGGCGCCTGCGTCGGAGCGACGACCGGTGGCTTCAAGGTCCGTCGCTGGATGGTCCTGTTCGGCGGCGTTCGCGCCGAGATCCAGCGCCAGATCTCGCCGCAGCGGATCGTCGTGGTCCGGGTCGGACGCAGGCCGGTTTCCGACGACGCGGTTCGCGCCGCGTTCGGGTTCCTCGCGGTGGCGATCATCGCCCTGACGCTCGGCACGGCGCTGCTGTCCTTGAACGGCTACGACCTGCTGTCCGCGTTCTCCGGATCCGCGGCAAGCCTGTTCAACGTCGGCCCGGCGCTCGGCGAGCTCGGGGGCCTCGAGTCGTACGCGGAGATGTCCGACTCCGGACTGCTCGGCATGAGCTTCCTGATGCTGCTCGGCCGACTCGAGATGTTCACGATCCTCGCCCTGTTCACCCGCGGGCTGTGGCGCGCGCGGTGAGCGGCAGGCGGACCGGCGGCCGCTGGTCCTCGCGGTCGCGCCGGCGGTAGGCAGCCAGCGCGGCGGCCGCAGCAAGCAGCGCCGCCACACCACCGAGCGCCATCGCGACCCGCGGTCCCGCGGTGCCGGCGATCCAGCCGACGAGCGGGGCGCCGATCGGGGTCGACCCGAGGAAGACGATCGAGTAGAGCCCCATCACGCGACCCCGCATCTGCGGATCGACCTGCAGCTGCAGCGCCGAGTTGACCCCGGCCGAGAAGGTCACCGACGCCATGCCCAGGAAGATCAGCGGGAGCAGCTGCAGCGGCAGCACGGGGGCGAACGCCGCCAGCAGCTGGAAGGCCCCGAACAGCGTGGCCGAGCCGACCAGCAGCCGCGGGGTGACCGTGGTCCGGTAGCCGGCGACCAACGCCCCGATGATCGAGCCGGCGGCCATCGTCACCGTCATCAGCGTGTAGGTCGTCGCCGTCCCCTGCCAGGTGTCGTGCGCCATCAGCGGCAGCACGACCTGGAAGTTGAAGGCGAGCAGGCCGATCAGCCCCATCATCCCCAGCGGGATCAGCAGATCCGGAGTGCGGCGGACGTAGCGCAGGCCCTCGCGCAGCGCGCCCTTCTCGCGGCCCGCCCGCGGCGCCGCCTGCAGCTCGTCGGGGTCGATCCGCCAGAGCGCCGCGATCATCACCACGAAGGTCAGGACGTCGAGCACGAAGCACCAGGCGATCCCGACCACGGCGATCAGCAGCCCTGCCACGCCCGGCCCGATGATCCGCGAGCCCTGGATCACGACGTTGTTCAGCGAGACCGCGTTGACCACGCGCTCGGGTCCGACCAACTCGATCGGCAGCGACTGGCGCGCCGGGTTGTCGATCGCCAGGACCGCGCCGCGCAGCAGCACCATGGCGTAGACGAGCAGCGGGGTGACGGCGCCGGTGAAGGTGGCGACGGCGAGCACGGCGGCCGGGACCATCAGCCCGACCTGCGTGAAGATCAGCAGGCGGCGCTTGTCGATCCGGTCGGCGAGCAGCCCGCCCCAGGCCCCGAGCAGCATCAGCGGCAGGAACTGGAGCGCGGCGGTCAGGCCGACCGCGAGCCCGTCGCCGGTCAGCTGCACCATCAGCCACATCACCGCGACGTTCTGGATCCAGTTGCCGCTGACCGACACCACCTGACCGGCGAAGTAGCGCCGGTAGTTGGGGACGTGGAGCGAGTCGAACGTGCGGTGGAGCGCGCGGGTCACCGGCGCGCCCCCGGGCCCGGGTCACCGGCCCCCGTCGGCGACTCGTCGGCGAGCAGCCCGTCGAGCAGGTCCGCGGCGCGGTCGAGCAACGCGCGATCGTCCGCGCCGAGCGCCGCGATCCGCTCGGCCAGGAAGGCCGTCTTGCGCGACCGCGACTCCTCGAGGTGCCCGTGCCCGGCCTCGGTGATCTCCACTCGACAGGAACGACGGTCGTCCGGGTCCGGACGCCGGACGACGTAGCCGTCCTGCTCGAGCCGTCCGACGATCCGGGTCGCGGACGGCCGCTGGATCCGCTCGCGCTCGGCGAGCTGACTGGGACTCAGCGGCCCCCAGCGGTCGACGGTCGCCAGCGCGGCGGTCAGCGTCGGCCCCAGGGTGGGACCGGCCTCCTGCCGCAGCCGTCGCGCGAGCCGCGCGACGGTCATCCGCAGATGACCGGCCAGCGCTTCGGGCGTGGGCGGGCCGACAGGCGGGGAGGAGAAGGTTCGCACAGGTAATTACCTTAGCGAATGATCGCCCTGCGGTCAGTGACGAAGCTCCGTCGCGCGTGCCCGGGTCAGCGCGGCGGGCGGGTCCCACGGGTCGTGGATCCGCGTCTCTGACCACGGCGGCCGCGAGCTCATCACCCACGACCGCTCCAGCGACATCCGGACGAAGACCTCCGGGTCGCCGTCGAGTGCGCCGCAGGCGATCCCCCACGAGTCGATCCCGACGACCAGCGTGCCGTAGCGCGTCGTGCTCAGCAGCGGACCACCGCTGTCGCCGTTGCAGCCGGACGCGTACGGCTTGCCGGGCCGCGGCCCCTGCGTGCAGAGCATCGCGGCGCCGCGGAACTGCTTGCCCTGTCCGCGCAGCGCCCGCTCGAGCAGCCGCCGGCACGTCCCGACCCCGCGAACGACCAGCTCCGCGCGTCGCAGCGTGCCGAATCGGTCCAGTCGGTCAGGGTCCGGCGTGCCGTATCCGAACAGGGTCACGCGCGTGCCGGCGCGGACCGTCGCCCCGGAGATCCGCAGCGGCGTCACGTCGGGGACCGGGCGGTCGAGCTCGACCAGCGCGACGTCCCGGTACGGCTCGGCCGGGATCTGCGGCAGCTGGTACCGGAACCGCGGATGGCGCGCGACCCGCTTGACGACGTACGTCGCGCCGCCGACGCGAACCGTGGTGACGCCGGGATCGACGTAGCTGATGCAGTGGCCGGCGGTCATCAGCCGATCACTGCCGATCAGCGACGCGGTGCAGACGTCGGCGAGCGTGACCACCTGCGGGAACCGCTTCGGATCGAGTGTCGTGCCGCCGACCACCGCCCCGGCCGACGGGACGGCGACGAGCCCGCCGATGAGCACGATGAGCGCCGTGAGAACACGTCGTGGGACCGCGACGGTCACCTGAGGAGCGTAGACGTTCCCCCGGCGGCCGGAGCCGGTCGACCGGGAGCCCCGGCCGGGGCCGCCCACGGGCCCGCTCTCCGGGCCCTGTATCCACGCGCACGGCCTATGTCAATGGCTCGGCGCCGGGAGATCCCTATCCTTCCGTGCCGCATGTCCGCCGCACGCCAAGACCTCCGTACCGTTGCCATCGTCGCGCACGTCGACCACGGCAAGACGACCCTGGTCGACGCCATGCTGCGTCAGTCCGGGGCCCTGAACCGCGGCGAGGACGCCGACCGGATCATGGATTCCAACGATCAGGAGCGCGAGCGCGGGATCACGATCCTCGCCAAGCACACCGTGATCGACTGGAAGGGCACGACGATCACGATCGTCGACACCCCCGGCCACGCGGACTTCGGCGGTGAGGTCGAGCGCGGCCTGGCCCTGGTCGACGGCGTCGTGCTGCTCGTCGACTCGGCGGAGGGGCCGCTGCCCCAGACCCGCTTCGTGCTGCGCAAGGCACTCGAGGCCGATCTGCCGGTGATCCTGGTCGTCAACAAGGTCGACCGCCCGGACGCCCAGATCGACGAGGTCGTCAGCGCGACCGAGGAGCTGTTCCTCGACCTCGACGCCCAGGACCACCAGCTCGAGTTCCCGGTCTACTACGCGATCGGCCGCGACGGCCGCGCCGGAATCCACCCGAACGAGCTCGCCGAGGACCTCGCGCCGCTGCTCGACGGCATCCTCGAGGCCGTCCCCGCTCCGGTCCACGACCCGGGGCACCCGCTCCAGGCTCAGATCGGCAACCTCGATGCCTCGCCGTACCTCGGCCGTCTGGGGATCTCCAAGATCAAGCACGGCACGCTGCGCCGCGGCGACCAGGTGCTGTGGGTCAAGCGCGCCGGCACCGAGACCAAGGCGAAGGTCGGCGAGCTGTTCGTCACCCGCGGCCTGGAGCGCGTCGCCGCCGAGGAGATCGGCCCGGGCGAGATCGCCGCGATCGCGGGCTTCCCCGACATCGAGCTCGGCGACACCCTGACCAGCATCGAGGACCCGCGTCCGCTGCCCCCGATCACGGTCGACGAGCCGTCGCTGGCGATGACGATCGGCGTCAACACGTCCCCGATGGCCGGTCGCGAGGGCGACAAGCTGACCGCTCGGATGATCGAGGCCCGCCTGCAGCAGGAGCTGATCGGCAACGTCTCGCTGAAGGTCGAGCCGACCGAGCGCCCGGACACGTGGGAGGTCCACGGCCGCGGCGAGCTGCAGCTGGCGGTGCTCGTGGAGAACATGCGCCGCGAGGGCTTCGAGATGACGGTCGGCAAGCCGCGCGTGCTCGTCCGCACGGGCGAGGACGGAGGGCGCGAGGAGCCGCAGGAAGCGGTCACGATCGACACGCCGGAGGAGCACCTCGGCGCGATCACCCAGCTGATGGCCGAGCGCAAGGGCCAGATGCTCTCGATGGGCGGCCACGGCACCGGATGGATCCGGATGGAGTTCCGGATCCCCGCCCGCGGCCTGATCGGCGTCCGCACCGAGTTCCTGACCGTGACCCGCGGCGCGGGCATGATGCACTCGATCTTCGACGGCTGGGCGCCGTGGGCGGGCGACATCCGCACGCGCCAGGCCGGCTCGATGGTCAACGACCGGACCGGCAAGATCACCAGCTACGCCGTGATCGCGATGCAGGACCGCGGCACGCTGTTCGTGTCGGTCGGCGACGAGGTCTACGAGGGCTCGGTGATCGGCGAGAACAAGCGCGCCGAGGACCTCGACGTCAACGCGGTCCGCGAGCGCAAGGTGACCAACATCCGCTCGGCGACCTCGGAGGAGCTCGTCAAGATCGTGCCGCCGCGCGAGATGACGCTCGACCAGGCGCTGGAGTTCATCGCCGACGACGAGTGCGTCGAGGTGACCCCGGAGAACGTCCGGCTGCGCAAGAACATCCTCAACACGACCGAGCGCCAGAAGGCCGCCAAGCAGAAGAAGCGCGGCGACGCCCCGAAGTAGCCGCGAGCGTCACCCGTCGCCCTTGCCGGACGCCCGAGCGGGCGCGCGACTAGACCGAGAGGTCGGGCGGGAAGGGGACGTCGGCGGGCGCCGCCGGTTGGCCGTCCCAGTCGGGGAACGCCTCGGCGTCGCGGGGCTGGTGCTCCGGCCCGGCCCCGCCCAGGGCCAGCAACGAGAGCCGGCTGGTTCCCCGATTCTCCATCCGCCGGACCGTCTCCGGCGCGATCCTCACGAGCTCGCCGACGCCGAAGCCGTGGGCGTCGTCCGGCCCGAAGGCGATCGTCAGCTCGCCCGCCAGCACCAGGAAGACCTCTTCCTGATCGCGGTGGCGATGGATCCGCATGCGCTGGCCCGGTTCGAGCACGATCTGATTGATCCCGAAGCTGGTCACGCCGAGGGCGCTGCGCAGACGGTTGATCCGCTCCGGAGCGGAGGTCCCCAGGCGGACCGAGGAGAACGGCGTCGACATCGGGCTCGGCTCGCTCGGGCGCGAACGACGAGCGTCAGTAGCTCCGTCGACGCTCGACGACCTCGGTCGGCGGCGCCGGGGGGCCCGGAGGCGTCTCGCGGCCGTAGATCAGGAACAGGCTGATCACGAGGCCGACGACGCCGATGACCATCAGGATCACGCCCACGACCTGCAAGTCGATCCCGGCGACGGACGCCGTCACGGCGAACTTCAGGATCGCGCCGACCGCGATCAGGAACAGAGAGCTTCCGAGTGGCACAGGACGTACGCTCTCACGTGCCGCGGCCGGAACGCAAGCCATGGGACGGATCGCCCGTCCCGGGCAGGGCTACTGAGCGTCTCCGTCGTCGTCGGAGACGGCGTCCTCGGACCCCGGCGACGCGGCGGAGCTCTCGGACGACTCGTCCGGCTCCTCGTCCTTGACCTCGATCTCGTAGCGCGTGGTCACCGGCTGCTCGGCTTCGCGGCCGTCGTCGTAGCGGATCGTGCGGGTCACCGTGACCTGGAAGTCGCCGCCGTCGACCGGCTCGCGGTCCCCGGACGACGAGGAGACCTCGCGGCCGCCGTTGTTGCCGTAGAGGGCCACGGTCACCCCGGCGTCGTTGTAGCTGGCTCGTACGACGACCGGCGCATCGGTGTCGTTGGTCCAGCGCATGTCGATGTCGGGGAAGTTCAGCGTCGACTCGCGGCCGGCGGGATAGCGGTCGATGTAGAGGCTGTGGGCGCGGAACGCGTTGATCTGCAGCCCGGCGAAGTACGCGGCGTTGTAGACGGTCGTCGAGAACTGCGACACGCCACCGCCGACCGACGGCTCGATCTTGTTGCCGGCGATGAACGGCGCCTCGACGTAGCCCTTGCCCTTCGTCCGCTCGCCGGTGATCCCGTTGAGCGAGAACGTCCCGCCCGGCGGGATCACGGTGCCGTCGACCGTGTCGGCCATCTTGCGGATGTTCGTCACCCGCGGTTGGCCCGGCGTGTAGGGGGTGGTGAAGCTGCCGATCATCCAGCGGACCTTCTCGGCGCCGTCGGTGGTCACCTTCGGCTGCGTGGTCTTGGAGGGCACCCGCACCGTGTGCTTGCCGTCGGCGCCCGCCTTGCGGATCGCCGTCGCCAGCGGTCCGCGCTCGACGGTCCGGCCGGTGCGAGCCGTGCCGGTGGTGACCGTGGCGCGCCGCGGCTCCCAGGTGACGTCGCCCTTGTCGGAGAGGACGCCGGGATCGGCAGCCGGCACGGTGATCCGGGCGTCCCGCGGCTCGCGGTTGCCGCGTTCCTCGACGCGGTCGAGCAGCGCGCGGAGCTGCTCGAGGCCGACGCCGAGCTCGGCCTTCTGCCCGTCGTCGCGGCTCTGCAGGGACAGCAGGGGCGCGACCTCGTCGGCGGTCAGCTCGAGCGGCGATCCCGCGCCGGTCAAGCGCATCGGCTTCAGCACGTAGGCGCGAGCCTCGTCCGCCAGCTCGGCGAGTCGCTGGGCCGAGACGGCCGGGACCTCCTGCAACGGCACGTCGATCGGACCGAGCCGTCCCGCCATCAGCTCGCGGTTGGTCCGCACCATCAGCCGATCGCGGTCGACGGTCTGCCCGGCCCTCGACGGCTTGGTGGTGACGTCGAGCGTGTCGGGGTCGACCGAGAGCGCACCCGGGTCGGGCTTGCGGCCGACCGCGTCCTCGACCCGGGTCAGCGCCTTGCGGAGCTTCTCGTCGTCGACGTCCGCCTCGACCGGGGAGGTCCGCGACGAGACCAGCCCGATCAACGTCGCCGGGATCCCCGCGAGGAACCCGCTGCGCCCGGCCTGGACGGCGTCGCGTGCGGTCTCGTCGAGGTCGACCTGGTAGCCGGCGGCGTTCAGCGAGATCCGCACCGTCTCGCCGTCGGCGCGCAGCAGCAGCCGACGGTCACCGGACAGCTGGGGAGCAAGGCGATCACGGATCTCGGACTCGGACTGCCCACCGACGTCGACGCCCGCCACCTGCGTGCCGGGGAGGGCGGTGTCGCCGTGGGTCATCCGCACGCCGACGGCGACCACGACCAGCAGCAGCACGACGCCCAGGGCGACCAGGCCGGCCAGCGTCCAGCCGCCGACCGGCAGGCGGCGCGGAGACTGCCCCTGCCCACGGCCGGACGAGCCGCCGTTGCCGTCGCCCGGGCCACGTCCTCCGGGTCCGCGTCCGCCCGGCCCCCGGTCGCCGGGGCCGCGACCGCTCGGGCCGTTCGGGTTGCGGCCGGCGGGGCGACCCGGGGAACGACCACCGGCCGCCCTCGGGTTCCGGTCGCCCACCGCGCCGAGACGCGGCGCGTCACGCGACGAACGGGACGAGGATCGCTCCGTGGGTCGCGAACGGGGGCTCCGGGACGGGGCGGGGCGGTCGCGCGGAGAATCTCCGGGGCGCGGCGGGCGCGGTCGTCGGGGCTCGGTCATGCAGCACAGGACACGGTAGCTGTCCCCCGCCGGAACCGAGGCGGTTGATACGCGTCCTGCAACCTTCCGCCCACGGCCCCACCGATCCATCCCCCACCGCGTGTCCAGAACCGCGAAGATGCCGGCATGAGCGAGCAGCGCGTCACGATCGACGTCACCGACCACATCGCCGACGTGCGGATGGTGCGCGGCGACAAGCACAACGGACTCGACGGCCACATGTTCATCGCGCTCCGCGACGCCGCCCGCCGGATCCGCACGATCGCGGGAGTCCGCGCGGTCGTGCTGTCGGGGGACGGCCCGAGCTTCAGTGCCGGCCTCGACATCCAGAGCTTCTTCACCGGCGACAGCCCCGTCGACATGAACGGCCTGCTCGAACGGCCCGACGACGAGATCGCCAACCTCGCCCAGGCCGTCGCGGTGGACTGGCGCGACGTGCCGGTCCCGGTGATCGCCGCGATCCACGGCAACTGCTTCGGCGGCGGGCTGCAGATCGCGCTCGGTGCCGACATCCGGATCGCGCGTGCCGACGCCAAGCTGTCGGTGATGGAGATCAAGTGGGGTCTGGTCCCCGACATGGGACTGACCGTGACCCTGCCTCAGGTCGTCGCGCAGGACGTCGCCAAGGAGCTGACCTTCACCGGACGCGTCGTCTCCGGGACCGAGGCCGACGAGCTCGGCCTGGTCACCCGGACCGCCGACGACCCGCGCGCCGCGGCCCTCGAGCTGGCTCGAGCGATCGCCGATCGCTCGCCGGACGCGATCCGCGCGGGCAAGCGACTGCTGAACGAGGCGTGGGCGATCGACGACGCCGCCGCCCTGAGGCTCGAGACCGAGCGGCAGCGGCCGCTGCTCGGCTCACCCAACCAGATGGCCGCCGCCACCGCCGCGTTCACGAAACAGCCCGGGGAGTTCACCGACCCCGAGCCCGTCGCCTGAGCGCGACCGGCCCCGATCGGGGGAGCGGCGCCGCCCAACCGCTGCGACGCCGCCAACACCCCCGTCGTCACCATCACGCGGGATTCGTCGTGTCTGCCTCCTCCTCGTCCCACGCCTGGACGACGGTCTGACTGGCGATCTGTCCACCCGCCAACCCGAACACGGTCGCCGCCACGACGTTCGTTCCGTCGGGGTAGTGGCAGATCTCGGTGAACGCGCCACCGTCCTCGGTGGCAACGGCTCGCTCGACCGCATGGGTCATCGGACGGGCGCAGACGTCCTCGAGCCACGCACCGATCTCCTCCCGGTCGTGGAGCACCCGCGGTGCCTTGGGCTGACTGAGGTGATCGACGATCCGCACCTCCGCGTCAGGCGCGTACATCGAGAGCTGCGCTGCCGCGTCGCGCTGCTCGACCGCGTGACGGAGCCGGTCGATGTCGAAGCTGGTCTCCATCCCCATCGCCATGGTGTCCTCCTCGTCCGTCGGTCCTGGAACCGGTTCCGGAGCGGCGGTGCCCGGGAAGCCCGGCGGCCACGCGTTCCGAGAGCCGGTTCCTGAGGTTCCGACCTGTCGCTTCGGAACCCACGTCCAGCATTGCGCGGACCCCGTCGCGTCGCCGTGGCGACCGCGTCAAACGCACGTCAACGGCGCGTCCGGGGCGGGGAGCGGACGGGAGTACGATCGGAACCATGTTGCGGGCCCGCGTACTCGGGCGGATCGAGGTCGACGTCGACGGAACGACGCTCCGACCGCGTGCGTCGCTGCGGCCGTGGGCGCTGTTCGGGGCGCTGGCGATCGCCCCGGGCACCGTGTCCCGCTCCGAGTTGGCAAGCCGCTTCTGGCCGGAGGTGTACGACACCACGGCCCGGGCCAACCTGCGCAGCGCGCTGTGGTCGCTGCGCCGCGAGCTCGGGGAGTGGGTGACCACCGACGACGATCGCGTCGGCCTGCGGGATGGTCCGGAGCTGTGGGTCGACGCCCGCGAGTTCGACCGCGCCGTCGCGGCCGGCGAGCTCGAGCGGGCGCAGGAGCTGGCGCGTGGGAGGCTGCTCGACGGGCTCGACGACGACTGGGCGATCCTCGCTCGCGAGCGTCACCGCGCTCGGGTGGTCGAGGTCCTCGAGCGACTCGCCACGGCCGCCGAACGGCAGCACCGACTCGGCTCGGCGATCGAGCTGACGCAGCGTCAGGTCGAGTGGGACCCGCTTGCCGAGGACGTCGGCCGCCGGCTGATCGGCCGGCTCGCCGCGGCCGGCGATCGCGCGTCGGCGATCCGCGCCTACCGTGAGCACAGCCAGCGGCTGCACCACCAGCTCGGCATCGCCCCCTCGGCCGCGACGCGCGAGCTCGTCGCGCGGCTCGGGTCCGAGGCCTCCGACCGCGGGCCGGGCGCGTAGGGCCGCGGCCTCAGGACGTCGGCGGATCCTCGTCGGCCGCCCAGTCGAACTCCTGTTCCTCGGACGGCTCGCGGCGGCGCAGCCAGAGCACCACGGCGCCGACCAGGATCAGCGGCGGCAGCGCGAACGCGGCGGCGATCGGACCTTCCAGGTGGTGGGCGACGACCAGGATCACGCCCGGACCACCGGCTCGGTCCGATCGTCGTCGCCGCCACTGCGGGCGGCGCCCGACGCGGGGCCGTCGTCTTCTGCGTCGGGCCGGACGCGCCCGATCCGCACCGCGGCGATCGCGACGCCGATCGCCAGCAGCAGGTTGAGCCCGAGCACCGACCAGGTGGCCGGTCTCCAGGCCCAGTCCGGCGCGTCCTGCTTGCGCTCGATCTGAGCCAGCCGTTCGAGCTGGGTGATCTCGCGGGTGACCGTGGCCGTCAGCGGGAAGCCCGGGAAGTCGACGGCCGGGTCCGCCGGCATGTAGATCGGCGCGCCGAGCACCGTGCCGCGCCCGTTGACGTTGAGGATCGTCCGCCACGGCCCGCCGACCGGTACCCGTTCGGTCGACCGCCAGCTGCCGTCGTCCTGCCGCTCGAAGACGTTGCTGAACGACCCGCGGCCCTGCCATCCGAGCACCCGCACCCAGTCGGCGCGATCCGTGATCTCCGGGCCGTTGAAGCGGA